>CAMCYH010000037.1 GCA_945883745.1 Candidatus Kuenenia stuttgartensis
GGCTGCCTGGTGGTCGACCGCGAGCGGTTTCGCGAGGCCGGCCTCCTGCCCGACAGTGTGCCGGACTTCAGCAACGGGTTTTGTGACCGCAACCGGCTTTGGATGATGGATCAGACCAACGCCGCCTATCGGCGGCACCTGCTCCTGCACGAAGGCGTGCATGCCTTCACCATCTCACTCCGTGATCTCGACACGCCTGCCTGGTATGCCGAAGGCATCGCCGAACTTCTGGCGACCCATCGACTCGAGCCTGTTGCCGATGGCAGCCCGCAGTTGGTCGTCACCCCGATGCCTCGTGACACGGCGGATGTGGAGCAACTTGGTCGGATCGAGGCGATTCGGCGCTTGCGGGAAGTCAACGAGATGCCGGGGCTCGACGACGTCTTCGCCTCGCAGGGCTCGGCCCACGGCGACATGAAGCTCTACGCCTCGAGCTGGGCGGCGGTGGCTCTTCTCTCGTTGCATCCGCGGCATGCCGCGGCGTTTGCGACAGCGGAGCAGGGGCCCCTCGATCGTGACTTCACCGAGCGGCTGACACGAAGCCCGGGATGGGATGCCGCCACCGCGGCCCGGGACTTCGATGCCTTCACCGACGATGTCGATTACGGCTACGATTTTTCTCGGTCGGCCATTGACTGGGCCGCAGGCGGGCCGCTCGACGGGGCCCGTGAAGTGCTGGTCGATGCCGGGCGGGGTTGGCAGAATAGTGGGCTGCATCTGGAACGTGGGCGGCGGTATGCGATGCGGGCAAGCGGCCGCGTCGAAGTCGGACAGGCCTCGGCAAGGCTCCAGTCAGGGCAGGCGGCCACCCGTCAGTTACAGGCCGAACCCGACGGCATCTCCATCGACTGGTATCGGGGACGGCCGATCGGCCGGCTTCTCGCTGCCCAGTGGGTTGGGCCTGACGACGCGTCGGAAGGATCACGGCCGCGGTTTGTCGTCATCGCCGCAGGAGCACGCGAGGAATTCGTCGCTCCCTTCGACGGGCCCCTCTTTTTCAAGGTGAACGAGTCGCCCGGCGACCTCACCGACAACGAGGGAGCCTTTCAGGTCTGGGTGGAGTAATTTTCGGACCTGGCTCGATCACTCGTGACAGTCGTACATCACCCCGGTGCGAGCCGCGTCAACCGTGGGCGACGAGCTGCTTGCCGCGGACGGTGGGCAGGTCGCTCGCGCCCATCAGCCACGTGTCGATCGCGTGGGCGGCCTCACGACCTTCATTGATCGCCCATACCACCAGACTCTGTCCCCGGCGACAGTCGCCGGCGGCAAACACGCCCGCGACGTTCGTGGCGTAGCGGCCGTACTCGGCAGAGAAGTTGGATCGCTTATCGACATCGACGCCCAGTTGCCCGGCCACGCTCGGCTCCGGCCCCCCGAAGCCGAGCGCCATGAGCACCATCTGGCAGGGCCATTCCTGCTCGCTCCCTTCGATCACCGTAAAGGGGGCACCGCCCGGCTGTGGCCTGCTCCAGTCGACCCGCACCGTCTTCACTCCCCGCAGGTTTCCGGCGTCGTCGCCGAGAAACTCGACCGTCTGCACCGAGAATTCCCGCGGGTCGCCGGGGAGTTGTTTGCCGGGCAGATGGTCGTAGTCAAACCGCGCGGCCGCCTCGACGTGACCGTAGTCCTTCCGTAGGACCCGTGGCCACTGCGGCCAGGGGTTGTTGGCGGCCCGCTCCAGCGGTGGCTGCGGCACGATCTCGAAGGTCACCAGCGACCGACAGCCGTGCCGCAATGAGGTGCCGATGCAGTCGGTGCCGGTGTCGCCGCCGCCGATGACGATCACGTCCTTGTCCTTGGCCGAAATGTAGTGGCCATCGGCATGATGCGAGTCGAGCAGACTGCGGGTGTTGTACGTCAGAAAGTCCATCGCGAAGTGGATGCCGAAGAGATTTCGCCCCGGGGTCTTTGCAAAGAAGTCATTGGGACGGGTGGAGCCAACGCACAGGGCGATCGCATCGAATTCCTGCTGCAGTTGGCTGGCAGGAAGATCCCGGCCGATCTCCACGCCCGTCTTGAAGATCACTCCCTCGGCCGCCAGAAGGTCCACCCGCCGCTGCACCACCTTCTCCTTGTCGAGCTTCATGTTGGGGATGCCGTACATCAGAAGGCCACCGATCCGGTCGGCTCGTTCGAAGACCGTCACTTCATGGCCCGCCGTGTTGAGCTGGGCGGCGCAGGCCAGGCCAGCCGGGCCCGAGCCCACCACCGCCACCCGCTTGCCGGTGCGGCTGATCGGCGGCTGCGGTACGATCCAGCCCTCTTCCCAGCCACGATCAACGATCGAGCACTCGATCTGTTTGATCGTGACCGGGGGCTCATGAATGCCCAGCACGCACGAGCCCTCGCAGGGTGCCGGGCAGACCCGGCCGGTGAACTCCGGAAAATTATTCGTCGCATGGAGCCGATCGAGCGCCTCCCGCCAGTGTCCGCGATAGACCAGGTCGTTCCATTCCGGGATCAGGTTGTGGACCGGGCAGCCGGCGGCCATGTTGGCCATCAGGTCACCCGTGTGGCAGAAGGGCACGCCGCAATCCATGCAGCGAGAGCCCTGCTGCTGAAGGTCGACGATTGGCAGGTCGACATGAAACTCGTTCCAGTCACCGATTCGCGCGGCCGGATCCCGCTCGGAAAAGGTTTTCCGATCCACGGTCATGAACCCACGGGGGTTGCCCATCGGATGTCTCCTCAGTGTGTGACTGTTGATTGAAGTTTGAAGAACAGGGTCATTCAGGCCCCTGGGCTCGCGCCCAGGGCTTCCTCGGGCACGGCACCGGCGGTTGCGAACGCGGCCGCCATCTCGGCGAGCGCCCGCTTGTAATCGCGGGGCATCACCTTCACGAACGACGGCAGCGACTCCGCCCATGTGTCGAGGATGCCTGCCGCGACGGTCGATCCGGTAAGGTTGGCGTGCTTGCCGACGAGCTCCTTGAGTTCGGAGACATCGGCCTCATCCTGCACGGTTTCGAGATCCACAAGCTCCAGGTTGCAGTTGAGGCGGAAGGCGTCGCGATCCGGTGCGTAGACGTAGGCGACGCCGCCCGACATGCCGGCGGCGAGATTGCGGCCGGTGGGGCCGAGAATCACGACCCGCCCGCCGGTCATGTACTCCAGGCCGTGATCCCCCACTCCCTCGACAACAGCCCGCGCGCCACTGTTGCGGACACAGAACCGCTCGGCAGCCATGCCCCGAATGAATGCTTCGCCGGAGGTCGCCCCGTAGAGGGCGACGTTGCCGATGATGATGTTCTCCTCCGGCTTGAACGTGGAGGCCTGCGGCGGATAGATGACGATCCGGCCGCCGGAGAGGCCCTTGCCGACATAGTCGTTGGCATCGCCCTCGAGTTCGATCGTGATCCCGGGAGCGAGCCAGGCACCGAGGCTCTGGCCTGCCGAACCGACGGCATCGATGTGGATCGTGTCATCGGGCAGGCCGGCCTGGCCGTTGGCCTTGGATACCTCGTGGCTGAGCATCGTGCCGAACGCCCGATCGATGTTCTCGATCTGCATCGCAAACCGCACCGGCCGCCGCTCATGGATCGCCGCCAGTGACTTCTCAATCAGCTTGTTGTCAAGCACTTCGTCGAGGCCATGGTTTTGGGCGATCGTGCAGTGGGTTTCGACATCCGCGTGAGGGCCGACCGCCGGCGTGAGAATCGGCGTGAGGTCGAGCCCCTTGGCCTTCCAGTGCTCTACCGCGGCATCGATTTCGAGCACCTCGACATGCCCGACCATCTCGTTGATCGAGCGGAAGCCGAGGCTGGCCATGATCTCCCGTGCCTCCTCGGCGACAAGGAACAGATAGTTGATCACATGCTCCGGCTTGCCGGTGAATTTCTTCCGCAGCTCCGGGTCCTGCGTGGCGACGCCGACAGGGCAGGTGTTGAGGTGACACTTCCGCATCATGATGCAGCCGAGCGTGATCAGGGGCGCGGTGGCGAAGCCAAACTCCTCCGCTCCGAGCAGGCAGGCGATCACGACGTCGCGTCCGGTCTTGAGCTGGCCGTCGGTCTCGAGGCGAACGCGGCTGCGAAGGTCGTTCATCACGAGCGTCTGGTGGGTCTCCGCAATTCCGAGTTCCCAGGGCAGGCCCGCAAACTTGATGCTCGTGAGGGGCGAGGCACCGGTGCCGCCGTCGGTGCCCGAGATCAGGATCTTGTCGGCATGTCCCTTGGCAACGCCAGCGGCGATCGTCCCCACGCCCACCTCCGAGACGAGTTTCACGCTCACCGCGGCGGAGGGATTGGAGTTTTTCAGGTCAAAAATCAGCTGGGCGAGATCCTCGATCGAGTAGATGTCGTGATGCGGAGGCGGGCTGATCAGGCCCACGCCCGGCGTGGAGTGACGGGTGGCGGCGATGATCTTGTCGACCTTGTGGCCCGGGAGTTCGCCCCCCTCGCCCGGCTTGGCACCCTGAGCGATCTTGATTTGCAGCTCGTCGGCATTGGTGAGATACCAGCTCGTCACGCCAAACCGGCCCGAAGCCACCTGCTTGATGAACGAACGCTTCGAGTATTGGTTGGCCTGGGCCGCGGCCTTCTCCTGATCGAGGTTCTGTAGCGTATCGAGCATCTCGCGATGCTCCGGCTCCGGACGATCAAACCACTTGAACCGTTCCGGATCCTCGCCACCTTCGCCGGTGTTGCTCTTGCCACCGAGCACGTTCATCGCGACGGCAAGCGTTTCGTGGGCTTCGGCCGAGATCGAGCCATAACTCATCGCCCCGGTGCAGAACCGCTTCACGATCGACCGTGCCGGCTCAACCTCGTCGACGGGCACCGGTGTGCGGCCCTGTTTGAACGTGAGCAGCCCACGGAGAAAACACTTACGGTGGGCATCCTCATTGACGAGTTTGGCAAACTGCCGATAGGCATCGCGGGAGCCGGTTCGTGCTGCCAGTTGGATCTGGGCGATGGTGTGCGGGTTCCAGGCGTGGGCCTCCCCCTCCTTTCGCCAGTGAAATTGGCCGTCATTCGGCAGGATCGGCAGTGACTCGACCTCGCGTGTCGGGTAGCCGAGTTCGTGCCGCCGGATGCCCTCCTCGGCGATGATGTCGAAACCGACGCCGGAGATCCGGCTGGCCGTTCCGACGAAGCAGGTGTCGATCACCTCTCGATTGAGGCCCACCGCTTCGAAGATCTGCGCCCCCTTGTAAGAGGCCAGTGTCGAGATCCCCATCTTCCCCATGACCTTGAGCATCCCCTTGGCCACCGCCTTGCGAAAGACCGCGGGGATCTTCTCATCGGTGAACTCGTCTTCCAGGAGTCCGTCCTCGCGGGCCTGCCTGAGTGCCTCGAAGGCGAGATAGGGATTGACGGCGTCGGCTCCGTAGCCGACGAGGAGGCAGAAATTGTGTACCTCGCGGGCTTCGCCCGACTCGACAACGATGCCGATTCGCGTCCGCAGTTCCTGCCGCACGAGCGCATGATGGACCGCCCCGGTGGCAAGGAGCGAGCTGATCGGCACTCGATCGGGGCCAGTGGCGCGATCGGAGAGCACGATCAGCGCGTAGCCGTCGTGAATCGCCTCGGCGGCCTCGGCGCAGACGCGCTCGATGGCGGGCCACAGGCCGGCGTCGCCCTCAGCGCGCGGATAGGTGATGTCGATCGTCCTCGTCTTCCAGCCACGGTGATCGAGGCCCTTGATGGCTGCCAGTTCTTCGTTCGTGAGGATCGGGTGGGGCACGCACAGCCGATGGCACTGCTCCTCGGTGGCCTCGAGCAGGTTGCCCTCGGGGCCGATGTAGCACTCCAGCGACATGATCACCTCTTCGCGGATCGAATCGACCGGCGGGTTGGTGACTTGGGCGAAGAGCTGCTTGAAATAGTCGGAGACGAGCCGCGGCTTGTCGGACAGGCAGGCCAGGGCGGCGTCGTTGCCCATCGAGCCGATCGGATCCCGCTTTTCGCGGAGCATCGGCATGAGCATGAACTGCATCGTCTCGGTGGTGTAACCGAAGGCCTGCATCCGCCGGAGGAGTTCATCGTCGGCATAGTGCCCGGGCACCGACCGCTGCGGGAGGTCGTCGAGGTGGATGGCCTGACGCTTGAGCCAGGCCTTGTAGGGCCGCTTGGCCGCAACGGTCTCCTTGAGCTCTTCGTCGGCGATGATTCGTCCTTGTTCAAAGTCGACGAGGAACATGCGGCCCGGCTGCAGCCGACCCTTGTGCTTCACCTCGCGGGGATCGACCTGCACGACGCCCACCTCGCTCGCCATGATCACACGATCGTCGTGGGTCACGTAGTAACGGCTCGGCCGCAGGCCGTTGCGATCCAGCACGGCGCCGATGTAGTGGCCGTCGGTGAACGAGACCGAGGCCGGGCCGTCCCACGGCTCCTGGAGTGCGGAGTGATACTCGTAGAAGGCCCGCTTGTCCTCCGACATGCTGTGGTGGTTTTGCCAGGCCTCGGGAATCATCATCATCACCGCTTCCTGGAGCGTGCGACCCGAGTGGTAGAGCAGTTCCAGGGCGTTGTCGAAGTTGCCCGAGTCGGAGCAGTCGGGCTCGATGACCGGGCAGAGCTTGCGCAGGTCGTCGCCCCAGAGGTCGCTCTTCATCACGCCCTGGCGGGCGAACATCCAGTTGGCGTTGCCTCGCAGCGTGTTGATTTCGCCGTTGTGGGCCATGAACCGACAGGGCTGGGCCCGATCCCAGCTCGGAAATGTGTTGGTCGAGAACCGCGAGTGGACCATCGCCAGATGGGTCTTGTAGTCGGGGTCCTGCAGGTCCTTGAACAGCGGAATGACCTGCATCGACCGCAGCATGCCCTTCCAAATGATCACCTTGGTGGACAGCGAGCAGATGTAGAACATCCTGCGCTGCGCCAGGCTGCTCTCCGCGCGAATCTGCCGACTGACCCACTTGCGGATGATGAACAGCTGTCGCTCGAAGGCGTCTTGGTCGAGCCCGGCGGCCGCGGTGATGAAGACCTGATCGAAGTGGGGCATGGAACGCCGCGCGGTCGGTCCGACATTCGCGGCATCGGGATCGACAGGCAGTTCCCGCCAGCCGACGAGGTGCTGACCCTGGGCCGTGATGCACTCGTTGACGATGCGGCGGCATTCGGCCCGTTCGGTCGGATCGGTCGGCATGAAGATCACACCGGTGGCATACAAGCCGCGGGCCGGCAGCGTTGCACCCAGGTCGCGGCTGGCGATTTTCTCGAGAAGCTCATAGGGCAGGGCCGTGAGCATGCCGGCACCGTCCCCTGTGTTGTCCTCGCAGCCGCAGCCGCCGCGGTGCTCCATGTGCTGCAGCATCCGATCGGCATCGTCGACGATCTGGCGTGACCGCTTCCCTTTGATGTGGGCGATGAAGCCGACACCGCATGAGTCGTGCTCGAAGGCGGGATCATAGAGACCCCGGGCGGGGGGCAGGCCGGGTGCCGCGGAAGCGGGGAGGCGTTCGTTGCTCATGGCTGTCTTTCGTTCGTGAAACCTGAGGTCGTCGTGCTGTTGGTTGGGTGTTGGCTGTCTTGGGTTAGATGACTTGGACTTGTCCGGCAGCGAGGTTCGCTGGCGCCCCGCGGGGGGTCACGCGGTCGTGACCACGGCGGCGGGATCCGTGGCGGCGGCCACGTCGCCGCGGGCATCCCCGGCGTGGTCGCGGAGCAGGTCGACGAACCGCCGTGCCGTCGGGCCGAGCGGCTTGCCGCGGGCGTGGATGATGCCCAACGGGCGAACGAGTTCATCACCCGCAATCCGGACTGCGCAGAGCGTGCCGGCGGCGAGTTCGCGGCCTAGCGTCGGTTCCGGCAGGAGCGCAACCCCAGCATCAATCTCGACAGCCCGCTTGATTGTCTCGATGTTGTCAAACTCCATCACGACGTGGGGCTCAGCGCCATGAGCGGCGATCACTCGATCGACTTCATGGCGGATGACGAGGCCGGGATCGAATCCCACCATCCGCTGGCCGTCGAGCTCCGCCAACGAGAGTTGCACCCGCCCGGCGAATGGGCTGCTAGGGGCGCAGGCCAACACGAGCGGCTCCTCCCGCCACGGCTCCGCCTCGATGGCCCGCGTGCTCCGCGGATAACTGACGATCCCGATGTCGGCCTGACCCTGTTCGACAAGTTCGAGCACCCGCTCGGGGTGCAGGTACTCGAGTCGCACGTTGGCTTTCGGGTGTCGCGTCATGAATTCCTGGACGGAGCGGCTCATGTGATGCAAGCCGACGGAGTAGATTGCCGCCACGCGTACACGCCCGGCCACTTCCTCGTGGAGCGTGCGGACCTCGTCCTCGAGCGCCTCGTACCGGGCGATCAGTTTGCGACAGCCGTCGTAGAAGACCTGCCCTTCACGGGTAGGCACGAGCGGCCGCTTCGATCGCTCGATCAACTGCACGCCGAGTCGGCCCTCGAGCTGGCTGATCACCTGGCTCGCCCCGGACTGTGAAATGCCATTGGCCTCGGCGGCTCTTGAAAAGCTCCGCCGGGCGACGATGTCGCAAAAGACCTTGAGCGACCTGAGATTCACGATCACCCGCCAGAATGCGGTCCCAAATGCACGATCTCTCCATCCTTGATTAAAAAATCAAATGATGCCGCCGTGCATCATCGGGAAACCAAATAAAGACTAGTCGCGCCGCGGGAGCCGTCAAGCGGTCGAATGGAACAAGTTTTTTGCCCCACCTCCGAAACGAAACCGCGAATCCCCTCCATGAGCACTCGCACAAGGAGCTGCAAAAACGGGGGAGCTGTGCCGCCTGGAATGAATCTGAGGGTTGAGGCAACTTGTTTTAGGGGCGCGAGTTTGCGGGTGGCTTTTTTGGGGGCTATATACCAACAGGAGACCGGCGACGGTGTGGCCGAGGTCTCCCACGACCTACCTGTTAGCCTCGTCAACGGGGGAAAGCACGACTATGGATGCCGCTGGTTTAGCCCCTGTCGTGGTCAGCGCCGACGGGGCCCGAGGTGGGCAGTTCGTCGGCTTTCGCCTCGCCGATCAGACCTATGTGTTCCGCATCGAGCGGATTCAGGAGATCGTCATCCCGACGGCCCTGGCCCGGGTTCCCGATGTTCCCGCATACATCGAAGGTGTGACAAACCTTCGTGGCACCATCGTTCCGATCATCAACCTCAGACTTCTCTTTGGCCTCGAAGCCAAGCCGGCCGATGCCGAGACCCGTACGGTCGTCGTCAACGTAGCCGCTCGGACCCTCGGCTGCACGGTCGACTCGGTGACGCGAGTGATGCGGATTGCCGCCGAGCAGATTCATGCCGCTCCCGATACGGTTGCCACGTCGGGCCGCTCCTTCATCGAAGGCTTCGCTCGGATTGGCGATGAATTGCACATTGTTCTTGATGTCGAGAGCCTCCTCGATCCCGCCAAACTTGAAATGGTCCATCGGATGGGCATGACCCAGTTCGACGGCTAGTTGCTCGATCAGGCGCGACGGCTCACAGAGCCACGGACCACTGCAACGGTTTTTCCATCCCCAGGAGTCTTTTCACCATGGCCGCAAGCAAGGCGATCTCAATCCGCTACCTTGTCGACGCCCTTGACCGGTCGATGGTGCGGATTGAATTCATGCCTGACGGCACGATCGTCGACGTCAATCAGAACTTCATTCGGGTCATGGGCTATTCACTCGCAGAACTCCGCGGGCGTCACCACTCCATCTTCGTCGACGAGGCGACGCGATCCAGCCTCGAGTACCGCGACCTTTGGGATCAGCTCCGGGCTGGCACCTTCCAGTCGGGTGAGTATCGGCGCATCGCCAAGGACGGCAGGGAGGTCTTTCTCCAGGCCACCTACAATCCGGTCTTTGATCATCGTGGCAAGACGATCGGCGTGGTGAAATTTGCGGTCGATGTCACCGCGGCCGCCGAGGCGCGGCTGGCAGACCAGAAACTGCAACAGCTCTATTCGCAGATGGTGGAGAACACCAGCGTGCGACTCATCGTCGCCAACCGCGAGGGCACGATCACCTACATGAATCCGGCTTCCGTCGAGTCCTTGCGGCAGCTCGAACGATTTCTTCCTTGCCGCGCCGATGAGATCGTGGGGCAGTCATTCGACATTTTTCACAAGCGGCCGGAGCATCAACGAAGCATCGTCGCCGACCCCAGAAACCTGCCGCATCGAACGCGGTTTCCCCTTGGTGACGAGTGGCTCGACCTCACGACATCGGCACTCCGCGATCACGATGGCGGCTTCCTCGGCCCGCTCGTGACGTGGGAGGTGATCACAGAACAGGTGCGTGCGAAAGAAAAGGAGCAGGAGCAGCAACACCAGCTCGTCGTCATCAAGGAGGATCTCGAGCAGAAGGTCAAGGCGCTCGTGGATGTCTTCACCGCCGCCTCCAGCGGAGACCTCACCGCCGAAATTGGATTCTCCGGCGACGATGACATGGGGCTGCTGGCCGCCAACGCCCGCCGCATGTTCACCGACCTCCGAGAGCTGGTGCGTCAGATTTCTGAGGCCGCTGATCAGCAGAACGAAGGGGCCCGCACGATCGCGGAGAGCGCGAGTGGCATGAGCGAGGGAGCCCAGTCGCAGGCCGCCAGCGTGGAGGAGATGACGGCTGCCGTGGAGCAACTCATCAACTCGATCGACACGATCAGCAAGAGTGCCTTCCAGTCACGGCTGCAGGCGGCGGAGACATCGAGCATGGCCGAGACGGGTGGAATTGCCGTGGCCGACGCCATCTCGGCGATGAACCTGATCCAAAAGTCTTCGGAGCAGATCAACGATATCATTCAAGTAATCGGCGACATTGCCAGCCAGACGAACTTGCTTGCGCTCAATGCCGCCATCGAGGCTGCCCGGGCGGGCCAGCACGGGCTGGGCTTCGCCGTGGTTGCCGATGAGGTTCGGAAACTTGCCGAGCGTTCGAGCGAGGCCGCCAAGCAGATCACGATCCTCATTAAAGAGTCCACGAAGCGGGTTCACGAGGGCGCCTCACTGTCGTCGAAGGTCGGGCAGTCGTTGGAGTCGATCGTCGCTGCCGTGGCCAAAACAGCCATGGGTATTTCCGCAATTGCTGCGTCGACCGAACAGCAGACGGCCAACGCCCAGGAGGTCAAACTCGCCATTCGTTCGGTCTCACAGACCACCGAATCCAATGCGGCCAGCGCTGAGGAAATGGCCGCCAGCGCCGAGCAACTCGGCGCGCAGGCACAGGGGCTTCGTGACCTTGTCAAGCGATTTAAGGTCTAGAGATCGGCGTCCGACAGGAGGTTGGGAAGATCGTGTGGGAATTGACGCGGTTGAGCCCTGATGAATTCTCGAGGTTTCGAGACTTCATCTATGCCGAGACTGGTATCTGCATGCAGGACGGCAAGGTTACTCTCCTGAGCAACCGGATTCGTCGACGGCTGAAGAAGCTTGGCATCGAGTCCTTCGACGACTACTACACGCGTCTGACCACGGGAATGCTGCCGAACGAACTCGAGCACTTCATCGACGCCGTCACCACCAACGAGACCCACTTCTTTCGGCATGCCAGCCACTTCGATTGGTTTCAGGGGCCGTTTCTCGACGACCTGATCGCTCGGGCCCGCGCGGGACGGCACGATCGGTCGCTTCACGTGTGGTCGGCTGCCTGCAGCTCGGGCGACGAACTCTACACGTTGGCAATGTGCCTCACTGAGGCCGCGGTCCGGCTGAGCGGCTGGAGGCTTTCGCTGTTGGGGACCGACATCAGCGAGACAGCGCTCGCGGCCGCCCGCGCAGCTCAGTATCCGCGTCGATCGCTCGAGCATGTGTCATCAGAGCGACTGCGGAAGCATTTCAAGGTTGATGCCAGCGGGGAGCAGTGGGAACTGCGGTCGCACCTGCGGCAGATGTGTGAGTTTCGTCGGCACAATTTGCTCCAACCCTTACCGGGGCCGCGTCAGGACGTTGTGTTGGTGCGCAACGTCATGATCTATTTCGATCGCGAGAGCAAGAAAACGGCCGTTCGCAATCTGATCAAGGCGTTGGCGCCCGGGGGCTTTTTGGTGGTCGGTCCGGCCGACGGCATCTTCGACATGCTCGACGGACTGGAGAAACAATCGACGTTCATCTATCGGAAGCCAGACGTCTGACAAGGGTGAGGCTCGAACCATGAGTGACCATGAAGGATCCGCCTCGGGTGATTTTCCTGCCGAGGAGATGAGCGAGTACCTGCGGCTCTATCTCGATGAGACGGGCGAGCAGCTCGATGCCCTCGTCAATACGCTCTTGGCCCTCGAGGCCGACCCCACGAATGCAGCCGGGCTCAATGAAGCATTTCGACTGATCCACTCGATCAAGGGATCGTCGGCACTGCTGGGGCTTGATCGCATCACCACGCTGACGCACCACCTCGAGTCGCACTTCGAGCGTCTCCGCTCAGGGCGGCGAGTGCTCGATGGCGAGGTGATGAACGTGGTCCTCCGCTGCATCGACTTCCTGCGGACGTGCAGCGAACACCTTCGGACAGGAGAGCCATTGGACAGCGCCGGCGACCTCCTCGACGAGGTCAAGGCGTTGGAGCGATCCGGTGCTGGAGTCGCCGCGGCACCGCCCGTGACCGATTCTCGGGCCCGCACGACGGGCATCATGCCGGGAAAGGATCTTGCGTCACAGACCGAACGTGTCGCGAACGATTGGCGGGTTCGCGTGGAATTTGCTCCCGCCCTCCCGATGGCGGAGATGAAGGCCGAGTTGATCCTGACACGCCTCGAGCAGTTTGGTGCCATCGTCGACCTCCAACCGCCACGCTCGACGCTGCGAGACATCGTCGGCCTGCCGGCATTCGAGGCCGTACTTCGCTCGGCAGTGGCCGCGGAGGACGTGGCGGCCGCGTGCCGTCCTGATGGTGTGGTGGATGTGGTCGTCGAATCGGTGCCCCCGGGTACACGAGCCGTTGCAGTTGCAATCAGCGGAGCCGATGAGGGGGGGGCTGAAGACGTGGAGGGCCATGACGATGAGCCGCTGCCCCCGAATAGTGCCCGGGGGCCTGAACCGGATCTTCCCCATGTCCAGCCAGCAAGGCCGGAGAAGGGGCGGGCATCGGCCGGGCTGGTCGAGACGGTGCGGGTGGATGTGCATCGCCTCGACGTGCTGCTGAACCTCACCGGGGAACTCGTGGTCAACCGGGCGCGGTTGTCGCAACTGGCGGGTGACATGGCTCCTGCCTTTGGCAAGACGACGCTTGCCGTTCGCACTCAGGGCGTGAGCGATGCCCTCAAGGAGGTGCGCGACAATGTCGATCCCGCCCTCGCCGTGACGGTCACCGATGTTCTCGAGCAGATGGAAACGCTGCACCAGCATGCTCGGCTGTGGGACGATAGCCGCCAGCGATTTGCCGAATTGATGGCCGCGATCGATCAGCTGGCCCGGGTTTCCGACAGCCTGCAGCGGGGCATCCTCAATACGCGAATGGTGCCGGTGGGGCCTCTGTTCAGTCGGTTTCGTCGCACTGTTCGTGACATTGCGATGGAACTCGGCAAGCGGGTACACCTCGACATCGTCGGCGAGAAAACCGAACTCGACAAGCGGATGATCGACGAGATCGGTGACCCGCTCAACCACCTCGTGCGCAACTGTATCGACCACGGCATCGAGCCGATCGACGTGCGGCTGCGGCATGGAAAGCCCGAAGTAGCCACGGTACGACTCGTGGCCGTTCATCGGGGCAATAGTGTCTTTATCACCGTTGAAGATGATGGTGGCGGCATCGACACGGCGCGGGTGGGGCAGATCGCCGTCGATCGCGGGCTCCTTGCGGCTGACACGGTTGAAGCGCTCGCGGAGCGGGACCTCATCGAGTTGATCTGGCAGCCGGGATTGAGCACGGCCCGGGCGGTGAGTGACATTTCGGGCCGTGGTGTGGGTATGGATATCGTCCGCACAAAAATCGCCGCCCTCAACGGCTCGATCGACGTGGAATCGACCCGTGGCCGGGGCACCCGCTTCACGATTCGGCTGCCACTCACGCTGACGATCACTCGCTGCATGTTGTTCCGGCTCCCGCAGGGGGTCGTGGCGGTGCCGATCGAGAATGTGCGGGAGATCGTTTCGATCACCGGCCAGGCTCAGGTGAGGGTGAGCGGACGCCAGATCTGCGATGTCCGCGGCGAGATGCTGCCGGTCGTGACGGCCGACGACCTGTTCTCGTGGTCTGGCGAGCCGTCTGCCGCGACGAGCGTGTCGGATACCGTCGTCATCCTCACCGCGAACCGGCGGACGGTGGGGCTGCGGGTCGATGCTTTGCTCGGGGGGCAAGACATCGTCGTCAAGCCGTTGGACGAGCAGTTCGCGCACGTGCGTGGACTTGGCGGCGCGAGCATTCTCGGGGACGGCTCAGTCTGCCTGCTCCTGGATGTCGCGAACTGCCTCGACACGATACAACGAGCCGATGTCGGTGAGGCCAACGCATCGTCGGAATCGCAGAGGAGCCATTCATGACCGCCTACTCCCTCACGCAGCAGCAAGAGATTTTTCGATGCGCCGCCGTCGAGGCTTCAGCCGCCCTTTCCAAGTGGCTCGGTCGGCCGACCACGATCGCCATCAACACCGTCGCTGCTTTGCCGTTACCGGAAGCCGTCGGCATGCTGGGCGCCGGCGATCTGCCGCTGGTGGCGTGCGCGATGCACATCACCGGCCCCTTCACTGGCCTGTTGGTCCTCACCTGTGACGACACCAGTGGGCTGGCGCTGGCGGAAATGATCCTCGCCGGAGCAGGAGGATCGGGGCGTGACTGGGACGACCTCCAGCGCTCGGCTTTGGTCGAAACCGCCAACATTATCGGGTGTGCGTACCTCAACACGGTCGCTCGTCCTGCTGAGTCTGGCGAAACCGATGCCATCATGCCGTCGCCTCCGTGGTTCATACGAGACTATGCCGCCGCGGTGATGCAAAGCATCGTGATGACGCAGGCGATCTCCAGCGACAAGGTGTTTCTCACGCACAGCGACTTCGCGATTGCAGGTTCGCCTGTGACCTGTTCCCTCATCTTCGTGCCCGAGGCCGATCATGCCGAGTGAGGCCGACACGCGAGGCGACAAAAGTGCGTTTCACACCAACGCCATCGGGATGGGTGAGATCGGTGTTGCCAAGGGCGACGGCTCGCTCCGCACGTTCGTCGGCTCATGCGTGGGGCTCGCCCTGTATTGCCAGCGAGAGAAGGTTGCCGGCCTGGCCCACATCGTTCTTCCCGACTCGAAGGGGAAGGGGGAGCCGGCTGGCAAGTATGCGGACACTGCCATCCCAGAAATCATTCGCCTTCTCGAAGAGCTGGCAGGCCGCCGCAGCCTGCGGCTCGCCGCCAAGGTGGTCGGGGGCGCGAGAATGTTCGCCTTCCAAACAGGAATCACGATCGGCGACCACAACGTCGCTGCCGTGGAGCGAATTCTCAGCGAGCGAGGCATTCCCGTCCTGGCGCGCTGTTGTGGTGGCGAAAAAGGGCGACGGATGAGCGTCGATGTCGGTACCGGAGCGATTCGAGTTGAAACGATGGGATTCCCCGTGGAACTACTCTGAGTGGCAGGAAATTGAAGATATGAGCAAGACCCCTGAGAAAAAACGGCTTCTGGTCGTTGACGATGCGTTGATCATGCGGGCCATCATCAAGGACACCGCCCGCCATGCCGGCTGGGAGATCGCCGGGGAGGCGATCAACGGCGTCGAGGCGGTGGCTCGGTACCGTGAGCTCAAGCCAGATCTCGTCACACTCGACATCGTGATGCCGGAGATGGATGGCGTGGAGGCACTGCGAACGATCCGGCAGGAAAGCCCCGACGCCCATGTCGTGATGATCAGCGCAATCGATCAACGTGCCAAGTTGAGCGAGTGCATTCAGCTCGGAGCGATCGACTTCGTGGTCAAACCCTTCGACAAACAGCGGCTGCAATCCCTGTTTCAGACCTATCTCCATGCGAAAGGATCGTCATGACCTCGTGCCTGCCACTCATTGCCTCGGCGGACTCATTGTCCATGGCCTTCAATCTTGATGACCCGATCGTGTCGCTCACGCTCTACACGTTTGCTGCGGCGACGGTGGCAATGGGAGCGGGCGCCGCCTATTTTGCGTTGATGCTCTTCCGCGGGGATCTGGACTCCGAGAACTTTACGGCCATCACCGTGTCGGCGCTTGTCTGCGGTATCGCCTGCGTCAACTACCACTGGATGACCCAGGTCTATCAGGCGAGTCGAGGCGATTTTCCGACGGCGGTTCGCTACGTCGACTGGGTGCTCACCACACCACTGCTCCTGCTGCTCTTCCCGCTCCTCCTCGGAATGTGGCAGGAGTCGAAGTGGGTCTTCGGAACGCTGATCGGCCTGGACCTGGCAATGATCGGCCTCGGGTTTGCGGCCGAGGTGATGCTCAACAGCGGCCTGCCGTGGGCCCAGTGGGCTCCGTTCTTCCTGCTTTCCTGCGGATGTGAACTCGCCATCGTCGGAGTGCTCTTTGTCTCGCTGAGCCGGGCCATGGATGAAGCTCCTGCGGACCTCGCGGCGGGCTTGCGGGTGTTGAGGCTGTTCGTGCTGATCGGCTGGGCGGTGTATCCGATCGGTTTTCTGCTGTCACTCGGTGGCGGTGGTGACGTCCGCGAACTCATCTACAACGTGGCCGACGTGGTAAACAAGGTCGGGTTCGGTCTTGTGGCGCATTCCGGAATTGCCGCGGTGACGAGCGGGCCTGGCTGGGGACGTCGCTAATCGGCTCATCTTGCCCCGCCTGCCGAAAGCGGAAATTCTGCAGGATCGGCATAAACCCACCCGATGCTGAGGGTGGGTTATTCCATGCACAGTCTCCGTCTGCGCCCACGCTCGACATGGTGGCTGACGCTGCCTTTGGCAGTCGTCACGGCGGTGTGCTGTCGTCATGGCTGGGGCGAGGAATCGGCAGGGCCGCTGGCCCCCCTGTCCGAGCCCGACGCCGACCAGGTGCAGTATCTCGAGGAGGCGATCACACACGAGGACCCTGCCCAGGAGGCATACATCCAGGCGCTCGTCGATGAGGCCGTGGCCGCCCGTCTGGCCGGTATTCCGCGGCCGCAATACATCCCGGCCACCGATCTCGCGCCGCCGAAGGGCCTGCTGTTTCTCAAGACCAATCCACGAAAGGGGGAGTTCCCCTTCGGCATGGCGCTCGGCGGATACATGCAGCTGCGGTGGTTCGAGTTCGCCCGCAGCGCGACCGAATGGACCGATTCGACGGGCGAGACACTGCCCATCACCAACATCAATACGTTCAACATCAACCGCTTTCTGCTCTCCTTTCACGGCCACGTGCTCGACGAGCGGCTGCTCTACAACTTCGCCCTCTTCGGCACGACCAATGCTGGCATCCGGTCAGGGGTCGTCCCGATCGGGATGATGGGCTGGAAGTTCAGCGACGCCGCCACCCTTGGTGGCGGCATGACGATCGTGCCGGGATCGCGGGAATGGCAGCAGACCTCGCAGTGGACGCTCGGCATCGACCGCAGCATGGCCAACACCTTCTTCCGCCCCGGCTTCAGCCCGGGTGTGCAGGCCATCGGCAACCTCGCCGAGGGTACCGTGCACTACGTGGCCGGCGCATGGAACGCCATCGATGGCGGCACCACGGGTGTTCTCCGTCGTGGCACGTCGATGGCCTGGGCCGGCAACACCTGGTGGGAGCCCTGGGGGCCGTTTGGGCTGGGACTCTCTGACATGGAGCACCATGACGACGCGGTCGTCCGGCTTGGCACGAGCGGTGTCTATGCGCGGACAAACCTCCAGCCCGTTGTCGGAAACAATCCGGAAGATACGATCCTCAGGCTCTCGGACGGCACGCGGCTGTCGAAGGAGGGGGCGCTCGGCGCGGGCAGCACTCTGGAGCAGTGCGTCTATCAACTGGCGACCATCGATGCCGCCTGGAAGTGGCGGGGCTGGGGCGCGGCCTTCGAATATTATTTCCGTCTCCTTGATGACTTTCAGGGTGTGGGCACGTTCGATCGATCGAGCATCTTCGACCAGGGCGGGCTCGCCTATCTGTCGTGGTGCTTCGTGCCGCGAACCTACGAGGCCTACGCGCGGTCGAGCGTCGTGACGGGCCCGTATGGAACCGGGCAGGAATACGGTGGCGGCCTGAACTGGTACCTCAAGCGATCTCGTCAGGCGCGGCTCACGCTCGAGGCGCTTCACATGAACAACAACCCAGCCCAAAACCTGCTCTATCCCTACCGGGCTGGCTACAGCGGCACCGCCATCCAGACACAATTAATGGTCATATTTTAGCCGTTTGCGGGGCGGCGGCGGTTGGTACAATCTGAGGTTTTCCACCAGCAGGGACATGCCGCTCCGTGCCGACACCCTCCATCACCAAAGCCCAGCAGAAGGCGATCCAGAAAGCCGACACCCTCATCGAGGCCCTCGGCTGGATCCGCAAGTTTCGCGATACCACCACGGTGATCAAACTCGGCGGCAGCGTCGTCGAGCATCCTGAGTCGTTGCGACACCTGCTTCTCGACATCGTCTTCATGTCGACGCTGGGCATGCGGATCATCGTCGTTCATGGAGGTGGAAAGGCGATCAGCCGGGCGATGGACGCCGCCGGCATCGAACCGCGATTCGTACAAGGCCGTCGCTACACCGACACGGCCACACTGGACATCGTCGAAAAGGTGCTGGCAACGGACGTCAATCATGAACTCGTGGCAAAGATCGAGGAGTACGGTGGTCGGGCGATGTCGCTGAACTTTCTCTCCACCAATGTCCTTTTTGGTGAGAAACTCATGCTCACTGGCGCGGATGGTGAGTTAGTCGATCTTGGGAACGTGGGCGAGGTGACCCGCGTCGACCGACTCACGATCGACAACCTCACCTACGCCGGCCAAGTGCCAGTCATCCCCTCGATGGCGCTCGGTCCTGACGGCGAAAAGCTCAACGTGAATGCCGATACGGCCGCCACCGCCGTGGCCGCTGCACTCGGGGCGGAGAAACTCATCGTGCTTTCCGACATTCCCGGGGTGCTCCGCGACGTGAACGACCCGGAGAGCCTCGTTCATTCGCTCACCGCCAGCGAGGCCCGACGACTGATCGCCGACGGCACGATCTCTTCCGGCATGATTCCCAAGATCGAGGGCTGTCTCCACACGCTCGAGCAGGGCGTGAAGAAGATCCATATCATTGATGGACGGCTACGACACTCGTTGCTGCTCGAGATTTACACGACCAGCGGCGTGGGCACGGAACTGGTTCGGGACGATGCCGCGGAATTGGCCTCCAACGGCGCGGCAGCCGTCGCCGGTGCCCGCTAACCGCATTCTTTTTCCGGGAGTATCCAACCGTGGCTACCATCGATGCGATGCATTCCCTCGTCGGCGAGAAGACGCAGGCAGTCATTGACGTCTTCGACCGTTACGTCGTGCCCAACTACCGACGCTACCCCGTCTGCCTCGAACGGGGCGTCGGGTCGCGAGTCTGGGACGCCGAGGGGGCCGAGTATCTCGACCTGTTTCCTGGCTGGGGCTGCAATCTGCTGGGGCACTGCCCCGAGCACGTCGTGCGGGCGGTACAGGAGCAGGTGGCCAAACTGATCCACGTGCCCAACACCTGGTACATCGAGCCGCAGGGGAAGTGGGCGCAGATGCTCTCCGAGCGTTCCTTCGGTGGCCAGGCCTTTTTCTGCAACTCTGGTACGGAAGCCAACGAGGCGGCCATCAAGCTCGTTCGCCTTCGTTCGGAGGGAAGGCGGTACAAGATCATCACCTTCACCGGCGGCTTCCATGGCCGCACGATGGGAGCCGTGTCGGCCACCGCCCAGCCGAAGTACCACGAGGGTCTGGGGCCGATGGTCGCCGGCTTTCAGTACGCGCCGCACGGTGACCTCGAAGCCGTCGAGCGGCTTGTCGATGAGCACACCGGTGGCATCATGGTGGAGCCGATCCTTGGCGAGGGGGGCGTGGTGCCTGCGCCGGAGGGCTTTCTGCAGGGCCTGCGGCGAATCGCCGACGAGCATGACCTGTTGCTTGTGTTCGACGAGGTGCAGTGTGGCTGCGGACGCACCGGCAAATGGTTTGGCTACCAGCATTTCGGCGTCACACCCGACGTGATGACGCTCGCCAAGAGCCTTTGTGCCGGAGTGGCTGGAGGAGCCATGTTTACCACCCTCGATCTGGCCAGGCATCTTCGGCCTGGCATGCATGCCTCCACGTTCGGCGGGAACCCGCTGGCCGCCGCCGCCGGTATCGCCGCCATCGAGATGATCGAGCGAGACGGGCTGCTGGCCCACGTCGCAGCAGCTGCCGAAATCTTTCGCGAGCGGCTCACCTCCCTCAAGAGCCGGTGCGACGCCGTCACCGATGTCCGCGTGTTGGGGATGATGATCGGGGTCGAACTGTCGATCGACGGCACCGCCGTGGTGCAGGCCTGCATGGATCGCAAGCTGCTGGTCAACTGCACGCAGGGACGGGTCATCCGCCTTCTTCCGGCGATGACGATCACGCCGGACGAGGTTCGCGACGGCTGCGACAGGCTGGCCGACGCGATTGTCGAAGTCGCATCGCGCGGTTAGTCATCCGTGGTTTTTGCAGCAGGGTTCCCCGCCATGCGTCACGTCGTCGTTCCCGAGGATCTTTCGGCCCACGAGGTCGAGGCCGTATTCGCCGTCTCCGCCGACCTGCAGGAAAAATACGAGCAGGGCCGCCGCGACGCGTTGCTTCCGGGGCGGGTGCTGGCGCTCGTCTTTGAGAAGCAGAGCCTGCGGACACGGGTCAGCTTCCAGGCGGCGATGGTGCACCTCGGCGGGTCGAGCCTGTTTCTCGGTGAGGATACGGGCTTTGCGTCGAGCCGCGAAGGCATCGCCGACTTCGGTCGGGTGCTCTCGGAGTATGTCGACGTCATCGTCTGCCGGTCGAAGGCTCACGATACGATCGTGCAGTTGGCATCCGTGGCCGAGGTGCCGGTGATCAACGGCCTCTCCGACTATTGCCATCCGTGTCAGGCGTTGGCCGACATCTACACGCTCAAGCGACACGTCGGCCGAGTCGCAGGGCTTACGCTCACGTTCGTGGGTGACGGCAACAACGTGGCCCGGTCGCTCGCGATGCTCTGCGGCCTGCTCGGGATGCGATTCGTGTTGGCGGCGCCGAAGGCCTACCAATTCGAGCCGGCCTTCTGCAGCCATCTCGCGGCGGTCGTGCCGCAGGCCGAGATCGTGCAGACGACCGACCCGGTGGAGGCGGTGACCGGGGCATCCGTCGTCTACACCGACGTCTGGGCGAGCATGGGGCAGGAGAAGGAGCGGGCGCGTCGCATGCAGGATCTGCGGGCCTATCAGGTCAACGAGGCCCTGATGAAGCACTGCCCCGACGCGCTCTTCATGCACTGCCTGCCGGCCCGCCGTGGCGAGGAGGTCACCGATGGTGTGATCGACGGGCCGCAGAGCGTCGTCGTGGAGGAGGCGGCCAACCGGATGCACGTGCAGAAGGGGCTGCTGGCGTGGTTGTTGACCTGACACGGCTCCTTGGGGTGGGTTCTCATGTCACCTCGCCCAACCGGCAAGGGGTCGCCCGTGCCGTTTCGCCGGACGTTCGCTGTGGCCCTCCAGGCCTTCGCCTACTCGATGCCAGCTTCGCTTTCGGCATCCTGCCTGCGCTCGCTGCCAACGCCGGCTCTCCGGCACGGGCGACCCCTCGCCTTTCGTTATTAGGCGCGGCAGGCTCAGTGGGTGGGCTTCCCGTGAGGCAGTGTCTCTATGGCTTTTGACGCGGTGCGGTATTCGCGGCAGGTGCGGTTCGGGCCGCTCGGGAAAGCGGGGCAGGAGAGGCTCGCGCAGAGTCGGGTGGCGATCGTCGGGTGCGGGGCGCTGGGGAGTGTTTCCGCGCTGGCGCTGGCGCGGGCGGGCGTGGGGATGCTGCGGCTCATCGATCGTGATCTTCCTGAAGTCAGCAACCTCCCGCGGCAGGTGCTCTTCGACGAGCAGGATCTCCGCGACGGATTGCCCAAGGCTGTGGCGGCGAAGCGGCAACTCGAGCGCATCAACAGTAGTCTCCAGATCGAGGTCGCCGTGGCCGACGTGTCGTCGCGGAATGCCGGTCGGCTGCTGGAGGGCGTCGACTGTATCGTCGACGGCACCGACAACTTCGAGACACGGTTTCTTATCAACGAGGTCTCCTGCCGCGACCGGATTCCCTGGGTGCACGGCGGGGCCATCGGTGCCGAGGGGCGGGTACTCGCGGTGCGGCCCGGCATCACCGCCTGCCTGCGGTGCCTGATCCCCGATCCACCGGCTGCCGGATCGCTGCCCACCTGCGAGTCGGCCGGAATCATCGGCCCGGCGGCGCTGGTCGTCGGGGCGGTGCAGGCGGCCGAAGCCATGAAGCTGCTGGTCGGCGCGGCCGATGTGGGAAATGCCCTTCTGGCCTGCGACCTCTGGGAAGGGGCATGGCGACGAATTGACCTTTCCCCCCTGGCCGAAGCCGGCTGCCAAACCTGCCGACAGGCGGATTTTCCGTGGCTCGAGGGTCGGCGCGGTGGCACACCGACAGCCCTCTGTGGCCGCGATGCAGTGCAGGTGGCTCCGGCCGGGGCCGGCGAGATTGATCTGACTTCGCTTGCCGTACGGCTGCGGGGCGTGGGAAGGGTTACGGCCAATCCGTGGCTCGTGCGGTTGGACGTGGAGCCGGGGATTCAGCTGTCGGTGTTTGGCGACGGCCGCGTGATCGTGACCGGCACCCGCGAGGAGGCCAAGGCCCGCGCGATCGTGGCGCGATATGTGGGCCAGTGACAGGCTGGACGCGATGCTCCCTTCCCGTGTGAGGCAGGCGCGTCTGGCTACATCGTCGCCGCTTCGACGATCTTTTGCTCGGTCGCCTCGGCTCGGGGAAATTCGGCCGTGAGCCGGCCCTCGGCAAGCACGATGATTCGATCAGCCAGCGTGAGCAGTTCGGGGAGCTCGCTCGACGTGAGGATGACCGCGAGGTCCTCCCGGCAGAGCCGGTCGATGAGCGTGTACAGTTCCGCCTTGGCGCCGACATCGATGCCGCGGGTCGGGTCGTCCAAGAGAAGAATTCGCGGCTTGGTAAGGAGCCAGCGGCTGATGATGCATTTCTGCTGATTGCCTCCGGAAAGCCCCATGATCGAGGCGTGCAAGCCCGGCGTCTTCACGCCTGTTGCAGCCACCGGACCAGCCACGAGTGCCTCCTCCCGGGCCTGGCTGATGAGGGGGCCGCGGGCCGCCTCCTGGAGACTGCAGAGGCTGACATTGGCGGCCACATCGAGATCAGGAAAGAGGCCAAGCCGCTTGCGGTCTTCCGTCACCATGCCGATGCCCGCCGCACAGGCCTCCCGGGGGTGCCGAAACCGCATCGGGCGTCCGTCGAGCAGGATTGTGCCGCTCCAGGTCGGCTCTGCCGCGCCGAACAGCGTCTCCAACAGTTCCGTGCGGCCCGCACCCATGAGGCCAGCCACGCCAAGGATCTCGCCGGCATGAAGGTCGAACGAGATGTCCTTCAGCCGGTAGCCGCGGGGATGATCGGGCCACGGAAGCGAGAGGCCGCGGACCTCGAGCAGCCTGTCGCCACGGGAGCGGTTGTGGTGGAACGCGTGCCCCTCGATCTCCCGGCCCACCATCCAGCCGGTGATTTCGCGCGGCGTCGTGGCCGAGCGGGCGACCGTCCGTATCTGGCGACCGTCGCGCAGCACGGTGATTCTGTCAGCGAGCCGGAAGACCTCGTCCATCTTGTGCGAGATGTAGAGGATCGTGGTGCCCTGGTCACGGAGCCGGAGGATCGTCCGCTCAAGTCGGGCCGACTCGGCCTCGGTCAGAGCGCTGGTCGGCTCATCCATGACCACGATGGAGGCCTCGAGTGAGAGGGCCTTCGCAATCTCGACCAGCTGTTGGTCACCCACGCGGAGGCTGCCGGCTGTCGCCAGAGGCGAGACAGGACAGTCCAAAGACTCGAGCAGTCGGGCAGCCTCCGCCGTCATGCGACGGTCGTCGAGCAGCCCGAGACGCGTTCGCCGCTCACGGCCCAGAAAGATGTTGGCGGCGACCGTGAGCTCCTCGACGAGGTTCAGCTCCTGATGGATGATGGCCACTCCTGCTGCTTCCGCCTCGCGGGTGCCGGCAAACCGCCGCGGCACGCCGGTGATCTCCAGCACGCCCTCGTCGGGCTGATAGACACCCGACAGAATCTTCATCAGCGTGCTTTTGCCGGCACCGTTCTCACCGCAGACGGCATGGATTTCCCCGCGGCCGACCGTAAGCGAGACGTCGTCAAGGGCCACGACACCAGGAAACCGCTTCGTGATGCCCCGCATGGTGACGGCGATCGGACCGCTCTGGCTCATCGCCGGACTTCCCAGACCTTCAGCCCACCGAGCAGCACCACCGCCGCGATGCCGGCTGCGATACCGACACCGCTGCCGGCGGTCATCGCCACCACACCACCGGCGAGGAGGGCGAGGGTGGGAATGATGCACAAGCCGAGGGCTCCGGGGAGCAGGTGTCGCCCGCCACGGGCCATCTGGCCCAGCTGGGCGAACGTTACGGCGATGACGACCACCACGCCCACGATCATGCCCTCATACACGTCGGCACCAGTCTTGATGATCTTCGAGATGGCATCGATCACCACCCGCATGAAGATCGTGCCCAGCACCGTGCCCGTGACCGAGCCGGCGCCGCCCGCCAGCGAGCAGCCCCCCACCACCGCCGCGGCGATGGCGTTGAGCTCATGGCCTCGGGCCTGGTTGGTGGGAGAGGCGGCCGACTCATTGGCGACGTAAAAGAGGCCCGCCAGGGCCGCGGTCATGGCGCCGAAGCAGTAGGCGAACCATTTCACGTTTTCCGTCTTGATGCCTGCCAGTCTGGCCGCCTCCTCGTTGCCACCCAGTGCGTAGAGATGCCGGCCGAGGACGGTCCGGGTGAGCAGGATCCAGGTCAGCACCGCCAGGATTGCGAACACCGCGACCGGAATCCACACGTTGTCACGGATCGCCTTGAAGAACGGATCGGCCACGTTGATGAGGTTGTTTTTGGAGGGCGTGACCGCGGCCGTCGCACTCTCGGCAAGCGCCCGAGCAAGGCTGCGCAGGCCGACGAGCGTCGCGAGCGTGGCAATGAAGGGGGGTAGGCGGATTGCCGTAATGAGCCAGGCATGGAGCGTGCCCACCAGGAAGCCAGAGGCCAGGGCGGCGAGGCAGCCGAGCGTGACCGCCACCGGGCCGGCCGGCTTGAACCCGATCATTTCCCCTGGAGACACCAGCAGCATGGTGGCGGCACAGACGGTGCCGGAGAGGGCGATCATCGAGCCCGACGACAGGTCGATGCCACCAGCGATGATCACGACGGTGGCCCCGAGCGCGAAGATGCCCAAGAGCGCCGTGTTGCGGGCGATGTCGCGGAGGCTGGCATAGGGCTGGAACCAGTAGCTGTGGTTGGCATCGACGAGCGCCGTCAGCACGACTGCCACAACAATCGCCAGCACCAACGCCCATTCCGCCGACCGCAAGAAAAAACCGCGGCCGGTCCCGGCAGGCCTGGGGGATGTCGCATCCGTGTGAGGCATGCCGAAATCCTCAGGAACTCGACAGTCCGTAGGTGTCGAGCCAGGCCCGGAACTTCGACAGCGGATAAAACTCGATCCCGTCGGCCTCGAAGTCCGCTGCCTTGAGCGGCGAACCCTCGTCCGGCGCGATCAGCCGCAGGCCTGTGGTGTGGATATCGCCATCAGGCTCACCTTTTTGTGGAAACAGTTCCTTGATCGTCGTTTCATCACCGGCGTGCATGGCCAAGAGCAGTCTGACGGTGAGGATTCCCATCTCGAACGGGTTTTGAACCACCATGGCGTCGATGCGGCCGTCGGCCATGTGCTGGAGGGCAGCCGCCTGAGCGTCGAACGTGACAACCGTGACCTGATCACGAACCGACCGCTCCTCCGTGATTTCAGCGATTGCGGGAGCGTTGTAGGCCCAGATGCCGACCAGCGCGACAAGGTCGGGGTGGTTGACCAGCGCCGTGCGGACGTTGGTACGAGCCTTTGAGAGATCCATTTCGTCAGGCATGCGATCGAGCTCCTTGAATCCGGAGCCGGCAGCCTCCTGAAAGCCATCCATCCGCTTGCGGGCGTTGTCGTTATCGGTGAAGCCGGCGAATTGCACGTAGCCCCCGGATGTCCTTGCCCTGCTCTCGAGCAGCTTTTTGGCCGCACGGCCGAGCAGGCGGCCACCGACAACGTTATCGGTACCGATGTAATACGGACGAGCATCGGGAAAGAGGCTGCGGTTTACATCGCCATCGACCGTGATCACCTTCACCCCTTTTGCGGCGAGGTTTTTCATCTCCTCGACGATGGCGGCGTTTTCCGCCTGGATCACCGAGATGGCGACACCGGCCACGTCGGCTTGGCTGGCCAACTGGCGGAGCTTCTCGATCTGGCCTTGCGCGGTGCCGTTGTTCTTCTCCATCACTACCGTGAGGCCGTGCGACTCGAGATCGACCCGCTTCGCCCCCTCGAGCAGGCCGGCGTTGCAGGCATGCCAGAACGGGTCGTCGCCGTTGGTAATGAAGATAAGCCGCTTCAGTCCCTCACTGGCGGCAGGGGCCGCAGTCGTTTGTGTCGGTGCCGGCTGTCG
This sequence comes from Candidatus Kuenenia stuttgartensis, assembly GCA_945883745.1. Taxonomy (GTDB): domain Bacteria; phylum Planctomycetota; class Planctomycetia; order Pirellulales; family UBA1268; genus CACORA01. The sequence continues at coordinate 26,521 of CAMCYH010000037.1, forward strand.
ACTGCAGGCGGCAACCAACACGCACGTGCATGTCAGCAAAATACGCAGAGAGTGCATGTCCACAAAACCCCTCGAGAAGATTGCCGAGTCAGTATCGTAGCCCATTTTTTCGCAGATGCACGAGGGGCTGTTCAGCACCGCCATCTCCTGCTGCGGTCACCGTGGCAAGCACCACGACATGATCGTTGGTGTCACCCTCGGCACGCCCGACGGCGCGGCATTCGAGCCAGCCGGCTGAGCCGCCAAGCACCGCCGCGCCACCGGCGGCTCGCTGCGTGAGAAGGTCGGCAAAGGGAGCCTCTCCTGCTGCGGCCGGCCGGCCGAATCGCGCCAGGAGCGACCGCTGCGAGTCGCTCAAAATGTTGATCACAAACGGCAGCCCACGGTCAATCGCGGCGAGCAGATCCCGGCCGGGTGCCACGGCCAGCGTGACCGCCGGCGGCGCGAAGCCGGCCTGCATGACCCAGCTCGCCAGCATGCTGCGATCGCCGGCATCATCCCGCCAGGTCACGACGAACAGCCCGCTGGGGATATGGGCGAGGGCGGTGGCCACGCCATCAGCGGCTCCGGATGACGGAGTCGGGGGAGGCTGGGTAGGCGTCGTGGTCGCGGTGTGAGGATGCGTCATGGTGATGAATGTGCCAAGGAGCGAAGGCCTGGAAAAACGGAGCGAGTGGGATCTTGCCAGAACTGCCACGATGCAAAGAACGCCACCACCGTGGCAAGGCGGCTCGTGAAATCACCGGCTGGGAGCCGATCTTCCTGTGGATTCGTGCCATCAACTGCGTAGAGTGTCGCAGTGTTCAGAGCAATCCGCAACTCGCGGTCCATTGCCGGTTTACGCCCCATGCTTTGCACCGCCGTGTCTCATGTCGTGCTGGTGACGGCCCTTCTGGCTGCCGCGACATCGGTGGTGGTGGCGCAGCCGCCTCTGGAAATCCCGCCGCCACTGAGCGATGCGCCAGAGCTGCAAAACCTGCCCCCGCCCGTTCGCCCCGACGGGCCGGTCGTGCTCGACATGCCTTACGAGGAGATGCCTCCGACCGACGATTTTGAACTCGTCCCCAACGCCGGTTTTCCCGAAGGCTTCGCCGACCTCTGGGCGCCCCGGCCGTGGTTCTGGCAGTTGCTGCCCAACAACCTCATCTATACGAGCTATCTGGCCGGCCCCAAGGAACCGCGGATTGGCAGCGTCTGGTACAAGGATACCGCGTCCGATGTGATCAACCCTGCAGAGCAGGAGGGCTGGCTCTGGGACACCACCCTCGGTGGGCGGGCGTCGATTCTGCGGTATGGCTCCGACACGGTCGTGCACCCTCAGGGGTTCGAGGTCCAGATCGAAGGAGCGGCCTTCGTGCGGCTCGATCCCTCGGATGATCGTGACTTCCGCAGTGGTGACTACCGGTTCGGTGTGCCGCTGGTCTACGGCATCGGCCGCTGGCAGACGAAGCTGGCCTACTACCACAACAGCGCTCACCTGGGCGATGAGTTTCTCATCAAGCACCCCGACGCCTTTCCGCGGATCAACTATGTCCGCGACGTGATCGTCTGGGGGAACTCGTTCTATCCGTGGGATTGGCTGCGGATCTACGGCGAGGTGGGCTGGTCGTTCTTCAACGGCGGCGGGTCGGAGCCATGGGAATTCCAGTTTGGCACCGAACTCATCCAGGCTCGTCCAACTGGCATCCACGGGGCGCCATTCCTGGCAGTGAATGGCATCTCGCGGCAAGAGCTCGACTGGGGTGGCAACGTCTGCGTGCAGACTGGTTGGGCCTGGCGGGGGCGGAGAAGCGAGAAGCTCTACCGCATCGGATTCGAGTATCTCTACGGATCCGATCCGCAATTTGCGTTCACGCCTCGCAACCAGAACCGGGCGGGGATCGGGATGTGGTACGACTACTAACCATACGAAAATGCGGCCATCCATGGCCCGCATTTTCTTGACCGACCTCCGGTCGGAAGGGGGCGTCGCATCCAGCGACGCGGTCGAAGGTGTGCGAGGGTCGGCTCGCCGTCGGTGAGCCGACGGTAAGCGGCGGCAGGCCCGGCGGGATGCCGCCGCGCGAAGTCAGTCTTGGCCGACCTCCGGTCGGAAGGGGGCGTCGCGTCCAGCGACGCGGTCCAAGGTGCGCGAGGGTCACCGAGACTGACCAGCCGTGATGTCGAGGTCGAGCGTGTCGTGATCACCCCGGTCGAGTCGCTCCCAGGCGAGAGCGCCCATGGCGGCATTGTCGGTGCACAATGACAACGGGGGCACGAGGACGTCTATGCCACGGTCCTCGCCCCATGACTCGAGTGTTTTCCGAAGCAGCGTGTTGGCCGCCACTCCACCGCCGACGCCCACGGCTCGGCAGCCGGTGCCGGCCACGGCGAGGTCAACCTTGGCCAGAATCGAGTCGACAACGGCCTGCTGAAACGATGCCGCCAGATCGGCCAGCCGTTGGCCGGTCGGTGCCGGAACATCGGCCGGGCCGCCTGGTGGACGCACCTGGTAGCGGACCGCCGTCTTCAGCCCGCTGAAGCTGAGGTCAAGCCGTTCCCGGTCGGCAGCCAGTGGACGGGGAAAGCGAAACGCGCGTGGATTGCCTCCATGAGCCGCCCGCTCGATCTCCGGTCCACCGGGATACCCGAGGCCCAGCAGGCTCGCCGCCTTGTCGAATGCCTCGCCGGCGGCATCGTCGATCGTGCCACCCAGTCGCTCCAGATCGAGTGGGCCACGCACGTGAAAGAGCGAGGTGTGGCCCCCGCTGGCGACGAGACCTACACACGGATACCGCATCCGCTCCCCATGC
>CAMCYH010000038.1 GCA_945883745.1 Candidatus Kuenenia stuttgartensis
TCGGTCGAGGCCGGCGGGCTCGACGTGATGAAGCGATCGGTCACGCGGCTCTCCGCCGACCACCGCGTGCAGGCCTTGCTCATCGCCTTCTCGTTCGGCGCTTTCCTGGAGGGGGCGGCCGGGTTTGGCGCGCCTGTCGCGATCTCGGCGGCGCTCCTCGTGGGGGCCGGCTTTCCGGCGCTCGAGGCGGCCTGCATCGCCCTCATCGCCAACACGGCCCCGGTGGCTTTCGGCGCCCTCGGCACGCCGATCCTCACGCTGGCCAAAGTCACCGGCCTCGAAGTCCAGGCGATCTCGGCGTTGGCCGGCCGGCAGCTTCCCTTCTTCTCGCTCATCATTCCGGCCTGGATGGTCGTGGCGATGGCGGGCTGGCGGGGGCTTGCTGGCGTCTGGCCGGCGGTCGTCGTCTGCGGCGTGACGTTTGCGGGCGTGCAGTTTCTGGTTGCCAACTTCATGGGGCCGGCGCTAGTCGACGTGGTCGGTGGCATCGCCAGCCTCGTGGCGATGGCGATCTTCTTGCGGCGATGGCGACCGCAATCGATCTGGCAGCATGGCGCCTCCGCCGATGCTCCCGCGACAGTTACGACTGACAGTCAGCCGCACGACTCGGCCGGTCGCATCGCCTGGGCCTGGATGCCGTGGGCGTTTCTGTCGTTGGCTGTATTTCTCTGGGGGCTGCCGCCGGTGAAGGCTGCGCTCGAAGCGGTCGCACCGCCGCCGGAGGTCCGCGTGCCGTGGCTCGACGGCCGAGTCGCCAAGGTACCGCCGGCCACCCGCGAGCCGCAGGAGATCGAGCGGGCAATCTATCGCTTCAACTGGCTCTCCGCGGCCGGCACGGCCATCCTCGCGGCGGCACTGGTGTCGATTCCCTGGCTGGGAGTGTCGTGGCGACGCGCCGGCAAGATCTGGCTCACCACGCTGCGGCGGCTCACCGAATCGCTCACCACGATCGGCCTCATGCTGGCGCTGGCGTTTGTGACCCGCTATTCCGGCACCGACGTCACGCTCGGCCTCGCGCTCACGCAGACCGGCGTGGCCTACGCCTTCTTCGCACCGCTCTTGGGCTGGCTCGGCGTCGCCCTCACCGGCAGCGACACGTCGAGCAACGCGATGTTTGGCAGCCTGCAGCGGGTGACGGCCGAGCAGCTTGGGCTCAATCCGCTGCTCACCTGCACGGCCAACAGCACCGGCGGCGTGATGGGCAAAATGATCGATGCCCAGAGCATCGTCGTGTCGGCGACGGCGACCGGCATGCATCGTCAGGAGGGGGCGATCCTGCGGCGGGTCTTCCCTCACTCACTGGCCCTTGCTCTTCTGATGGGTGTGCTCGTCTGGCTCCAGGCCGGTCCGCTCGCCTGGATGGTGCCATGAGCAACGCGACCGATTGAGAGAGACTCTGCCATGAGATCGACGGCATCGCTGTTCACCGCCATCGTGATTGGTGTGGTCACGAGCATCGGCAATGCTGCTTCGCCGCCCAACGTCGTCGTGATCGTCGCCGATGACGCCGGCTGGGGTGATTTTTCGTGTGTCGGAAATACCAACCTCGCCACGCCGGCCATCGACGGGCTAGCCCGCGACGGCGCCGTCTTCGAGCGATTCTTCGTGCAGCCGGTCTGCGCGCCGACCCGCGCCGAATTGCTCACCGGCCGTTACCATCCGCGGAGCGGTGTGCGCGGCGTCTCTCTTGGTCAGGAGCGGATGGCGGCCGACGAACGGACGCTCGCCGAGGTCTTCCACGATGCGGGCTATGCGACCGGCTGCTTCGGGAAATGGCACAACGGCACCCAGTGGCCATATCACCCGCGGGCCCGCGGCTTCGACACCTTCTGCGGTTTCACCGAGGGCCATTGGAATGCCTACCACGACGCCGAGATGGAGCACGACGGCCGCTTCGTCCGCGGCTCGGGCTACATCGCCGACGATCTGACCGGCCGCGCCATCGACTTCATTCGTGACCATGCCCAAGAGCGGCGACCGTTTCTCTGCTACCTCGCCTTCAACACGCCCCACTCACCGATGGACGTGCCGGATGAGGATTGGGCACGGTTTCGCGACGCTCCCATCGATCTTCGCGGTCCCAAGGGCCAGGAGGAGGACATCGCCTTCACCCGGGCCGCGCTAGCGATGGTGGAAAATCTCGACCGCAACGTCGGCCGCCTGCTCGCGGCCGTCGCCGCGGCCGGTGTCGCTGACGACACGATGCTCGTCTTCTTTTCAGACAACGGCCCGAACAGCCCGCGGTGGTGCGGGGGCCTCCGGGGCCAGAAGGGGAGCACCGATGAAGGGGGCGTGCGGAGCGTCTGCTGCATCCGCTGGCCGCGCCGCATCCGGCCGGGCACGACAGTGCCCGAAATCGCAGCCGCCATCGATCTCATGCCGACGCTCGCAGGCCTCGCCGGGATCAGTGTCAACGCCACCAAACCGCTCGACGGCCTCGACTTCTCCGCCGTGCTTGTCGACGGCCCGACAGCCGCTGATGTGAGGCGGCAGGCCTCCACCCGCACGATCGCCGCGAGCCACGGCGGCAAGGTGAGTCTGCGCAGCCAGAAGCATCGACTCGACGCCCAGGGTCGGCTCTACGACATCGATGCCGATCCCGCCCACTCCCGTGATCTCGCCGCCGACTTGCCCGCCGAGGCTGCACGACTCCGCGAGGCCGCCGACCGCTGGCGGCGGGATGTGCTCGAGGAGGTGCCGCGGCCCACGGAGGAGCGATTCCCTGTCGGCGCTCCCGGCGCTCCGCTGACGGAGTTGCCGGCCCGCGACGGCCTGCCCCACGGGGGCGTCGCCCGTGGCTCACCGGCGCCCAACGCCTCTTTTTTCAAAAACTGGACGACGGTCGAAGACTCGATCACCTGGACGATCGATGTGCTCACGGCGGGCCGCTATGAGGCCATGCTCTGGTATACCTGCCCCGCGGCCGACGCCGGGGCGACGGTGCGGCTCTCCTGCGGGCCCACATCCACGGAAGCCACGATCACGCCGGCCTGGGATCCGCCGCCACGGAAAATCCTCGATCGCGTACCGCGGCGGGCCGAAGGAATCGACAAGGAATTTCGGCCGCTGTCGCTCGGATCGATCGATCTGGCCGCCGGCCCGGCGACGCTCGAACTGCGGGCCCTGAAGATCCCCGGTCAAAGCGTGGCGGACGTGCGGCGGCTCGTGCTCGTGCCCATAGCAGCAGCCGGGCCGCCAATGGAAAGGCTGGAGGCACGATGACCGTTGCTCCGCTCGAAATCTCCGCCGTCGAGGCCCGCCGCATTCTCCAGGAGTCGCATCCCGGCGAGTGCCTTCTGCTCGACTGCCGCACCCCCGAGGAGTACGCCACTGCCCGAATCCAGGGCGCCTTGTTGATTCCGATGCAGGAGTTGTCGCAGCGAGTGAGCGAAATCGATGCCTGGCGGCCGCGACAGATCATTGTGCACTGCCATCACGGTGTCCGCAGCCTTCGCGTCACTCACTGGCTCCGCGACCGCGGCTACGAGAACGTATCGAGCATGCGGGGGGGCATCGAGGCGTGGAGCCTCGAAGTCGATCCGCAGGTGCCTCGCTACTGAGCCGGAACCTCGCCAAACTCCTTCGCGAGACCACGGGCTCCGGCTGGACATGGTGTCAAAAGTATTCGTCAGTCGGGTCGAAGGCGGGCACGGGGATGTTCACGATGCGGAGATTGCCAACCGCACGGTGTCGGCACCCTGGCTCGATCAGCACGGTGGTCAGGGGCTTGAGCGGCACGATCTCGCCGTCGAGTTCCATGTGGCCCTCTCCCTCGAGCACGAGGTAAATCTCGGTGAGCTTCTTGTGAAAGTGCGGCCGGCTGTCGGCGGATATATCGACCATGTGGATCGTGGCCACGGGATTGTCGTCGGCGACGAAGGCCCGACGGGTCTGGCCGCACGGGCAGGGAACGGGGGCAATCTCGTCGAGCTGGGCGACGCGATAGCGGGGCTTATCGATTCTCGGTGAGGTCATCTGTTGCTCTCTGGGGTTGGGAGTACGTGATTTTCATCGCCACGCTCACCGGATGCAGAACTCATTCGGCAGGTGGCGGCAGGAGTTCCGAGGATACCGCGAGGCCGCGGTCGTCGATCAGATTGACCCAACCGGTCACCATGCCCTCCGGCCGCGGCAGCATTGCAGTGAAGGTGCCCGGTTCGCCGCTGTTGGCGGGCGCGACGGCCACATCCGCCACCGTGTATTTCACCTTCGGCCAGTCGGTCCGCGTGCCCGGCGGCGCAAACGTCATGTCGGGCTGCGGCAGCGTGGCGTAGACCCACTGCGCCTTGGCGATCGGCGGGCCGGATCGACCTCGGGCCGTGCGGCAAGAAACGAGAAGGCGAGCATCGTGTCGGCGACGGCATGGTAGGGCCATTGCTCCTGGAACGGCCGATCGAAACAGTCACCGAAGGCGTTGCCATGCCGCGCCGGCCCGCCGCCCCATGGATGCCCGAGCGTGTCGGTGCGGATCCAGGCTTTGCCGGTTGTGTCGCGGGTGGGAATCTGCCCCTCGAGATCGACGGCGATCGCGGCGTAGCCGCGGGCGGTCCACATCTTCACCCAGTCGGCGAAGGCGGTGCCGCCGCCACCATGCACGAGCACGACGCCCGGGAATTTTTCATTGACTTCAGCCGGCTGCGCGGGCATCCCGAAATAGGCAAACGCCTTCGTCGGCTTGCCCCGGAAGGGGAGCGCATCGATCCAGATCGCCTGCACACCATCGACGGCGGCTTCCGCGGCCGGCTGCGTGGCTGGTGGCTGCCGCAGCCGCTCCAAGCTCCATATCGGCAGACTGGTCGGTGACGGCTGCCAAGCCGACCTCACCGCCGCGGCTGATCTCGCCTCCACCGCCGCGGATGGCCGCGAGTCCACGGCTGCAAATGCCATGGCCACGACGACGGCGATCGTTGCCGGATGCGTACGCCTTGCCATGGATCTCCTCACAGTCCCGGTGGAATCGTTCAGGAAGCAGGATGCCGTGGCGGCTCACGTTCAGGCAATGCTTGACGCGACAGACGGCCTAAAATATGGTTACCCATATGAAAACAACCATAGATATTGCCGATGATCTTTTGCTCCGCGCGAAGCAGGAAGCCAAGGCTTCCCAAACCACTCTGCGGAGCCTCATAGAAGCGGGGCTTCGCGAGATTCTTGGCCGCTCGTCGGCCTCGAAGCGACAGCCGGTCGAACCCGTGACATACAGCGGAGAGGGCCTGCAGCCGGAGTTCAGAGGCAAAGGCTGGGACACGGTGCGGGAAGCCATCTATGGGCGCAGCGGATCATGATTGCGATCGACACCAACCTCTTGGTCTACGCCCATCGTGAAGACAGCGAGTGGCATGCGGCGGCCAAGTCGTGCCTCGTCGATCTTGCCAACAGTGGCAGACCGTGGGCCATTGCCTGGAGTTCCGTGCATGAGTTTCTTGCCGTCGTCACCCATCCCCGTATCTATTCCCCGCCCACCCCGCAGACGACGGCTTTCGAATCAATCAACGCGTGGCTTAGGTCGCCGGACCTGCATCTGCTCCATGAGGGCCCGGGGTATCTCGACAAGCTCGAGCGATTGTGCGTCCAGGGCCGAATCGCCGGCGGGAAGATCCACGATGCTCGCATCGCGGCGATCTGCCTGAACCACCGCGTCGCCGAACTCTGGACCGCTGACCGGGATTTCTCCCCCTTCCCGGGACTCAAGACTCGAAACCCGCTCATCGGGAGCTCCTAGAGCGTATCCCGCTTACGTGTCTCATCGGCTCGAGGGCGGCAAAAGTCGCCGCTGCGTGGTGTTGCAGATTGTCGCGGTGCGAGGATACGCCCAACGCTCCTCGAGCGTTCGCCGACCCTCTCAAGCCGCTCATCAGCCGGACAATAATTGTCGAAGGTCGATTGACCGCGCTCTCCTTCGCCGACTCAGCCGATCAGATCGCGGAGCCGCCGGAGGTGTTCGGGCACCGCCGCGAAGGGATCCGCCGCCATTTCGTATTCCAGTGTGACGACGCCCTGGTAGCCGCCGTCCCGCAGAAGGTGCACGATCCGGGCCGCGTCGGCCGGCTCCTTGGGGCCGCCCACCGCCCGGGCGATCTCCGCCTTGTACTGGACGTTCACGGCATAGGGCACACAGCGGGCCAGTTCGGCGTAGGGATCCGCGACCTGAAAGTTGCCCGTGTCGAGATTCACGCCGAGCCACGGGCTCTTCACAGCCTCGACGATGTCCAGCAGACCATCGGCATCGGCCACGATGCCACCGTGGTTCTCGAGGCCGAGCATCACGCCGGCACGCCCTGCATGCTCCGCGCAGGCCTCGAGCGCCGCGATGCATGAGCGGCGGGCCTCGTCGAGCGTGCTGCCGGCCGGCACGTTGCCCGCAAACACCCGCAGGTGCGGGGCGCCGAGAGCCGCGGTCTTGTCGATCCAGGCGTTGACAGCCGCGATCTCGGCGTCCAACTCCGGTCCGCGCGGCTTGGTGAACGAGTTGCCCACCGCACCGCCGCTGATGGCGATGCCGCGGAGGAACGCGTGCCGCCGCAGATCCCGGAGGGCGGCCATGTCCGCAGTGGGCGGGAAGTAATAGCTCGTGAGTTCAGCCGCATCGCAGCCGAGGTCGGCCGCCAGATCGATGAACGATGCAGGTGTGAGCCGCTTCGCCTCGGGATTCGGGGCGGCCTGCTCCCGGCCCAGGTTCCACTCGAAGAACTGCCGGAACGAGTAGGCGGCGAGACCGAGGCGAAACCGCGGCTGACCAGGCCGCGCGAATGGCTCGATGGCCAGCGCCGAGCCGGCCGCGAGGCCCACGCCGGCAAGGAGTGTGCGTCGGGAAAGGAAGCGGCTCAGCATGCTGCGGGCTCCGGGGCGAAGGGCCGCCGTGCAGGAGGAAAACATGGGCCGGAAAACGGTTCTTCGAGCACCGTTGATCGGGACATCCGTTACCGTGCCTCGCCGGATCGGGCTGATGTCAGGGAAAGCGGGATGCTCTTGGTGCCACGTTCGATCGTTACGCTGAGATCGGTGGAGTCTAAACCGGCATATTTACTGGGGAGGAGATTTCGGTAATCACCGTCTGTGAACTCGATCATTACCTCGGAAGCCATTTTATCAGCGGGCGGCTGTGCCGAGCGTAGTGCCTCCATCTTGCGGGCTCCCCGCTTGGTGAGTTCCTGTTTCGAAACGATCACCTTATAGGTGCCCGGAATGACGCCATCTCCGAAGGCGTAGGTCGAGAAGGTGACTCGGCCGGTCTCGCTGGCCAGTCCCCGCGCCGCACGCCCTGGCCCGACAGGCACCAGCGTGATGTCTGCCTCGGCGACAGGTACGCCATCGAGCGTCACAACACCTTCAACCCGCACCAACGGTGGCCGCCGGTAGCCGCAACCGGCAATGCTGACGAGAACAGCCAAACCGATGACGACGCCCAGGGCATCAGGACATCGCGGACGTCGATGTTCCATGACACCTCCCGTCTTTCAGAGTGATCCCGTGGGCTGACCATCTGCCCTGCATCCCATGCGTGCAAGCGTAAACTGATCACAGTTCTCCGATGCCGAGATCACCGCCCCATCGCACATCAAGAGGTTCACGATCCCGGGGTGTCGGCTTTTGAAGCCCCACGAAGTGCTCCAGTTGTGCGATGACGCGCAGCCATCGGACCCCTTGGCCTGGGCATTCGCATTTGCCGTGGCGGCATCGGCACCGTTCGTGCACGAATCGTAGTTGAGCGGCATGAATGGACTCGATAATCCGTTCAGGTTGTCGGTCCACGCCCAACCAAAGCGGGCATACTCTGAACATTCCATCCGTGTCTCTCCGACCATGATCGACTTGCTCAAGCCATCGGTGACGGTCTTGAAGCGACACTGAAAGTTATTGCCATCCCGGGCGAAGCAGCCAGCAGGATTTGGTTTGACGCAGCCATTCACACTGCCACATCCGTTGGGGTTGCCAAAGCCTCCGTTACTTGCGAATGGCTTGAACGTGTTGTAGTAGCTCTGTGTGCAGGAAGAGTTCGGATTACCGGGAACGTGGCCCTGATTCCCAGCGTTGCCAAAGTAGTTGCACACCGCAGCACCCCGTACCGTCGTGGTGAAGTCGGATGAATTCGGTATCAACCCAGGGGCATCGCTCGGGCATTGAAACGTGCCTATCACGTGCTGACGAAGTTCCTTACCGCCAATCGACTGATTCGGTACGTGATTGGCAGTGGGGGCAAAGCTGATCTGAGAATAGAGCGCATCCTCCTCGATAAACGGCAGGATGAGCACCTGCATGGTCCCGCGATGCCGATTGGGGGGGTCGGTCGGCCAAGGCGAACCGTCATAGAACACCGCTCCTGTGCCGTACCCGTGCGTCCATGCATTTCCCGCAGGAAGATGCCCGCGGGCGTCGTGGTAGAGGTGCAATCCCACGCCCATTTGCTTCATGTTATTGACGCAGGAGGCCCGCCGAGCCGATTCACGAGCCGCTTGGACAGCCGGCAGGAGAAGGCCGATGAGCACACCGATGATGGCAATCACAACCAGGAGTTCCACCAGCGTGAACGCACGTTGGGAATACACGCGTCTCATTTGTATGCCTTCCTCGATAACCGCTCGCAGGTCAATCTTCGAAGCCCAATTGTCATGACCAACTGCTGTGAAAATGTAACCCATTCTTGGAACCGAAGCCACACGGCGAACGGACTGGAAGCGATGCCGATGGCCACTGGTTCTCAAAGGGCTCGGGACCCCTTGCCCGCGACCCGGCTTTATCCCTTCAGCCCGCGTCTTCGACCACGTCGTGGCCCGTCGCCGTGCGGCGGCTGAAGAGGATGCTCAAGGTTCGCAGGTAGGTGTGGAGCCCCGCATCCTGGATCGGGAGGATGTGGGCCGGCTGGCCAGACTCGTTGTGGTGGGAATGCCAGAGGCCCGGGGGCGTGATGAAGACGGAATGCGGCTCCCAGTCGAACCGCTCGCCGTCGGCGATCGAGCCGTCGGCGGCCAGCTTCCGCCCCACCATCGTGTAGCAGCCGGGCTTGGCGTCGACGACGAGATCGACCGCCACCGACTGATGCCGATGCGGCGGCTGCACCGCGCCCACCGGCAGGATGCCAAACATCGCCCACAACACATGCGTGACCGTCATCGACTGCGGAAAGAGATGATTGCCCAGCAACACGCTCAAGCGATTGGCCCGGGCACTCTCCGGATCCCGGACCACGGCATCGAGCGCCTCGCGGATCGCCTCGTGCCGGTAGAGCGTGGGGCCAAATCTTCGCGTCGTCGCCACGGCGCCCAGATGCCGCAGGAGCGGCTCGTCATGCACCCAGTAGAGGGCCGCGTCGTCACCGCCCACGTGCGTGGCGGCGCTCTTGGCCGGCAGCGTGAAGAGGTCGCCCGCCCGCCACGGAATCTCGGGGCCCGCGGGCATGTCGATGCCGCCATCGACCGCCAGCCGCGTCGTGCCCGTGCCCCGCATCACGAAGAAGAGCTGGCTCGTGGCGTTGGCGTCGGTGACGACCGCATGGCCCGAGTGAATTCGGATAAAGTTTGCACAGAGCGCCGGCGTGGTAGCCGGCCCCGCGCAGCCGAGCGTCGTGCTCATGTCGAGCGGCAGGACGCGGGTCGGCCCCTGCTCGTGGAGCGCGGCGGCGAACCGCGCTCCAGGAATCGGGGCCACTCCCGCATCGCCGAGGGGATTGGAAGCCTGCCGGTAATCGTGAAAGCGGGCGGCCGCGGTGAGCCGCTCAACGGGGTCGTCGTGAGATCGCATGGGCTGAAGCATGGGATGGTTTCTCGGCCGGGGTTTGCTTTCCAAAGTATATGGGCACCGGCGAATACCCTTTGAAACCGGTCTCTCACTCGATCAGGAGCGGCTGGGGCATGAATGTGATCACCGGGATCAGGAGGGCGAAGAGGCCGAGTGTGGTGCGGAGCAGCCCGAGAGGCCGGCCGTCCTGCCGGATCGGTGGATGGTCAGTGCCCATGAGCATCACGATCACCACCATCGCGATCCAGTTGTAGAGACCGAGCACCGCGATCGCCACGACCGCTCCGGCCAGCACGCTGCGAGCCACCCATTTCGATTGCCGACCGAAGATTGCATGGCTCACATGGCCGCCGTCGAGTTGGCTCACGGGAATCATATTGAGCCCCGTCACGAGCAGCCCCACCCAGCCCGCCATGAAGAGGGCGTTGGGCTCGATCCCCTCCGCGGCATCGGGCCGCACCGTGGCGAGCATCCAGCGGGCCAGCGGCGAGAGCGCAAACGGGCTCGAGTCGCTCGGTGTGCCAAGGAACATTCCCACGGCCATCACCGGCACCGCGATGACAAGCCCGGCGATCGGCCCGGCCAGCGCGATGTCGAAGAGCTGCCGGCGGCTGGCCCGCGAGCCTTCCATGCCGATCACGGCACCAAGTGTGCCGGTGAGCAGAACGGGTACCGGCAGGAAGAACGGGAGCGTCGCCGGGATGCGGTGCCACCAGGCCGCGATGAAGTGGCCCGCCTCGTGCGCGGTCAGCACTGCCATCACGGCGACCATGTAGGCGACGCCCCGCGGCCACTGTTGACCGAGCTTCGCGACCATGTCGTCATCAAAGCCCAGCAGCATCGGTTCCCAACCCACCACGCCGGCGGCAAACGTCGTGAAGCAGGTAAGCAGGTAGAGCAACGTCTGCAGTTGCAGCCGTCGAACAGACGGGTTCCGTGCCGGCCCCCGACCGGTCGCAGCCTGCCCGTCGGCGTCGGGATCGGGAAAGAACTGTCGGTCATACGGCGGCGGTTCAGACTGCATGCAGGCCGAGGATACCGATTTTTCGCAGCCCACTGCTACACTTCGATCAGGTGTGATCACTACAACGCGGCCCCCGCCGGGCCGGCTTTCAGGAGATTCTTCGATGCTGCGAGTCGCTTCGCCCGCCGGAATCGGCGTGGCCGCTCCCTTGCTTTGCTTCGCTCTTGGCATGGCGATCGTCGTCGCCGACCAGCCAGCGGCCCGGGCCGACGAGCCGACGGTGCTCGGCGTCGTGGCCGTCGATGGCTACGCCGACCTCAAGAAGCAGCTGGGCTGGCTCGGGGGCGAGATCGGCCAGCCGGGGCTGGCGGCCGTGGCGGAATCGCTCCTGATGGTGGCCACGCAGGGCCGCGGCCTCGCCGGGCTCGATGTCACGCGGCCGCTCGGCGCGGTCGTCACCGTCGCCAACGGAATGCCGATCGTCCATGGCTATGTACCGGTCAAAAATCTCGACAAGCTGCTCGAGTCGCTCCAAGGCACGCTGGGACCGGTCGATCGAGATGGCGACGCCCGCCGGGTGACACTCCAAAACGGGATTCCGCTTGAGTTTACTGAGAAAGCCACTGCGAGCGGCGGGTGGGCCGTCACGGCAATCCCGGGCAGTCCCGCCGGTGTCGATGATCCGCTGCCGCTTCTCGAGCAGGTTGTCGGCCCGTTGTCGCTCGGCATCAGGCTGTTTCCCAGCGTCATGCCCGAGCCGCTTCGGCAGCAGCTCGAAATGATCCTGGAGCAGGCCGCCACCTCCGCCGGTGAGCAGGGGCAGCCGATCGATTCCGAGGCGGTTCGCGGATTCGTCACGAATCTCCAAGACACCGAGTCGCTCGCGCTCGGCCTCGCCATCGACCCACCCGGTAAGGAGGTTTTTGTGGAGGCCAGTTCTGCGCAGGTCGCCGGCTCCACTGCGGCTGGCACGGTCGCCGCTGCTGCTCAGGGTGCGGTCACGGTCGGCATGCCACAGGCGGCCAATGGTGCCTCGCCAACGCTTCGCGGCCATGTGGCACAGTCGCTGCCGCCCGCACTGAAGGCCGGGATCACCAAGTCTGTCGACGATGGCCTCAACCAAAACTCCGACGACCCTCTGGCGAAGTCGCTCGGCCAAGCCGGCCGCAGCCTGCTCGCGGCAATGCTTGAAGCCGGGGGCCTCGATGCCGCGGTCACGGTCGACACCAGCCCGGCCACAGCGGAATCACCTCTTCCTCATGTGACCCTCGGCGCCCGCATCAAGGATGGCAAGGGGCTCGAGACGAAGCTCAAGCAATTGCTCGGTGCTGCTGGAGCCCTGCCGGCGACGATGAAGGTGGCGTTTGACACCGGCACGGCAGGCGGCGCCACGCTCCACACGATCACGCTCGATCTTGGCGGCACGCCCGCCGAAGAGCAGCTCGGCGAAAAGGTCGACCTCACGCTCGCGGTGGCCCCTGAGTATGTGTTTGTGCTGGTCGGTGGCGACGTGAAGGCCCGAGCCACGGCGGCGCTCGCCGCCAGCGGCAAGCCCGATCCGTCGGCCCAGCCGATCGCCGGCCTGCAGGCGGCGGTCGATGGCCTGTTTGCGTATGCGGCAGCGCGGAGCAAAGGCGACGAGGCTGAGCAGGCGGAGAAAGCGACGGAGGCGGCTCGCAAAGCGGGCGGAGGCTCCGTCGAACTCACCGTCAAGCCGATCGAACGGGGCATCGCCACGCGATTGTCTGTCGATGCGGCCGCCCTGCAGGCGGGGGCGGCCATGGCTGCCGCCCAACAAGAGGGAGCCCTGGGGGGCGGCGGAGCCGTGCCGCTGCCACAGGGCTTCCCGATTCCGCTGCCCGTGCGATAACTGTCTCTATGACAGCCCACCACGAAGCCATCCGCCACACGATCGCCGGAGCGAGCGTGCGGCACCTCGCCGAGACGTTCGGCACTCCTCTTTATGTTTACGACGCGGAGATGATCCGCCGACGCTGCCGCGATCTCGCCGCCTGGGATACGGTGCGGTTCGCTCAGAAAGCCTGCTCCAACCTCGCCGTGCTCAACCTCGTCCGGCAGGAAGGGGTCGTGGTCGATGCAGTCAGCACTGGTGAGATCCAGCGGGCCCTTGCCGCCGGCTATACGCCGCATGCCAGTCGCGAATCGAAGGCCGACGGTCTGCCGCCGGTGCATCCGATCGTGTACACGGCCGACATCTTCGACCGTGACAGCCTCGACGCCGTCGCACGGCTCGGCATCCATGTCAACTGCGGCTCGTCAGACATGATCGAGCAGCTGGCCGAGCGAGTGCCGGGGGCGAATATCACGCTTCGGGTGAATCCCGGTTTCGGTCACGGCCACAGCCAGAAGACGAATACCGGCGGCGAAGGCTCGAAGCATGGCATCTGGCACGAGGAGATCCCCGAGGTGCTTCGCCGTGCCGAGTGGGCCGGCCTCGCTGTGAGCGGACTCCACATGCATATCGGCAGTGGCACCGACCTTGCTCACCTGGCCGAGGTGGCCGGCGCGCTCGAACGGGTGGCCATCGAGATCGGCCGCTCGCTCACCATGATCTCGGCTGGCGGCGGCCTGCCGGTCCCCTACAAGCCCGGCGAGGAACATGCCGACCTTTCCGGCTACTTCACGCTCTGGGATGCGACCCGCAAGCGGCTCGAGGATCGCTTCAGCCACCGCATCCGCCTCGAGATCGAGCCGGGCCGTTATCTGACGGCAGAGGCAGGGTTCCTCGTCACGGAAGTGCGGGCCATCAAGCATCAGGGCTCCCGCAAATACGTCCTCGTTGATGCCGGCTTCAACACGCTCGCCCGCCCGGTGCTCTACGGCTCCTACCATCCGATGAGCCTCGCGCCGGCAACGGATATGCGTGCCGAGCCGGAGGAGGTTGCCGTCGGTGGGCCGCTCTGTGAGTCGGGTGACATTTTCACCCAGGCCGACGGCGGCTTCGTCGCGACCCGCGCCCTGCCCCGGGCGGCCGTGGGGGACTTCCTCGTGATCGAGATCGCCGGAGCCTACGGCTTCGTGATGGCTAGCAACTACAATTCAAAGCCGCTGCCGGCCGAGATCCTCGTGGATGGCGGCCAGCCCCGGCTCGTGCGAGCGAGGCAGACGCCCGACGACCTGATCCGCGGCGAAACAGTGTGATCCCCGCTCGAATGAGGACGATTTTGCCGGGCAGGCGACGACGACTACCATAGTGTCATCGGTCGATCTGCTGAATTTTCCTCCCTTTTCCCGCCGATCCTCAACATCATGGCAAAAGCTGGCCCCCGTAAGAAACTGCCGAAGGAACTCGCGGTCATCAATGCCGACAACTGCACAGGCTGCGAGAGTTGCCTCGAGGTCTGCCCGGTCGACTGCATCGTCAAGGTTCAGCAATACGACCAGTTCCACAACCTGCAGAGCTGGTGCGAGATCGATATCGAGCGGTGCGTCGGCTGCGAAGTCTGTGTGCATATCCCGGGCAAGAAGTCGAATCCCTATGACCTGAAGGTCTGCCCTTGGGATGCAATCGAGATGGTGCCCACCGAGGAGGTCGCCCAGGTGGTGGCCCAGATCGGCGGCCCGCCGGAGTATGTCGAGAAGCACTGGGACCGACTTGTCGGCACCGCCCAAAAACTTGCCGAACTCAAGGCGGCCGCAGGTTGACCGCTCCATGCAGCCACGGTAAAACGTGACGCATGTACACTACACCATCGAATGACCTACGGGGTCACGTCCGGCTGGCCTGTGTGCCAGGGATCGGTTCGCGGCTGCGGCGGCTTCTCCTTGAGCGGTTCGGTTCGCCCGAGGCCGTATTTCAGGCCGACCCTACCGAGTTGCAACGCGTTGCGAGGCTCGGCCGAAAGCTTGCCCAAGAAATTCCATCGCACGCCACCAGCACTGCGGCCGACGACGTGCTGGACCTGTGTGCGGCCCGCGATGTCGACATCATCCTCGAAGGGGAGCCTCGCTATCCGGGCCTGCTCTCGCGGATCGATGATCCGCCCGGGCTGCTCTTCGTCCGCGGCCAGATGCAGCCGGCCGACTCGCTGGCCGTAGCGATTGTCGGCGCCCGCCATGCCACCGCCTATGGCATCCGAGTGGCGGAGCAGCTTGCCGGGGGTCTGGCTCGAGCCGGCTACACGGTGGTGAGCGGGCTGGCCCGTGGCATCGATGCCGCCGCCCACCGCGGGGCTCTCAAGGCCGGCGGTCGCACGCTCGCCGTGCTCGGCAGCGGCGTGCTCTCGATCTATCCGCCAGAGCACGAGGATCTGGCCGACGAAGTGATCGCCAACGGCGCTATCCTCAGCGAATTGCCACCACTGTGCGAGCCAAACCAGGCGACGTTCCCGCAGCGCAACCGGATTGTCTCGGGGCTCTCACTGGGCGTGGTGGTCGTGCAGGCGTCGGAGCGATCAGGGGCCTTGATCACCGCCCGGCTGGCCGGCGAGCAGGGCCGCGAGGTGTTTGCCGTGCCGGGCCTGATCGACTGCCGGGTCTCCCGTGGCTGCCACGCGCTGATCCGCGACGGAGCCAAACTCGTTGAAAGCGTCGACGACGTGCTCGAAGAGATCGGCCCTCTGTTCGAGACCTGCACCGCCCCCGACGGGAGGCAGATCCAGCATGCGGCTGAGCTCCAGCTCGGCGACATCGAGAAACAGGTGCTCGACGCGGTCGCTGCCCGTGGATCGGATGAGCCCGTCGCCATCGATGACCTCGTTGTCGACACCAACCTCGCCGCCTCGCAGGTGCTGGCCACGATCGGCGTCCTGGAGATGCGCCGTCTGCTTCGTCGCCATCCTGGAAGCCGTGTGTCGCGGGCCTAGCGGATCGGGCAAAAGGCGGCGATGAAAGGCGTGCTACCGCCCTTCTCTGACAGTCGGCCGGCCCGTAGAATCGGTCGCATGGACACAGCCCTCCTCCACCGCGCCGAAGCGATTCGCACCCGTCTCCTCCAACTTCGAGACTCTCTTTGACTGGGAGGGACGCAAGCGTTCTGCCGCCCAGATTGAAGATGCGATGGGGCAGGCTGGATTCTGGGACGACAACCAGAAAGCCCAGGCCACCGTTGCCGCGCTCAAGACCGTCAACTCCATCCTCAAGCCGCTCGACGAGGCCCTCGCCGTCGCGGGTGATCTCGAGGCGCTCGAAGAGCTCGCTCGTGAAGATGAGTCGCTCGAGACGGACCTCGCCGCCGAGACCGATCGGCTGGAGAATCTGGTCGATGCACTCGAACTGACGTCACTACTTTCCGGCACCCACGATTCGTGCGACGCGCTGGTGTCGATCCACGCCCGCGACGGCGGCACCGACGCCAACGACTGGGCTGAAATGCTCCTGCGGATGTACTCCGCGTGGGCCGCCAAGCACGACTGCGACGTGGAGCTCCTCGACCGACAGGACGACGCCGTGGCGGGTATCCAGAGCGCGACGGTCGCCATTCGTGGTCCGTGGGCCTACGGCTACCTCAAGGGAGAGACCGGGATCCACCGGCTGGTTCGGATCAGCCCGTTCAACTCCGAGGGCAAGCGGCAGACGAGTTTCGCGGCTGTCGACGTGGCTCCGGAGATCGCCGACGACGACACCGAAGTGGAGATTGACGACGAGGACATCCGCGAAGATGTTTTCCGGGCCAGTGGCGCCGGCGGCCAGCACGTGAACAAGACCTCAAGCGCGATCCGGCTCACGCACATGCCCACCGGGATCGTCGTGCAATGCCAGAGCGAACGGAGCCAGCACAAGAACCGGGCCACGGCGATCAAGATGCTGCGAGCCCGCCTGGCCCGCTTGGAAGAAGAGAAGAAGGAGGCGGAGCAACTCGCCCGCTACAAGCAACAGCCCAAGACCGGTTTCGGGTCCCAGATCCGCAACTATTTTCTGCATCCCGACCAGCGCGTGAAGGACCAACGGACCGGTTTCTATGTGGGCAATTTTCAGAGCGTGCTCGACGGCAACATCGACGGCTTCCTCGACGCTTTCCTGAGGTGGAAGGCCACCGGTGCGGCCCCCGACGCTGGCGGGGACGACGACTGATCGCCTGCCCAGCCCGCGGGCTTGCGCCCTGCGGCTATCTTCACGAAACCCTCGCCATCCTGGCCTCGGGTTTCTTGGCGACCTCCGGTCGCTCTCGTAAGCCCGCCCTCCAGGCGGGCGGTGGAGCGTGACCCGGTGGTTACCAGCACTCCACCCAACTCCGGGCGCGAGCCCGGGGGACTGCGGCACCGCCCCCTGATGGGCCACGGCTGGCTTTTCCCACACGTCGGTAGACGCCCGGATGCCCAGGGGATACAGTCATGACTGCTTTTTGTTTCAGCAACAAGGAATCTGATGGCGGAGAAAGAACAGGCTCTCGAGGTTGAAGGGGTGGTCACCCAGGCCCTCGCCAACACGCGTTTTCGCGTGCAGATCGCCGGCGGCCACATCGTCAATGCCCACGTGGCCGGCAAGATGCGGAAAAACTTCATCCGTATCGTCCCGGGAGACAAGGTGAAGGTTGAGCTTTCGCCGTACGACCTCACCAAGGGTCGTATCACGTTTCGCGAACGGTAGTTTTCTCGCCGTCGCAAGCGTTTCCAGCCAGGCTGCCGCCGTTCCACACCCAGGCGCACGCCGGTGTTTCCCACTCAGCCGCCAGGCGCTAGCCGGCGGGCTGCCGCACATACCGCCACCTCAGCCGGCCCTACTCGGTCGCTTCGCCGGCATCGCGGTTCTCGAAAAACTGCTTCAGGTCGCCGAATGTGCGGAGCGGCTCCTTGCCTTCCTGCATCTCCTTCGTGATCGGCTTGACGGGCTTTTTCGAGGCGACCGTGTAGGTTCGTGGGCCACGCTCCTGCGGAGGCTTCTTCACCTCGCGCTGACGACGTGACCGCGGTGGTCGCGGCGGCATCACGGCATCCTGCGGGGCTGCCTGCGGCCTGGCTTCCTCCGGCTGGCGGGCCGGAGGCCTCTGGGCCCGCTGTTCCTTTCGCTCCGGCTTCTTCGGCTCAGTGCCGGGCTTGATCATCGTGAGGGCCACTCGCCGCCGGGCCTTATCGATCTCCAGCACCCATACGTTCACAACCTGCCCCACGCAGACGACGTCATGAGGATCGCGGACATAGCGGCGGGAAAGCTGGCTGATGTGCACCATGCCGCTATCGTGAAGGCCAATGTCGACGAACGCGCCAAAGTCGACGACGTTGAGCACCGCCCCTTGCAGTTCCATGCCAACTTCAAGGTCCTCGAGCTTCAACACGCCCTTCTTGAAGAAGGGCTGGGGAAGGTCGTCACGGGGATCCCGCCCAGGTCGAAGAAGTTGCTCGATGATGTCAGCCAACAGAAGCCGCCCCACACCGAGCTCCGTGGACAAAACGTCGAGGTTAACCGCCGCCACCCGCTGGGCGAGCGTCTCGGTCCCGGGCCGCGTGGTGAGATCGCTCACCGCGCCGCCCAGCCGCTCGAGCACCTTCTCGGCGATCGCATAACTTTCGGGGTGGATCCAGGTGGTGTCGAACGGGTTTTCGCCGCCGGAAATCTTCAGGAAGCCGGCCGCCTGCACGAACGCGCTGTCGCCAAAGCCAGGCACCTCGAGCAGCTGCTGCCGGGAGGCAAACGGGCCGTTTTTCGCCCGCCACTCGTGGAGGTTTCGGGCGGTGGCCTGATTGAGACCCGAAACATACCGCAGCAGGGCCGGGCTGGCCGTGTTCACATCGACCCCGACATAGTTCACGCAGCTCTCGACGACGCCGTCGAGCGAGGCATGAAGATGGCGTGCCTTGACGTCGTGCTGATAGAGCCCCACGCCGATGTTGGCCGGTTCGATCTTCACAAGTTCTGAGAGCGGATCCTGCAGCCGGCGGCCGATTGAAATCGATCCGCGGATCGCCGCCTCGTGGCCCGGCAACTCCTCGCGGGCATAGCCGCTCGTTGAGTAGACGCTCGCTCCCGCCTCGTTGACGATGACGTAGGCAACATCGAGCGGCTGCAGTTCACCGGTCACCAGTTCGGTCACCAGCGTCTCCACTTCACGGCCTGCAGTGCCGTTGCCGATGGCGATCACGCTGCAGTGATGCGTCGTCACCATCTCGACGATCTTGCGGACGGCAGCCTCCTTCTTCTCCTTCTGGCCGATGATGTGAAGCACGGCGTGATCGACCGGAGTGCCGTATTCATCGATCACCACCGCCTTGCAGCCACTCTTGAATCCAGGATCGATGGCCAGCACCCGGCGGCCAGACACGGGCGGCTGGAGCAGAAGGTTGCGGAGGTTGCGGGCAAACACCGCTACGGCATGTTCTTCGCAAGCCTCGGTGATCTCCCGCCGCATCTCTCGCTCGAGGCTCGGGAGCACGAGCCGCTGCAGCGAGTCGCGAACGCAGGCCCGCAGAAAGTCGGCATGCGGGTGGCCGACCGGCACAAGCAGGTCATCAGCAGCCGCCTGCATCTCCTCCTCGGGCCCCTCCACCCGCACCTTGAGCAGCCGGGCCCGCTCACCACGATTGATCGCCAGCACGCGATGCGGCGGCACCCGGTCGATGTGCTCGGAGTAGTCGAAGTAGTCGCGATAGTGCTTGGCGTCTTTCGACACCGGCTTGCCTTCCGCCTCAACCCGTTGGCTCCGCAGCCTTCCAGCTCGGCCGAGGATGCCCCTGAGCCGCTGACGCAACGGGGCCCGCTCACTGAATTCATGCGCGATGATATGGCCGACGCCCAGCAAGGCGTCGGCGACTGAGGTTACCTGCACGTCGGCATCGATGAAGTCCGCCGCCCGGGCATCCAGGTCGGCAACAGCCGCGTCGGCAGCGAGGATCTCTCGCGCTAACGGTTCCAGCCGGCGCTGTCTGGCGATCTCGGCGAGCGATAGTTTGCGGGGCTTGTAGGGGAGATAGAGGTCCTCGAGTTGCTTTGAACTTTCGGCCGTCTGGATTCGTTGCTCCAGTTCCGCCGTCAGCTTGCCCTGGCCCTGGATCGTTCGCAGGATCGTCTGCTTGCGTTCGGCCAGTTGGCGGACCTTGGCCACGCTCTCCGCCACGCGGCGGATGTCGATTTCATCAAGCCCGCCGGTCTGGTCGCGCCGGTAGCGGGTGATGAAGGGAACGGTGTTGCCTTCATCCAACAGTCGAACCGCCGCCGCCACGTGGGGCTCCGGCAGTCCGAGCCGCTGGGCAACCTGCCCGAGGTCGATGAGCACTGATAATCCCATACAGCGAAACTCGGTAATTCGAGGAATCTAGGGTCGCCACGCCCCAGGTGTCAAACCGCCGTGGCGGCAAGGGCGGCCTCGGCCGGCCGCCAGGGCCCGCATGCCCTTGACGCACCTGCCAAAAGATCCCTATTTCCCACGCTTCACAGGTCACACCCCGCCCCGACAGCCAGTAGCCCAATGAACTGTTTGTGCCGACCGAATGACTGGAGCGAGTGCGACGGTTGTGACGATGACGACAGGCAGGCGTGGCATGACGACGGCCTGCAACGGGCCGTCGTCCCGCGTCAGTCACCCGCCTCGGAGTCTTGCTGCCGATGACCCTTCCCACTGCCCCTGAAACCGTCGCGTCCGTCCCCCAGGAATGGCTTCCATCGGTTCCCCTCCTGGCCCTGGACCGGCAGTATGCCGCGATCAAGCACGAGATTCGCACCGCGATCGAGCGGGTCTGTGACTCCGGCCGGTTTGTACTCGGCCCCGACGTGACGGAACTGGAGGCGGAACTGGCCCGCGCCCTGCATGTGCCGCATGTCATCAGCTGCGCCTCCGGCAGCGACGCTCTGCTTCTGGCCTTGATGGCACTCGACATCCAGCCTGGCGACGAGGTCATCGTTCCCAGCTATACGTTCTTCGCCACGGCCAGTGCGGTCACGCGGCTTGGTGCCGTACCGATCTTCGCCGACATCGATCCCCTGACGTATCTCATCGATCCGGCCGACGTGGAGCGGAAGCTCAGCAAGCGGACCAAAGCCCTGATCCCCGTCCATCTCTTTGGCCGCACGGCCGATATGGACGCGGTCATGCCGATCGCAAAGGCTGCTGGCGTGCCGGTGGTCGAGGACGCGGCCCAATCGATTCTATCGACATGGCATGGTGACTGCTCTGGCGGGCTTGGCGACGTAGGCTGCTTCAGCTTCTATCCCACCAAGAACCTCGGTGGGGCCGGGGATGGCGGCTTCCTCACCACGACCCGCGACGACGTGGCCGCCCAGTTGAAACTACTGCGGGTCCACGGCATGGAGCCGCGGTATTACCACAGCCTGGTCGGCATCAACAGCCGTCTCGACTCGATTCAGGCGGCAGTGCTGCGGGTAAAGTTGCCGTACCTCGATCAGTGGACCACCGCGCGGCAGGTCAATGCAGGCCGCTACATGGAACTCTTCGCCGAGTACGACCTCGATGGTCGGATCGTCGTGCCCGGCGACGAGCCCCGCGGGCGGCATGTGTGGAACCAGTTCGTGGTGCGGGTGGCCGACGGTCGCCGCGATGCTCTGCGTGCCCACCTCGCGGCCCACGGCGTCGGCACCGAGATCTACTACCCCGTACCGCTCCATCTCCAGAAGTGCTTCAGCTTTCTCGGCTGGCAAAAGGGCGACCTGCCAGAGACCGAGCGGGCAGCCGAAGAGACGCTTGCTCTGCCGATCTTCCCCGAACTCACGGCCGACGAACAGCGGACGGTCGTGGGCCGGATCGCCGAGTTCCTGCGGGCGCCGCAGGTTGCCCGGACCCCGGCTCATGCGGCCAGCATCGATTCGGCGATCACCGATCCGCCGCACGTGCTCCGGCGCTCCGGCGCTGTCGGCCGTGCCGACGAGGTACGGTGCTAGATATACGCCTGCGGGGGCCATCCATGGCCTCCGCAGGCTTGGCATCGTGCGAGCTCGGCTCGCACGATGCTGGCGGACGCACCTCCAGGCGTCCGTGGCCGCCGCTCACGCGGCGGCGGAGGCTCTCCTCCGGTGAGCCGACCGTAAGCAGGGGCAGGCCCGAAGGGATGACGCTGCGCGAAAGATAGCGCCATCCATGGCCCCCGCAGGCTTGGCATCGTGCGAGCTCGGCTCGCACGATGCTGGCGGACGCACCTTCCCGCCGGCTTGCGCCTGGCGGCTGGGTGGCGACACATCATCACCAAAAAGCCCAGGGCGCAAGCCCTAGGGCTGCGGCCCCCCGTTCGTCACCTACCCGCGAAACACCGTCTTGGGACGGGACTGGCCAGCCATGTGAAGCGTGTTCATCAGGTCGTAGGCCGTCACCTCGCAGAGGAGTTGCGTCACCTTCTCGTGCGTCTCCGGCGACAACAGCGGCTCGACTTCCTTCATCAGCGTCACGAGCCGATCTTCCTGGGCCGCAAGTTCCTTGCTCGTGACCCTGCCGTCTGCAACCGCGTCGAGGAACGAATCAAGCTTCCGGGCATATTCCCCGAGCAGCGGCGCCTCACTTGCCGAGTCGAACCATGGTGTCTTGGGAGTGGATGCATTCGTCATGTCGGTTTCTCCTTGTACGTCGATTATTTCTTCTGCCAGTCGCCTACGAACTGATCACTTCACGGATCGCCGCGAGCCGCTCCTGCAGTCGGGCCCGCCCACCGGGCTTGCTCACTTCATTTCGCCACCTCTCCGGAAGGAACCGTTTTTCTGTGCATTCCAAAACAGCGGCGATTTCCTGCATCTCCTTTTCGAGCCCCTGGGCCGAGGGCATGAAATCTCCGAGGGCCGCGGCGAGATCCTCTGCTGTTACGGTGTCGGCGGCCGGCTGGTTCATCTCGGCAGCCCGATCGAGGCCTTTTCGCTTGGCAGCCAGTACGATGCTCTCGATGTCGGCTCCGGACAGCCCCAGTGCGAGATCGACCGGTCCAGGCAGACCCGGCGCAAGCTTTACTTTCGCCTTCCGGGCCATGGCTGCAAACATCGCGTCGAGCTCGGCCTGATCTTGCGGATAGAAGAGGGGGATGTGCACCTCGGCTCGGCCCTGCCGCTTGAGGTCGATCGGCAACAGTTCGGGGCGACTGGTCAGCAACATCCAGACGATCTTGCCACGGTAACGGGTGTCTCCCATCTGTCGGGCAATCATTGAGAAGACACGGGCCGACGTGCCCGAATCCCCCCCCTGCTCCCGGTTGCCCAGTGCCGCGTCTGCCTCGTCAATGATCACCACGACCGGCCCGAGACTGCGGAGCACATCGAGAGCATGCTCGAGGTTGCCCTCCGTCTCGCCCACATACTTGCTGCGAAAGTTTTTGAGAACGGCGCACGGGATCCCGACGCTCCCCGCATAGCACTCGGCGATGAAGCTTTTGCCGGTGCCGACGGGGCCGCAGATCAGGTAGCCCATCGGGGCACTTTCAAACTGCCCACGCCTGATGGCCCGAGCGTCGGATTCGAGTCGATCCTTGGCCGCGGCGTGTCCGGCGACGGCCTCGAGCGTCAGCCGGGGCTGAATGAACTCGACAAGGCCCTGGCACGACCGCTCGATCAGGTCTTTCTTCTTTAATGCAAACTCAGGGCCATCCGGGGGCGTTCCATCGCGAGCTGACATCGTGATCACAGCCCGCATGCTTTCGAGCGACAGCCCTCCGGACAATGCCGCCATTCGTTTGACCGCATCCATCCGGTCAGCTGGCATGCCCGAGGAGTGGGCTGTCGCCAACGCAAACCGCTCCCGCTCGGCAGCGTCCGGCAGCGGCACGTCGATCGTGGTCACGGCAGGATTCGAAACCAGCCGGGGATGCAGTTCGGCCATCAGGTCGGTGATGAGCACGATCGCCACATTCACCCTCCGCAACAGCGGATTGGTCGCCCACGACAGGAGCCGCACCAGTCGTCCGGCTCCCGCCTTCACCGACGAAGCGGCATCTCCTGCCGGCGCCAGGTACTGGGCATAGTCGAGCACGACCGCGATCCGCTTCCGCTTCTCGGGCGGGTCGATCAGGTTTCGCTCCAAGAGCGCGTCGATCGCTGCAATGGCCGCATCAGGTTCCCGGGGCCATCCGGTCGCCGCCCCCAGCCTCTCGGTGAGCCACTGCACCATCGTCCACAGGCGAGTGCCGTCGCTGCCAGCCAACGGCCGCAGTCCCTTGCCCACATCGTACGTCAGGACAATATCCCATTGGCCGAAGAGTTCGCGCGACAGAAACTCTGGCAGGGCGCCCCACATGTCGGCCGCCGGCTCGGTGGATCCCGGGGCCGCCAGCGGCACGACATCCCGCACGTTCCCGTGGAGCAGAAACATGCAGCTCGTTCCCGAGAGATAGGCGTCTCCGAGACGCTCCGCCCAGGACGGGCACCAGGCGGGCAACGATGCACCCGGGCGGGTCGGCTCCGAGACGCGGCCCAAAGCCGCCGGTGCGGCCGTGGTGGCGTGGCTCACTTCGCCAGGGGAGGCAGAGGTTGTGGCCATGGGCTATCCCTTCCCCTCTCAGCTCGCCGTCTGCTTGGACCGCTCGGTGCCGAGTTCCTTGTCGTCGGCCTTCACGCCGGCCGTCTCGGGCGTGACCATGCCCATCGCGATTTCGAAGTCGCGAAGCGCCTGGTCGGCCATCGCCTCCTCGACGGCCTGCTCGGTCTTGATCTTGTCGAGCCCTTCACCGGACAGATCCGCGGCCACGCGGACCTTTGCCCGATTGAGGCCGATCTTGTCCTGAATGACGTCTTCGATCTGGCCGAAATCGGTTGTGACGTCGAAGTTAAAACTGGTAGCAAGCTTTGCCAACTCCGCCTCGGCACGGGAAAGCTTCAACTCGGCGTCGTACTTCTGGATTTTCTGCTTGAGGTCGGCCAGCTTTTTCGTGGCGTGCTTGATCTTCGTGACGTTGTTGCCATAGGCCGTCTCGTGGAGCTTGAGCTGCGCCTCGTTCTCGGCGAGCTCCTTCTTGGCCCGCTGCAGTTCGAGGGCAAACTTCGAGGCGGTATCCCGCTCGCCAGCCTGCAGATAGGCCTTCACCCGCGCCTCAAGCGAGGCGACGTGCTCGCGATCGTTGTTCACCTGGCGGGTGACCCGCTCGACGAGCGCCCGATACTGCTCAAGCCCCTCGCGGCCCTCCTTCATCTGGTCGACAGCCTTGTCGTACTCATACTGCAGCTGCGCGATCGGGTCTGCAGTCCAGAAAAAGTTGGCGATCTTGTTCATCTGGGCGGCGACCGCCTTCCAGAGTTTGCCGAGAATCATGGGTGGGATCTCCACACGGGGGCCGCAAGGTTGGAACGCGGACGGCCACCGCCGCCGCAAACCCCATCGTCTTACCGTTGCGGAAGAGGGGCGTCAAACCGCCGGCAAATCCGTCAGGATCATGATGGTCGCGGGGCGTTCAGCAACCCGGTTATGGCGTGACGGCCAACCCTTCCGCGTTGTACTTTTCCCACAGCGCGTCGAGGTCTGAGGCGATGGTCGCGGCCGCTCCCACGATCAACCAGTACCGATACCGAAACGTCGATGCCGGCCCCAGGCTAACCGTGGCGAGCGGTGCCACATGCATGCAGGGACCATCAGTCGGCTTCGTCGACAGGCCGCCACCGTGCGGCCCAACGTTCCAGTGGGTGGTTGCCGCGGGGCAAAAGACCGCGACTCCGTCGCCGGTGGAGGTGAAACACGCCATAGCCTTGCGCGGCGGCTCGGCCCGGCCCCAAGGCGGCCCGGGAGGTTGCTTCTCGTCCCGCCATTTCCCATCGCCAAGATATGACCGGACATGCTCGAACACGCGAGTGAAATAGCAGGCAGGCAATTCCTGGTGGCAGGGTTTGGGCCCGCCCCACCGGTCACCAGCCGTGCGCCGTGATTCGAACTCGCATTCCACGACCACGACGTTGCGCATCCCCGGCTCGAAGCCCGTGCGTTGCCGCATGAGAGCGGCTGCCTCCTCATCGGGCATGTCCCAGAGCTTGGGAATCGTCTCCGTGTCGATGCGGTGACCATTGGTGCGGGTGAGCTTTTTGACCCGGGCCCAACTCCCGACGCCTCCCCCCTGGATCGGATTCCATGACCAAGGCGACCAGGACGTGTGCTGACCATCCGCCGTGCGGTCACAAGCGCCCCCGGCGTAGTACGACTGCTGGATAAGCCGCCCCGGGTCGGCGATGTTCACAACGTTTTGCGGATGCCGCTTCCACGAGAGCCAGGTAATCGCCCCGCCTTTTTCGCAATCGACTCCGACGGTGATCGTCCCGTTGGTGACCGTGACCACCTCATCACGGACCGACTGCAATGGCTGCGCCGAGACAGGCTGCCCCGACACAACGGCGCCGATAAAGGCGGCGCATAGAAACTTGAATTCGGAGGAAATCATTTCCACGGAGCGGCGGAAAGGGGTGACTGACGGGACTCGAACCCGCGACCCTCGGTACCACAAACCGATGCTCTAACCAACTGAGCTACAGTCACCGCGATGATTCGCCACTCTTCCGAGGATCAAAGCTCCTCGGAAAAACGATCTCGGTGGGTGAAGTGTAGCAGACTTTTCCCGTTTTTCAGGGTCCCGAAATGGCATTCCGCCGATCGACAGGATCGGCTCCAATCCCCATATGTGGCCAGCTACCCAGCCCCCCCTCTCGGTCACGGCCCGCCCGCTCCCGCCGGCCCGAGGATTCATCTCCGATCTGGTCGGCCTCGCGCAAACCATCCCGCTCTTTCCTGTCGACCGCGTGATGCCATTGGCTGACGTCGCATCCGCCCGGTCGACAGCGGCCGTGCGGGTCGGCTGGGCGGCCGTCTTCCTCAAGGCCTATGCCTGCGTGGCCGCCGAGATGCCCGCGCTCCGCAGCTGGCTGATTCGCCGCTCGATCTGGGGCCTGTCGCCGCGGCTGGCCACCGCGTCCCAGAGCGTCGCCTCGGTCGCGATCAACCGCACCGACAGCGGTGATGACCGCCTCTTCTTCGCCCGGCTCCCGCATCCGGAAAGCCGCAGCCTGCCCGACATTCAACAGTTTCTCGATCAGTGCGTGGCCGCTCCGATTGAAGAGGTCTTCGGCCGACAACTGCAGTTGGAGGCGTTGCCGGGGCCGCTCCGCCGCGCTGTGCTCTGGTGCAATATCAATTCGGCGTCGGTGAAGCGGTGCACGCGGATCGGCACCTTCAGCCTCTCCACACTCGCCGGCCTCGGAGCCAGCAATCATGGCCACCCCACGATCTGCACGACGAGCCTCTCGTTCACGCCGCTGGATACCGAAGGCCACTGCCGCGTGACGCTGATCTGTGATCACCGCGTACTCGACGGCGCCACCGCAGCCAAGGCCCTGACGGCCCTCGAGTCGATGCTCCGCGGACCGATTCTCGCAGAGTTGCAAAGCCTTAGGACGGCTCCGCTGGCGGCGGACGGTCGTGGAGCCGCCGCCTGATCTCGGTAAGCCGCTCGCCAAGATCCCTCTCCATGCCGCGGTCGGTCGGCTCGTAATACCGCCTCTCGATGCCGAGATAGTCTTGCGCAACGATCCCGTCGGGGGCGTCGTGGGAATACTCGTAGCCCTGGCCGTGGCCGAGTCGCTTGGCCCCGGCATAGTGCGTGTCTTGCAGGTGCCGCGGCACTGGAATCACCGCCTTCTCACGGACATCGCGGCGGGCAGCCCCGATCGCCGTCGTGCAGGCGTTGCTCTTGGGCGCAAGCGCCAGATAGGTCACGGCCTGGGCGAGCGTGAGCTGGCATTCAGGCAGCCCCACGAACTCCGTCGCCTGCATCGCGGCCACGGCGATCAGGAGGCTTCGCGGATCGGCATTGCCGATGTCTTCGCTGGCAAGGATCACCAGCCGCCGCGCCAGAAACCGCACATCCTCACCCCCTTCGAGCATCCGGGCAAGCCAGTAGAGACCGGCATCCGCGTCGCTTCCGCGAATGCTCTTGATCAGGGCGCTGGCGCAGTCGTAGTGGATGTCGCCGGAGTCGTAGCGGATCGCCTTGCGCTGCACGCTCTCCTGGGCGAGATCGAGCGAGAAGACGAGCGGCCGCTCGCTGCTGGAGAGCACGCCGATCTCGAGGGCCCCCAGCGCCCGACGGGCGTCGCCGTCGGATGTCTCCACGAGAAACTCGAGCGCGTCTGGGGCGAGCGTCACCTGCTCCCTGCCGAAGCCGTGCTCGCGGTCAGCCAACGCATGGTGGATGATCCGTGCGATCTCGTCGCGGCCGAGGGCCTCCAGTTCGAAGATTCGGCTCCGGCTCACCAAGGCACTGGTCAGCGCGAAGAATGGATTCTGCGTGGTGGCCCCGATGAGGGCGATGACACCGTTCTCGACGTCGGGCAGGAGCACGTCTTGCTGCGCCTTGTTGAAGCGATGGATCTCATCGATGAAGAGACACGTCCGTTGGCCATCATCTTCCAGCCGCCGCCGGGCCGCTTCGAGCACGTCGCGCACATCCTTCACGCCCGACGCCGTCGCCGAGAGTTCGACAAACCGCCGCTTCGTTTCGTGGGCGATGATCTCGGCGAGTGTCGTCTTGCCGACGCCCGGCGGGCCGTACAGGATCACCGACCCGAGTCGGTCGGCTTCGATTAGCCGCCGCAGGAGCGTTCCCTTCCCGACAACCTTTTCCTGGCCGACATACTCCGCCAGCCGCCGCGGTCGCATCCGCGCCGCCAGCGGGGCGGCCCGCGCCACATTGGCTGCCCGCGCGGCGGAAAACAGATCGGCCATCGGCCGCTCACTCCTTGGGAATGTCAATGGCCACCGACTCCACGACAGCCCCCTGCTCGTCGCGAATGGCGAGTGTCACTGCCGCCAGCGGCACCTGCCTGTTGGCCGACTCCTTCCAGTCGATTTCGATGGTGCCGAAGTTGGTGCCGTGGTAACGGTCGCCGACACGAAACCGATTCGGCTCCTGCGGTTCCGAACGGCCGATCGCCTGATTGAGGCTGCTGGCCGTGAGGTCGTAGAGCGGATAACCGGCCGTCTCGTCTCCGGCCGGAATCCGGCTGATCTCGGCGGCATGCCGGTCACCGCTGACGAACATCACACCCATCGCCCCCGACTGCCGGATTGTCTTGAAGAGCCGGGCCCGCTCGGCAGGAAAATTTTCCCATTTCTCGAATCCGTGTTCTGTCGCCGCCACCTGGATACTCGACAGCACGATTCGAATCTCGGCCGGCTCCTCGAGCACTTCGGCCAGCCAGGCCCACTGTTCCGCACCGAGGATCGTGGCGGCCGGGTCAGGATCGGGGACGTAAGGCCCCTGTCCCTTCACCCGGTCCGTAAGGGTGACGGCCTTCAGTGGCGAGCGGTGATACCGCGAGTCGAGACAGATGAACTGCACGCGGCTGCCCGGCGGGCCACAGGTAATCGCCCGATAGATACCCTCCTGTTGCCGGAGCGGTGAGTCGGCTGACACGTCGAAGAAATCGTAAAACACCTGCTGCGACTCGCGGCGGCGCGGATACTCGCGGCCGCCGTCGTTGACACCATAATCGTGGTCATCCCACACGGCGATGATCGGCACAGCGCGGCGAAGCGGGGCGAAGCCGGGATTGGCGGCGAGGGTGTCATACTTGGCCCGCATCTCGGCCATGTCCTC
>CAMCYH010000039.1 GCA_945883745.1 Candidatus Kuenenia stuttgartensis
CCGAGGGCGGGGGCGGTGCCGGTGTTGTGCATCGTGAGCCGGCAGGTGGCCGGCCGTTGCAGGTAGCGGCGGCCGGGCATATCGGCGGCCAGTTCGAGCATTGGGGCGGTGACTTCGAGCGGGATGGCGGCTTCAGCGGAAAGTCGGCCATCAGCCCGTGCCATCACGGTCATTGCATGCACGCCGGGTGAGGTTGTGGCCATGGTCAGGTCGATCGTCCGGCGTTCGCCAGGTTCCAGCCGGCCAACGTCGAATTCCACTTCCTTCCCCGCGGGATGCTGCACGCCCTCGGGCAGCGTGCCCACGAGCACGACACCGGTCGATGTGCCGGTGCCAGGATTCGAGACAACGATCGACGTGGTAATCTCCTTGCCGATCAGGACGGGCTCGGGTGTCGATGACTCGATGTTGAGCCCAGGCTTTGTCGAGCGGGAACGCACGGTCGCATCAGAGCGAAAGGTCACGCTCGCAACACTACCGATCTCGCCTTCGGCTTCCGGCATCACCTCCATCGCCACCTTTGTGCCGGCGCCGGGTTCGAGCGTGCCGAGACGCCAGACCAGATCACCAGCGGTACCGCTTGCGCCGGAAGACGGCCCGGGGGCTGCCGGCGGTGTCGTTGCGATGAGCCGTGTGCCGGCCGGTACGGTGTCGTGGAGTGTGACGTCATGAGCGACCGCCGTGCCGACGTTGCGAAGAAACATCTCGTAGCGGGCCGGCTTGCCCACTTGCACCTCGCGGGGTCCACGCTTTTCCACGGTGAGTTGCGGAGCCTGCACTCCCTCGAGCTGTGTTGGGCCCGGGCGGCCCTCACCGCTTGGAATTGCCGTCTGCCCGATCGGATTCGTAACGGGCCGGGGGAGCATGCCGGGCTGCCCTGACATACCGAATCCCGATGGTGGGAATGGCGGCTGCGACACCTGCTGCGGGCCTGCAAAGCTTTGGGGCCCGAGCGCTGCCGGTGTCTTTGTGGGCGAAGGCACGGACTGAGGTGGAGACTGGGGGGCCGTCGGCTGTGCAGCAAAGCTGTGCGGTGCAGGTGAGTTGAGTGTCTGCGTCGACGCAGACGCGGTCGCGGTGGCAAAGGCGGAGCCCGTCGTCGTCGCGGCTGCTGCGACGGCGGCAGGGGACGCGAGCGGCTCATCGGCCGGCTCATCAAAGCGGGGTGGCACCAGCTCGGCCGCACGTGGCGTGTCGGTTTCCTCGGCGATGACCATCGGGACAGCGGCAGCGTCGGTGGCTGGAGCAGCGGGCTCTTGGGCTCCAACGGGAGCGCGGGGGATCCGAACGGGCTCGGCAAGCGGTTCGAGCGGTTCAAGATCGGTGCTGGCCGTAAACCGTGAGCCGACCGCTTCATCGGATGCCGTTGATGCGGCCGGCTCATCAGAGGCCGCCGATTTCGCCGCGGGCAGATCGGTCTCCCGCATCGCGGCCTCAGGTGCTGCTGCCTCGTCGGACTCCGTCAATGGGGCGGTTCTCTCCTCGACTGCGGTACCTTGGTCAT
The DNA here is from genome assembly GCA_945883745.1 of Candidatus Kuenenia stuttgartensis. GTDB lineage: Bacteria > Planctomycetota > Planctomycetia > Pirellulales > UBA1268 > CACORA01. The sequence continues at coordinate 1,505 of CAMCYH010000039.1, forward strand.
CCTCCGCCGGCAGCAAAGCGGTGGTGGCTGATTCCGGCAGGGGCTCTAGGTCAGTGGACGCTGAAAACCGCGACAGGCCGCGTTGGGTTCCGCCGGTGGGCGCGATTGCCTGGGGCGCTTCAAAGGAGACTTGACGATTGGGAAGAAGATCAGTCTCCGGTTGTTCCTCCGGGTCGGTGGCCGGTGGATGCCAGCCTTCGAGTGCCGCGGGATCGGCAGAATCAGCCGGTGCGGCTGCCATTTCAGCCGGTCGTGAGGGGGGCGATGAGCGGCCGATGCCGAGGGCCCAGACAAGCCCAAAGCCGGCGCAGCCGCAGACACAGGCGCCCAGAATGACCGGCAGATTCGACTGCCTGGGGGGCACCACCAATTCCTGCCGAGACGCTCGCTCAGTGTCGGACATGACCTGATCCTCGCGGGGCTTCCAAACAACGCATGAAAAGCGAGCGGGAAGTACCACAACCGGATACCGCTCCGGAAGGTCACTCACTGCACCTCGGCGTCAGCCGAAGCAGTTGGTTACGAGGCAGTGAGAAGCTGGCGAAGATGGAAGTGGAATTTGCCCAGTTTGCCACCGTAGTTGCCGGCCGAGATGGCCGGAATCTCAGTCCCCACCGCGGCGCGGATGCCGGCCACCATTGCCCGGGCAACAGCGTCCTCATCGATTCCGTCAATGACGATCTCCAGTGCACAGGCCACGTCGCTGACAAGGCCTGTTTCGACGCGGCCCACGAGGCCCGGACAAAACGCGTCATTGGTCGATGCCCGTAGCCCTTCATACCGCGACCCGACCTTGCTGCCCGATCGCACTACTCCCCCCGGGAAGGGAGCGATCGTGCCGGCGACGGCAGCAATCGCCGCGACGGCCCGCCGAGCCGCGTCGAGCGCGGCGTCGAGGGAGCGGCCCTGGATGATGAAGTTGCCCCCGCCGACGCCCTTTCCAATCCCGATTGTCTCTTCCACGAGAAACTCACCATCCATGACCGGCACCCGCCAAAACCGGCGGCCGTCGAGAAGTTTGGACTTCTCGAATCCATCCCCAAAAAACCGGATGTGGCCTCCGAGCGGGCTGCGGTCGCCGGCCTCGGGGAGGCCGTCGAAGAGGCTCACTGTCGGGCAGGTAAGCAGGCACTGGGCAGCTCGATTGGCCACGGCTTTGCCGACGCCGTCGCCGGAAAAACCGAAGGCCAGCACGGCCGCCCCGGGGCGGCCGTCGGGGGAATCATCGGGCGTCAGTCGCCTCTCGACGCCGATCTCTGCATCGCACCCGATGACGCTCGTTCCATAGCCACACGCCGCGCGAAGGGCGGCGTCGAGCCAGTAATCATCATGGGCGGTCACGATCAGCCTGGCGAAGCGGAGGCGAAACGCCTCAGCGAAGGTGTCGACGATGGATGTCGTTTCGATGAGCAAGTAGGGTTCTCCCGGACGGCCTCTTTCGCATATCCTATCGTGATGGAGATAGGGCCAACCATGGCCCTTTTTCCTCATTCGAGCCGCCTCCAGCCTGTTTCCGTGCCGCTTGTTCTCCTCGAAGGCATCACCCAAAAGGATTGTTCGATGGCCGTATTCCCCCGCTTCTCCGCATGCGTCGTTGCCACCATCCTGCTCATCACGGGCCTGACGGCCGCGTCGGCCGCCGACGTCTCCGACACCGGGCTGTCGATGATTCCAGCCGACGCCGCGTTTGTCTCGTCGACGCTGCGGCTCCGCGAGCAGTACGACGCGATCGTGTCGAGCAAGGCGTTTGCCTCCGTGCGGAAACTGCCCGCCGTTAAGAAGTTTTTTGACTCGCTGGAGGAGCAGCGGGTACAGCCCGGCAGCCCGTTGTCGATCGTCGATACGTTCATGCAACTGCCCGAGAACCAGCAGGCGGTCGATCTGCTCACCGACATGGTCGCTGCCGACACGTTCGTGTATGGCGAGCCGTCATGGATCAAGCCGGTTGCACTGCTCAAGAAGGTGCAGCAGGCCCAGCAGGCGGCGAACATTCTCGGGATGGCCGGGGGCGACGGGGCATTTGGAGGGTTCGATGGCCTCGAGGATGTTTCTCGGTTGCAGACTTCCCGGTTGATTCTCAAGACAGTCGCCGACAACACGGATCTGATCGAGATCCCCGATCTCGTCTGGGGTTTTCGCACCACGATGGGCGAGGCTGCCGTCACGCAACTGAAGCGGCTGGAGGTGCTCCTCCAGCTCGCCGCTCAGGCCAACCCCGATCTCGCCAACGCGGTGGAGCGGCGAACGATCGCCGGCGGTGAATTCGTGACATTCACATTCAAGCCCGATTATTCAGTCTTCCGGCAACAGATGCTTGTCGACGAGGAGAGCACGGAAGACGTCGATGCCATCTTCGAGGCACTTGCCGACATCGAGGTGGTGCTTGCAATCGGCACCGTGGGTGACCGAGTCGTTCTGTCACTGGGAGACTCGACCAATCATCTCGAAAAGCTCGTCGTCTCGGGCGGTGGCTTTGAAAAGGGTTTGCTCGGCACCAAGCCGCTCACGCCCCTGAAGGATCATCGGGACAAGCCAATGACAGCGGTCTCCTACGTGAGCCAGGAGATGATGCAGGTGCTGGCTCCGTCCACCGCCGAGATCGACCAGTTGGCCAGCCTCACCGACCAGATTGCGGAGGAGGCGGAGCTGTCGGCTGAGGCGGCACAGGATGCCCGAGACACACTGCAGACCATCTCGACGCAGTATGCAAAGTGGCTGCCGACTCCCGGGCCTTGGATGGCGTATTCGTTCATCGCGGAACAGGGCTACGAGGGGTATGCATGGGATTGGTCACGAAACGGTCCGCTCGATGGTACCAAGCGGCTCGACCTGCTCGAACACGTCGGCGGTGCGCCATTGGCGGCGGCAGCGCTTCGGCTGCGGGCCGACGCTTACCGCTTCGACGACGTTGTTGCATGGGCTGACATGCTTCGTGGCTTTGTCACAAAGCATCTTGTGCCTCGGGCTGACGAAGACGCCCAGGAACGTGTGGCCGCCTTCGAGCAACACATTCTGCCGCTGGGGCAGAAGTTCGTGGATATCGTCCGCCGCACGTTCCGGCCGGCGATGGCCGGCGGCCAGATCGGCTTCGTGATTGACGCCAAGAGTAAGACGAGCCGGGTGCAGCAGGCGCTTCCCAAGGCTGAGGAAATGCTGCCGCTCGTCGAGCCGGCGATCGTGATCGGTGTCGAAGACTCGGCCCTCTTTCGTGAAGGGATGAACGACCTCTTCGCGTTGAGCGATGAACTGGTCGATGCCGTCCGCGGGATGAGCCCCGCATCAGTGCCGGCCGACTATCGCATCGCCGATCCCAGGAAAGACGAGGTGGAGGGCGGGAGTGTCTGGTCATGGTCGTTGGAAAAGAGCGGCCTCGACGACCAGCTGCGTCCAGCAATCGCGCTGGGGAAAGATGCCGCCGTGCTGTCGCTCGTGCCCAAGCAGGCCGGCCGGCTGATTGTCGCGACTCCGCTCAAGACAGGAGAACAGCTCACGAAGTTCGCCGAGCCCTTGGCCGGTGCCGCCACTCTTGATGGAGCAGGGCTCATCGAGGCCCTCGAGCCGTGGGTCGTTTACCTGGCCCGCTACGTCGCCGTGCAGCAGCGGGAGGGAAGCGTCGATGCCGATCTCACGCTCGATGCCGGTGCGGAGGATCAGCAGGTGAAGGAGATCCTCGAGCAGGTGCGGGGCGTCCTCGAAGCTGCGAAATCACTGCGGGTGGCCACTGCCGAGACGGCAGTGAAGCCCGACGCCACCGTCACGCACTGGCGGAATGTGATTCGCGACATGCCGCGGTGATTCCGCGGAGGAGGATATCGCCACCGGGATGATCGACCTGCTCGATCTCGATCGGTGGGGCGTCGGCGAAGGTCGGGAGGGGCGGTAGGCCGCGGCCATCGCGGCCCACGATTCGTGGCGCAATGAAAGTCCACACCTCGTCCACGAGTCCGGCGCCGAAGAAACTGCGGAGCACGGCCGGCCCACCCTCGACGAGCAGGTTGGTGTGGCGGCGGCGGCCAAGTTCCTCCATGAGACTCAGCAGCTGCGTCGGCCGGTCGGCCCGAGGTGCCCGCCAGATGTCGCAGCCGGCTTTCTGAAGGGCGGCCACTTCCTCGGCCGGAGCCTCCCCGCCAACAGCCACGAGCACCGGACTCTCGCGGGCCGTTTGCACGAGTTGGCTCGTCAGCGGGAGCCGGGCCTGCGAGTCGAGCACGATCCGCAGTGGGGTGCGTGAACCGCGCGGGCGCGGCGTGAGGAGCGGATCGTCTGCGACCGCCGTGCCGATGCCGACCAGGATGCCGTCGATCCGGCCACGCAGTTCGTGCACAAGCCGGCGCGAGGCAGGCGACGACAGCCAGCGGTCATCGCTCGATCCGGTGGCCAAGGCGCCGTCGAGGCTCATCGCCCACTTGGCAATCACCCACGGGCGGCCGTGGTCCACCAGGGTGCGAAAGGGGGCCGTCAGACGCGTCGCCTCACGCTCCAGGAGGCCGACTTCCACGACGAGTCCGGCGCGTTCGAGCGCCGCGATGCCGCCGCCCGCCACGGCCGGAAACGGGTCACGGGCGGCGATCACAACACGGCTGATGCCGGCGGCAATCACGGCATCGGTGCAGGGGGGCGTCTTGCCGTGGTGGCAACAGGGCTCGAGCGTCACGAAGAGCGCCGCGCCACGGGCACGAGGGCCCGCGGCTCCCAATGCCATGATCTCGGCGTGTGGCCCGCCGAAGTCGGCATGCCATCCTTCTCCGATGACGTGGTGGTGGCCTGCGGCATCGCGGATGGCCACGACGGCTCCGACCATCGGATTGGGCTCGACACGCCCTTCACCGCGGCGGGCCAGTTCCAACGCCCGTGCCATCGCGGCGGTGTCATGCGGGTCAAACATCGGCTAGTCGGGGGTCCAGATCTTCTTCTCGCCGCTCCCGCCGCCCTGCTCACCGCCGGGCGTCCAGATCTTGCCGGCTTCGACGGGCGGAACACCAGTTGCGGAAGCAGCGCCGGGGAGGCCTCCCATTGCGGCTGGCTGGCCTGGCCGCATGCCAGGGCCACCGGCCAGGGCCGAGAGGTCGACCCCCGCCTCCATCAGCACCTCGGCGAGCGCCCCGAGCACCTGCTGGTCGCGGGCGTGGTGGCTGCGGAGGTGCTCCAGCAGCCGCACGATCTCGGCCTGGTCTCCCCGCTGCAGGCGAATTCGCAGTTCGGCCACGTCGAGCATGCCGTCGTTGGCCTTCAGTTCCGCCGCCAGCGGGCGGAGCACGGCGATGATCGAGAGTTTCTCGTTGGTGAGCGTCGCCCGCTGTTCAAGAAACCCGTACGACTGCCACTTGTCGGCAGGCGTGGCATCGCTGCGGGAGAGGATCTCCTTCGCGGCCCGCTCGGCGGCAAGCTCAAAGCCGGCATCGATCGACGTGACAAGCAGTCCGCGGAGCTGATCGAGGTCGACCTTCTGCAGGGCGAGCCGGTGCCAGCGAAGCGGGGCCACCTCCTCCAGTGGTCGCGGTGAGTCAATCGTCGCCGCCGACGCCAGTCCGAGGGCTGCGCGGATCGTGGACCAGGCCTCGTTCATGTCTGGCCGGCGGGCCGTCGCTTCACCCTCGCTCACCAGTGCCTCGACCCGGAGCCGTCCCTCGGGCTGAAGCAGCGCCTCGCGCGGCGTCTTGCCGAGCAACTCGGGGAGGGGAGTCTGCGGCCACTCGCTGATAAACCGCTCCCGCACCGCCACCCGCTGGGTCTCGAGGTAGGCGTCGACCGCAGATGGTGCACCGGCGGCCGGTGGAGCTTTCGGTTCCTCGGGGATCCGGCTGCGAAACTGCGCGCCGAGCAGCCAACTCGTCGGCGCTGCCACGGGCAGGCCTTCCTGCGGCTCATCCAGGGCGAGTTTCGCGCCGAGGAGCGTCTCCGCGATCGGGATCGCCTGAGCCACGTCGGGTGCGAAGCCTTGCAGGATGGCCTCGGGCTCCTTGTCGGTCTGGCGACCGAAAAGAAGCAAGGAGGCCAGCAGGCGAACGGGAGCCTCGCCATCGACTGGGCCTTCGTAGAGACGCCACAGTGAGTGCGGCGCCGCAGCGCCGCGCTGCACCCACTCGGAACGATTGAACGGGGCCGGCTCGCAATGCTTGTCGTGGCGGAGTTTGTCCTCGAGCAGGTCGAGGGCGTCGGGCCCCGTGAGCGAGAGGGACGCACGGGCCTGCGCAAACAGCACGAGCGGCGAGCGGTCAGGATCGGCTTCCGTCTCGAGTGCGATCGCTCGCCCAGTTGCCTCGATGGCATCATCGGGCGAGTCGGTACGCAGGAGTGCCACCTTGAGCCAGGCTTCCGAGGCCTCGAACGGCCGGGCGAGCATCTCGCAGAGCACGGCGATGTTTGTGAAGATCCCAGGGTTTGTCGATGCCACACTCTTGAGGCTTCGAAAGAGCGTGAGTGCCTTCGAGAGTCGCCAGGCTTCGGCGTGTTTGAGGGCTGTCTCGAAGTCAGGCAGCCACGGGTGATCACCTGTTTCCAGGGAGAAGTGCACCTTCGTGCGGAGCGCGGGGGGCACGCCCGCGGAGCCGACAATCGCCGCCAGCAGGCGATGCTCCTCGTCGGAGCCGAGGTTTTTATCGATCAGCCATTCAACGATCCCTTGGGAAAATCCGACATGACCCGACTGGGCCCCAGCCTGCACGAGCGTGGCAGCAATCCGTGTGAACTCCGGTGACACCTCCGCTCCGCACTGTTCCCTGGCCCTGTCGAAACGTTGGGCCGCCTCCTGAATATTGCCCGCCACGGCATCGACAATGGCCGCCTGCCCGAGGGCCAGCGGGTTGTCGGGATGGGCGGTGAGGAACGCCTGATTCGTGGCGGCCGCGGCGCCGTATTCGCGGGAGGCCAGTTCAAGCTTCGTCCGCGTGGCCAGCAGGCAGGCCTTTCCGGGGTGCTTGTCGCAGAGCCGCTTCGTCTGCTCGAGCGCCGCCGCGACCTGGTCACCCTCGATCAGGCGGTCGATCTGCTCGAGGTCACCGACCAGCTCGGCACAGCAAAACTTGATCTTCTTGTCGAGGCCGCCGGGGCAGGGGGAATAGGGGTCAATTGGCACTGGGGCTCGTCTCCTCGCGCTGATGATTGTGAACCAGCAATGTACCACAGGAAGCAGTTGAATCACCGCCCGGGCCGGGTAAACCCTCCGCTTCGGAGGCGAGGATACGCCAACTCGCGTCAGGTTCACCCGGCCCTGGCTCGTCACCTGTTTGAACGACTCTCCGCACACTCCCGTAAGACAGCGTCCTCAAGCTGTTATGGCAGGCTCGAGCCTGCTCTGCGTTGTGTTCGGGCTGGGCAGTTCGCATACTGGTCGTTCACGTGGGAGGCGGCCCGCGTGACTGGTGGTCGTCGCGGTTTCTCTCCAGCATTGGCGTCGCCGTGCAGCAGCCCCGCATCCTGATCGTCGATTCCGAGGGCGGTGTCGGCCTGCCCTATGCCCGGCTTGTGGCCCGGCTACAGCCGATGGAACTGCGTGTCGAAACCACCCCCGAGGCGGCGGCGGAGACACTAGCCCGTGATGCCTGGGATGTGGCAATCATCACGGCCCGAACGGCCCGCAGCGCCGACGCTCTCCATGCCACGGTCCGGCAGGCCGATCCGCAGCTCCCGACGGTGGTCATCGATGCCGAGCCTGGAATTGAAACGGCCCGGACCTGCCTGCAGGCGGGCGCCGGCGACTATCTCGACATCGGCCGCGTCGAGGCCGACCTCGAGGATTCGCTTGAACGACTGCTGACGACATCTCGTCATAGGGCGGCCGAGCAGGTGCTCCGCCGCGCGGTCGAGAAGCCCTATTCCTTCGATGACTTTCTTGGCACGAGCCCGCCGATGCAGCAGGTCTATTCCGTGATCGATCGCGTGGCGGGCAGTTCCGTCGACGTGCTCATCACGGGTGAGACCGGTACCGGAAAGGAGCTCGTCGCGCGGTCGATTCACCGTCGTAGCCGGCGTGCGACCGGACCCTTCGTGCCAGTCGACTGCGGGGCGATCCCGGACGCGCTGCTTGAAAGCGAACTCTTCGGCCACGAGCGAGGCGCCTTCACTGGCGCCGACGCCCGACGGATGGGACTCATCGAGTGCGCCGACGGCGGCACCCTGTTTCTCGACGAGGTGGGCGAGTTGACCCCCGCCGTGCAGGCCAAGCTGTTGCGGGTGCTTCAGGAACGACGGGTACGGCGGGTCGGCGCGCGGCAGGAAAACGCCGTCGATGTCCGGGTGGTGGCGGCCACGTCGCGGAACATCGACGAGATGGTGGCGCAGGGAGAGTTTCGCCGCGACCTCTTCTATCGGATCAATGTGGTGCGGATCGATCTTCCGCCGCTGCGGGTTCGGGGGGACGACATCGGACTCCTGGCCGAATCATTTGCCCACCGTGCCGCGCAGGAGATGGGCCGTGGTCAGGGAGGGCTCACCACCGATGCCTACCAGGTGCTCAAGGGCTACCATTGGCCCGGCAACGTCCGTGAATTGCAAAACGCCGTCCGGCGGGCGATCGCGATGACCCGGTCAAAGACGGCCGGCGTCGAGGATCTGCCCGATGAGATCGTGACGGCAGCAGGGAGGGTGGTCGGCGAGTGCGTCGGGGACAGTACGGTCGACGGCTTCTTCGCCCAGCGGGCCCGCCATGTGGCCCAGTTTGAGCGGCAGTATCTCACCGACCTGCTCGCACGGCACTCGGGCGATGTGTCGGCGGCCGCCCGCGATGCCCGCGTGCCCCGCGGCACGCTCTACCGGCTCATGAAAGGGCACGGCATCGATGGCGCGGCGTTCAGGAAATAGGTCCCGTCAGCTCTTCTTGCGTTCCCACGTCTTGCCTTCCTTGTAGGCAGTGGCCCGATCGACGAGTTCCTGATTTTTTGTCGTCGTGATCACGCGGTCGAGCGCCTTGACGAACTCGTCCTTGTGGGCATCCCGCAGCTGGCGATGGTGGGCCAACTCGACCAGGCTCTTGCAGGCCGGTTCGGCCAGAGGCGGCTGATCGAGGAAGGGAAGAACGAATCGAAACGTGTCGATCGTGCGAATCGCATTGACCCGCTCGATGAGGCGGGCACGATCCTCGTCGGCCTGACACAGGTCCATCGTTTTCTTGACGAGGTCGAGCTTCTGGCCATCGTTGAGCTTGTTGTCGGGGAGCGGCGCGATCCGGATCAGCGCCCCGAGCAGGAGCGCCCGCTCGGCCGGATCGCGTGCCTTACCGACGAGGTCTGTCAGCCGCGAAGCGACGGTTGCATCGGGCCAGCGGGACAACGCCGAAAGCCCGAATGTCCTCTTGGCCGTGTCAGAACTGGCGATCAGTTCGTCGACGATCGCCAAGGCGCCCGGCCCTCCCACGCCGCCAAGTGCCGGGAGGAGCGTCTCCTGGTCTCCTTCGGGGGCCTTCTTGAAGGCCTCGAGGAAAATTTTCGCCGCCGCCTCATGATTCGGGTTTTTGGTGCATACCGCGACAACCGCGCGCTCCGCCTCGCGACGCTCACCGCCGGCCGCAGCCTTGATCACGCCGGCAATGAGGCCGGCCACCTGCTCCGGGCCGCCAAGTTTTTCGAGGCCCCGGAGTGCGGCCGACCGCACGGCTGGATCGGGATCGACCGTCATCGCGGCGAAATCGGACAGGGCGACTCGGGCACGACGGTCGGCGAGAATGTCGATGAGTGACGACCGAAGTGCCGGTTCACCGTACTTCGCTGCGTCGATTAATTCCTTCGTGGCTGCATCGCCGCGGATGATCGTCAGGGCACGGCGTGCCGCCCCCTTCTCGGGCTCAGCGGCTGCCAGTGACCGCTTCAGCACGGCGACCTCCATCTGAGATCCAAGAGTGCCAAGGCCGAGCACTGCCGCCGCCCGCACTGCCGGATCCTTGGCCTGGAGGAGGAGGGCGGTGATGGCGGGAACTGCGGCGGCATCGCCGCGATCGGAGAGCGCCCGCACCAGCTCGATCTGCCGCTCGGGAGACTGCTTGGCGATCTCGGCTGCGAAGCGGTAAGTAGCTGCCTCGCCCTTTGTGCCGTGCCGCACGCGATCCAGCCCGATCGCTCGGAAATCAGCATCGTCGCGGGAGAAGAGATCGATTGTGAGTGCGACCGGATCGTCAGTTGCGTGCACGATGACTGGCGAAGTGAGGATAATCGCCGCGGTCAAGAAGGGGAGAGCGGTGAAGGGCCACATGCTGCATGCTCCAGAAGGGATGATTTCGGGTCAGGACGCGGCGGCGACTGCGTCGGCGCAGGCGAGGATGCCACGGGTGGCGGCCAGTTCGATTGCCTTGGCGTCGGGCTTGCCGGCCGCGGCCTTCGCGAGGCCTTGGTAGATCGCCAGCGCGTCGGCCCGCTTGCCGGCGGCCAAGAGCGATTCCGCGCAGGCAAGCCGTGCGTTGACGACGGCCTCTCCGACACCTTCGGCCGCGAAGGGATCGGCCGCTGCCAGAGCAGCTATCGCCTCTGTGGAGTGGATCGTGCCGAGCGCGTTGGCGGCCGGGATCGCCAGGAGCGGCGGTCCCTTGAGAAGCGTCGTGAGCACCGGCACGCAGGCCAGGTCGCGGCGGGAAGCGAGTGACGACATCATGCCGATTTTAAGGGCGTCGCTCACCGTTCCGAGCGCTTTGTTCAGTGCGGCTCCCGCCTCGGGGCCAGGAATCCGCTCGAGGGCAAACCGCGCCATATGGGAATTGTCGGTATCGCCAAGGAAAGCGGCCAGGGCAGGCACGCTTGCCGCAGTCCCGATCATCATCAGTTTGCGGCAGACATATTCCTTGGCGGCCCGGCTCGTGCCATCGGCGAGCAGGGCACCGAACCGCTTTTCAAGGTCGGCCCGCAGCGCCTTGTCAGCCGCCGCCGCAATCACCGCGGCGTCGATCATCTGGAATGGTGCCGTGTCAGCAGCCCAGTCGTAGGCGGCAAGCGACTTGAAGGCTGTATCGAGCGCGGTCGGATCGAAAGGCATGACTGGTCTCCTGGACGAGATGGGCTACGAAATCGACCACGGCTCGCGGCGGGCGCGGTCGAGGAGCCGGTTGGCCCCTTCATCGTTCTTGAACTGTTGGCTGGCCCGATCCCAGATGAGCGACCGTTCCAGCCGATAGCCGATGGCGATCATGTGGGGGGCTGTCATCGTGTTGACGGCTGATTCGATGTCGCGAAAGGGCCGCTGACGGGTCTTCACGCACTGGATGAAGTCGCCGTAGATGCTTGTCTCGCCATTCCGATAGCGCGGCACGGGCTTGGCGGCGCGTGGCTTGCCGTCGCCTGCGATCTGAATCGCCCCCTGGTGAGTGATCGACGCCGCCGGCCTGAGGGACGCGGGGCGATTGTGAAACAATTCGGTGCCGTTAGGGTACGTCACCGATACATACGCAGCGGTCTTGCCGTCGGCAGAGGCGGGGAAATAGGTGACCTTCGACGGCTGGAGTTCCCGGAGGTCGGCGGCGAAAATCGCACCACCGAAGTGATGGGCACCCCAGTCGGTGAGGCTGCCACCGGAGTAGTCGATGTAGCTCCGCCAACTGTTGCCACCGGTGCCGTAGTTGCCGTCGCAGCGGCCGGAGTTGTACGGCTCCCAGGGAGCCGGTCCGAGCCATAGGTCCCAGTCGATATCAGGAGGTGTCGTTTGAGCGGGAAGATAACAGGGCATCGACGGACCACCGACCGAGATATCGATCGACCTGATGTTGCCGATCTCACCAGCCCAGATCGGGTCGACGATGCCGCGGTAGTCGCCCAAAACCCGCTGGCTGCCCCCAGACACCACCCTTCCGTAACGACGGGCGGCGGAGACCATCAGCGGTCCTTCCCGTAGCGTGAGGGTTTCGGGCTTTTGCAGGTAGACATCTTTGCCCGATCGGCAGGCGGCGATCGTCATGATCGAGTGCCAGTGGTCGGGGGTCGCAATGTGGACGGCGTCGATGTCGCCGCGGGCCAAGAGGTCGCGGAAGTCGACATACGCGGCGCAGTCTTGGTTGCCATACTTGTCGTCGGCCCGAGCCTTGCCCTCCTCCCGCCACTTCTTTCGCACATCGCAGACGGCCACATACTGCACGTCGGGACGGCCGAGAAACGCTCCCTGATCACCCTTGCCCATGTTGCCGATGCCGATGCCCCCCATCACAATCCGGTCGCTGGCGGGCGGCGTGGTGGCATCGCCGAGCGCCTTCGACGTGATTACGTAGGGCGCCGCAGTCGCTACACCAGCCGTGGCAGTGAGTTTGAGAAACTCACGACGGGTTGCCGCTGAGGCAAGAGATACCTGGGCCTTCTTCATGCTGACCTCCACAAGCAAAGGAACACCAACCCGCGTCGCCCAAGGATAATGCCGTGAGGTGTGGGCGACAAACCATCCCGCGGCCGAATGCTTTCCTGAAGAGGCGGGCCTTTCAGGAGCCTTTGTTCAGCGGTTTGATCCAGACGTTTCGAAACTGGGTCGGGCTGCCGTGATCCTGGAGAAAAAGTGGGCCTGAGCCGGTAAAGCGGAGATTCTGTTCCGCACCGCGGAGAAAATCGGTCGCGCCGTGCCGATACGGAATGTATGGCGATCGTGGTTCGGTGAACGTGATGCCATCCTGCACGAGCTTCCCGTTGAGCCAGGCGGTGATGCTTCCTGCCTGCATGATTCGGCCGGCCGCGTCGCGGCGCGGGCCAATGAAGCGGATGTCATACACCTGCCACTCGCCGGCCGGCCGCGACGCGTTCACGAGTGGTTTGCCAAACCGATAGACGGCGCCCTCGTCCTGCTCGGTGGGCGGCTCGGTGCCGAACGAATCATAGATCTGCATCTCGTAATGGCCGTGGATGTAGAGACCACTGTTGCCGTGGGCCTCGGGTGAGACCTTGAACTCGGCGTGGATGTGGGCGTCTTGGAAGTTCACCGTCGACACGATGTGGTTGGCATGACCGCTGGTCGTGTTGACCACGAGGCTGCCATCCTTGACCGTCCAGTCAATCGGCCCGCCGGCCATGCTCGTGAACTTTGGCGGCCCCGCGCTGCCGTCGCCGAAGAGCACGGTCGCGCCGGGCGGTGGCGGCACGGGCAGCGGCTGCTGAACCGGACGGAACAAGTCGGCTGCATTGACTGTGGGCGGAGCCACCGGAGGGAGATTCCTGTCGGCGAAGTCGGCGAACCGCAGCCAGTCGTACTCGAGCAGGTCGTGGCCGCCCGACCGCACGTGATAGCCGATTCGTCCGCCAACCGGCATGTCGACGGCCGGCCAATCGGTCGTGCCCAGACCTGTCATGCCAAACACCTTCCAGGCGGGCTCGGCCGCGACGGCGGCGAGAAACTCACCCCGCGGATCGGCCCAGCGGTCGTCAATCGCACTGGCCACATAGAGAGGCCGCGGGGCGGCCATCGCCAGCAGCACGTGCGCGTCGGTCGGCAAGTGATCCTCGCGGCCCGCATAGGTCGCAAACGTCGGACAGAACCAGTGCGGGAACCGCGTCGTGATGTCGGCGATTGTCTCGCCGTAGTTACGGCGTTCCAACGCTGCTCCGCCGCAGCCCGACTCGTTCGATACGACCATCGCAAACCGTTCATCGCAGGCGCCGGCCCAGAGCGCAGCCTTGCCGTTGCGGGAGTGGCCCACGACGATAACCCGCGTCGGATCGACCTCGGGCAGCCGGATGAGCCAGTCGAGAATTCGCGACAGGCCCCAGGCCCAGGCGGCGATCGCGCCGGGTTCGTCAGGCGGGAGTTCACCGGCGACGGGCCGACCGAGTGACGCGAGCACGCTGTCGGCCCGGCCATCGGATCGATCTGGAAAGATGTCGCCGTAGCAGGCCGTCGCCATTCCGTAGCCACGGGAAAGCATCGTTTCGACCGGCCAGCGACGGGTGTGAGTAGCCCGCGAAGCCTCGGTGGCGCGGTTGTTGACGATGCCATTCTTGTCGTCGTTCGGCAGCCATGCCTGGCAGAGATGGATGCCGGGGTCGGGATGCTCGGCCTGGTTGCCCTTGAAGTTGAGGTTGAGGAAGACGGGCGACGGACCGCCGGTCGCAGGAACAGGAAGATAGAGAAGTACGTCGACGAGCGGTGCCTCCTTGGCCTGCCCCATGCGGAGCCTGGCCTGGAGCCGCGTCGCCCTCACGCCATCAGCAAGCGTCACCTCGGCCCGCTCGACGTCACCCACCGGGAAGGTGAACGCGGGCGGAAGCTGTCGTCCGTAGACGGTCTTTTCAAGCAGAGAAAGCTGGTGCGGCCGCGCGACGTCCCGCCAGGCAGCGGCCGTGGCGACCGGGGATGCGTCGGGGCCGGCAAGGACGTCGGGCAGCGTGCACGACCGGACCTTCTTTTCATCGTAGTTCGGTTCAGCAGCCACAGGTAGCACGGCCATCCAGACCGAGCACTGGACGAGCACACCTGCGACGAGACGGCGGCAGTTCATCATGGGCTCCTCTCATGCTTCTCAGTGACAAGGCCTGACACCCCTACACCCGCTCGAGCTTGGTGACGCGGCCGGTGGCAACCCACTCGGCCACGAAGATGTCGCCGCTCGGGGTGAAGCAGGCGTCGTGGGGATGAACAAACTCGCCGTCCTTCCACTGGTCGGGCAGCGTGCGGAGGTTTTTCACTTCGTCGAGCCGTTCCACCGCCCGACCAAGTTGGGCAACCGGCTTGTTGGCTTCGTCGAGCAGCGTCACGCAGGCCTTCAACTCAGGGACGACCATCAGGTTTTGCCAGGTGTCGAGGTTGGCCGGCAGGCCGAAGCCGGCGACCGTTTCCTTGTAGCTGCCGTCCATCGCGAACACCTGGAGCGTGTGGTGGGCCCGGTCGCAGACCACGATCGTCGGCTCGCGTGACGAGCCATCAGCCGCGGGGCGACGGTCGATCCAGATGCCGTGAGGGGTGTTGAACGTGCCCTCCCCCTTGCCCGCGCCACCGAAACAGCTCACCCACTTCGCATCCTTATCGTACCGGTGAATCTTGAATGCGCCGTAGCCGTCCGCGAGCAGGAAGCCGCCGTCGTCGAGGAAGGCGAAGTTGGTGGGCAGAAAGCCCTGCCGGTTCCAACTCGGCTTGGTCGAGATGTCTTCACCGGCGGCATACGCGCCCGACTCCATCGGTGCCTTCCGGAACCAGACTATTTCTCCCTGCGGGGTCATCTTCGCAAAGGCCTTCACGCCCTGATAGCCACAGACATAGAGAAACTCTTCGTCGCCTTCTTTGCGGATTTCGATGCCGTGGCCGCCTCCTTGAAACTCGCTACCAAAGGCCCGGATGAATTTTCCAGCCGGGTCGAAGACAAAGATTGCCGGGTGGTCCTTGCGATCCTTCTGCCCTTCGTGGATCACATAGAGATTGCCCGCGGAGTCGACCGCCACGTTGTGCGTGGTCTGCCAGGTGTAGCTGTCGGGAAGCTGCGGGAAGTTATGGCGGACGCGAAACTGGTGCGGCCCCGAGCCGATGATCGTTTCATTGCCGAGCCGGCGGGCACGGGCTGCGGCCGGCCTGGCCGTGAGGGCGACCGCCGTGGCGGTGGCAAGGCCGGCGAATTCGCGGCGGCTGAGGCGATTCGAGGCAGTGCCCGATTTTCGTGCAGTCATGGCCTGATGCTCCATTGGTCGAGAGGCGGGTGTCTCATTTGTGAGGCACAAGGGGGCACCCCCGGCGTTGCCGCGTCGCGCGTGCGCGACAGCTCGTGCGGCCCGCGATATATACCAAAAAAGCCGTGTGTCCGCCGGGCGGATATCCGCCGGGCGCTTTCGATGCGCGACACCCATCTGATCCTGAATGTCGTTAGAATGCGAGCGAAACGGCGAGTCGGCATTTGGCACGCCGTGTGCGTTTCTCAGGCTCGGGACCGGCGGTCGGTCATTGCGAGCGGCCCGGTCAGTCGAAGCCTCCTCCGAAAAGAAAGCAACAGAGAGATCAGCCATGAAGAAGATTGAAGCCATTGTTCGCCACTTCAAACTCGAGGAAGTGAAGGATGCCCTCAACGCGATGGGCGTGAAGGGAATGACCGTTACCGAGGTGCGGGGTTTTGGTCGCCAGAAGGGGCACACCGAGACCTACCGTGGCGCCGAATACTCGGTCGACTTCCTGCCAAAGGTGAAGATCGAGGTGGTAGTCGATGAAGCCGAGGCCCAGGGCGTGATCAACAAGATCATGACGACGGCCCGTACCGGCCAGGTCGGCGACGGCAAGATCTTCGTGACACAGCTGGCCGACGTGGTGCGGATCCGCACCGGTGAGACGGCTGGGGCTGCGATCTGATTGATCGTGGGAGAAGCCCTGCATGGCCTTCTCCCACGGGTTCGACTCGGCCGCGGGTCATTGTTCCCGCCGCAGCCGATGTTCGTCTGAGTCTGCTCGTCTGAGCGCCCGCAGGGCCGTCGCTGGCCCTGCGGGCTACAGGTATCCGGCCCAGTCCCACCCGCTTGCTGAGCAGCCACGCCAGGTGGCCAGATCGGCCTGCAGCGCATCGCAGGCTGCGCGGCGAGCGCGGATGTCGCCGACCGTCGGCCGCATCGCGAGCGCCGGCAGGGGTGGTGGCGTGCGCCATGCTCCATCCGGCATCCTCCCTGCCACGAGCGACATGACCAGGCAATCGATTCCCTTCGGCACAGCCGGTGGCGGCTCGCCTCCATCCACCAGCAGACCGAGGAGCATCGTGCCCTTGAATGGCCGGATGGCATCGAGCAACGATGCCACGGCGGCAGCATCGGTGCCATGGGGCAGCACGGTCAGCATCACACTCGGATGGCCTGCCCAGCGGCGACAAGCCGCTCGCGGTTCGCCGCCACACCGGGCGATGATCGCCACGCCCGCCTCATCGGCTGCCGTGCAGTGAACTTCCTCGGGGTCGTCGAGTACCGCCGTCGCCGAGAGATCGCGAAAGAGGCCAGACTCGAGTTCATCCGCCACGCAGGCCACGCCGCGCGGCACCCACCGCCTTCCCTCCAGCCACAGCGATCTCCCGCGAACGCCCAGCCGCCGCAGGCCGACAAGACGATCGCACGATGCGAGCACGTCACCCCCTGCCCGCACCTCTGCACGGAGCCGGTACCGATGCGGCAGTTCCGGCGTCCAGTAGCCGGGCTCGGTGAGAATGCCGCGGCCCACCGCCGAATGGTCGACGCCGGAAGCGGCGCCATCGCTTCCGCTCGGGCCGGCCCCAAGATCGGATAGCTGCGCGGTGGCCGGCAGTGTGATGGCGAGCCGTGACTCGGGGCCGGTGAGCGAGCCGCTGAGTACGGGGAGTTGTCCCGTGGGTGGCAGGCCCGTCGCTCGCACATAGACCTCCGCCCGCATGTCATCGCAGCGACCGAGAATGACGTCGATCCGCGGTTCGACTCTGCCGGAGGCTGTCATCATGCTCCCGCCTGCCGGCAAAATCGCTCGCGGGCCAGATCGCCGAGGTGTTTGAGATCGAGCTTGCCCGATCCCAGCACCGGAATTTCATCGATGCGGGCAAATGCATCGGCTCCCGGAATCCACAGGTTGGGCAGGCCGCGATCGGCAAGCCGCCGGCAGAGGGCCCGCGGGTCGTCAATGTCGCAGGCGTGAAACACCACCAGCCGCTCTCCCTTCGCCGGATCGGGCACGGCCGACACCACCGCCAGCATCTCGCCGTCGGTTGCGCCGAGCTCCTCGTTGATCGCCTCTTCCACATTCAGGTGGGGCACCATCTCGCCTCCCACTTTTGAGAAGCGGCTCTCTCGGCCGGTGATGGTGATGAAGCCGTCATGGTCGAGCACTGCAATATCGCCAGTGCAGTACCAGCCGTCGTGCACCACCTTTGCGGTGAGGTCGGGCCGGTCCAGGTACCCCTGCATCACATTTGGCCCGCTGATCCACAAGAGGCCCTCCTTGCCAACGGGCAGGTCGGCGCCTGTCTCGCGGTCGGTGATCCGGGCCTTGCACCCGAGGATCGGCTGGCCCACGGTGCCCTCGCGTGCATCGGTCCGCCGCCCTGGCACATGCCGGGCCGGGGGCACGTTGGCCGCCACGAGCGGCGCGAGTTCGGTCGCGCCGTACGCCTCGCTCGGCCGTACGCCAAACGTCTTCTCGAAGGCGTCGGCGACATCCTTCGTGAGCTTCTCGGCGGCGGCGAACACCACCTCGAGGGTCGAGAAATCCTCGGCCGGTGTGCGGCGGATGTAGATCCGCAGAAACGTGGGCGTGGCCATCAGGATCGTGGCATGATGCTCGCGGGCGAGCCGGCCTACCGTCTGTCCATCCCGCGGATCGGTGTGATACACGACCCCTGGCTCGAGCGTGAGCGGCGTCCAGAGCGTGGTCGTGTAGCCATAGGAATGGAAGAAGGGCAGCACACCGAGGGCCACGTCGGCCGCTGACAGATGAAGCATGTGATCGATTGCTCGCACGTTGGA
Organism: Candidatus Kuenenia stuttgartensis; assembly: GCA_945883745.1. Classification (GTDB taxonomy): domain Bacteria; phylum Planctomycetota; class Planctomycetia; order Pirellulales; family UBA1268; genus CACORA01. The sequence continues at coordinate 19,840 of CAMCYH010000039.1, forward strand.
GCCGACATTCTCCTCCGTCAGCACCACGCCCTTCGGGTCGCCTGTCGAGCCCGACGTGAAGATGATCGTCAGCACGTCGTCAGGCCGCAGCTGGTCGACCCCGAGCAGTTTCTCCAGGATCGGCAGCGGTAGGAGCCGCGCCTGCATGAAGGCAATGAGCTTCTGGCCGGTCGTGAGCTGCGAGCGAAGCGATCCCGCGTCGAGCAGTTTTTCACCCACGTCGAGCCTGACGCGGGTCAGGAATGCGGGGCTCGAGATCACATGACGTAGCCCAGCCCGCGCGATGCAGACATCGAGGATCCCCTGTGACGTCGTGTAGTTGAGGTTGACGGCCACGCGGCCCGAAAGGGCCAACGCTGCATTCACGATTGCCCCGCCAGCCGTTGGTGGCAGCAGCACGCCGACATTTTTCTCTTCCGGTTCAAGCACCTTCTCGAGTACCAGCCGGGCCGCCATGATTCTTACGAGGAGGTCGCGACCGGTGAGTCGCGTGCCGAGCGAGTCGGCCATCTTGAACCGTCCCCCGGCGCTGCGGAGTTGCCGCAGCATGCGGCGCGGCAGGGCAAGCGGGTCATTCGATGGGCTGGTGTTGGACATCGTCACTCCCGGAGTGGGGCAGATCGCGTTGCCCCGTGAGGCCCAAGCATTAGAATCGGGCCGCCCCATGAGAACGGGGTTGGAGAACGGGGTTGCCCTATTAGAAACGGGCCGCCCCGGACTGAACAGTTCACCGCCGACCACGGACCCGCCCATGCCCCGCTACCAGCCCGCACGGATCGAGCCCAAGTGGCAGGCCTGGTGGGAAGCGCACGATTCCTTCGCCACGCCCCGGCTGCCGGCCGGTCGCAAGGCCTATGTGCTCGACATGTTTCCCTACCCGAGCGGCGACGGACTGCATGTCGGCCACCCCGAGGGCTACACCGCCACCGACATCGTGGCTCGCTTCGAGCGGATGCGGGGCACGACCGTGATGCATCCGATGGGCTTCGATGCCTTCGGCCTCCCTGCCGAGGAGCATGCGATCCGCACTGGCACCCCCCCCCGCGAGAGCACCACCCGCAACATCGACACCTTCCGTCGCCAGCTAAAGATGCTCGGCTTCAGCTACGACTGGAGCCGCGAGGTCGCTACGACCGACCTCGATTATGTCCGCTGGACGCAGTGGATTTTTCTCGTGCTCTTCGACACGTGGTTTGATGCCGTGGAGCAGAAGGGACGGCCGATCGCCGAACTGCCGATTCCGCCCGAGGTCGCTGCCGCGGGTGAGGCCGCGATTGCCACCTTCCGAGATGAGCACCGCCTTGCCTACCAGTCGGAGGCGCCCGTGAACTGGTGCCCGGCGCTCGGCACGGTGCTGGCCAATGAGGAGGTGATCGGCGGAGTGAGCGAGCGGGGCGGTCACCCCGTGGTGCGGCTGCCGCTGCGGCAGTGGATGCTGCGGATTACCGCCTACGCCGAACGGCTCGAAAAGGAACTCGAGCACCTCGACTGGCCGGCCAGCATCAAGAAGCTGCAGTGTGACTGGATCGGACGCAGCACCGGTGCGGAAGTCGACTTCTTCATCCCACCGGCCGGTGATGCAACGGCGTTCGAGGCGTGGCGAAAGGCACGGGCGGCCGGCTTGTTTCCTGCCAAACCCGGCAGCGACGTGCTGCGGATCTACACCACGCGGCCCGACACGCTCTACGGCGTGACGTACATGGTGATCGCCCCAGAACATCCGCTGCTCGACGCCCTCACCAGGCCCGAACAACGGACCGCGATCGAGGCCTATCGTGAGGCGGCCGCCCGCAAAAGCGACCTCGACCGCACCGATCTTGCCCACGAGAAGACGGGTGTCTTCACCGGGTCGCACGTGATCCATCCCCTCACGGGCCAGCCCGTGCCGGTGTGGGTGGCCGATTATGTGCTGGCCACCTACGGCACCGGTGCCATCATGGCCGTGCCTGCCCACGACGACCGTGACCACGAGTTTGCGAGGAAATTCGGGCTCGACGTGGTCGCCGTCGTCGCGCCGCCTGACGGGACGAGCCTGCAGTCGGGTGAACTGTTCACCGGCGACGGCACGGCGGTCGCCTCCGGCCCCTATACCGGCCTCGACACGCGCACGTTCATCGAACGTGTCGGCCGCGATCTCGAGCAGGCAGGCGTGGGTCGCCCTGCCGTCAACTACAAGCTCCGCGACTGGCTCTTCAGCCGGCAGCGATTCTGGGGTGAGCCGTTTCCCATCCTTCACGAGCTCGACGCAGCCGGAAATCCCACCGGCGCGATTCGCGCGGTCGCGGAGAGCGAACTGCCCGTGCCGCTTCCCGACCTCACCGACTTCAAGCCGGGTGCCACGCCCGATCCGCCCCTCTCCCGTGCCGCTGCCGACTGGCTCTTCGTGGAGCAGGATGGCAGACGATATCGGCGGGAGACCAACACCATGCCGCAGTGGGCCGGCTCATGCTGGTACTACCTGAGGTTTCTCGACCCAAAAAACACCGACCGCTTCCTCGACCCAGATGTCGAGAAGGCCTGGATGCCGGTCGATCTCTATGTGGGCGGAGCGGAGCACGCCGTGCTCCACCTGCTCTACAGCCGATTCTGGCACAAGGTGCTCTACGACCGCGGGCATGTGTCGCAGCCCGAGCCGTTCGGCAAACTCGTCAATCAGGGAATGATTCTCGGCGAGGTTGAGTTCACCGGCTATCGCAGCACGAAGGGGGGATGGGTGTCGGCCACGGAGCACGGCCCCGATGACACCCCCATGAAAGTGGCTGCCGAGCACGTGGAGAAACAGGGGGAGCATTTCGTGCTCCGCGACGCTCCGCAGATCCGTGTGGAGAGCCGGGCCCACAAGATGTCGAAGAGCCGCGGCAACGTCGTGAATCCAGACCAGGTGGTCCGCGACTTTGGCGCCGACTCGCTGAGGCTCTACGAGATGTTCATGGGACCGCTGGAGGCCACGAAGCCGTGGAGCACGACCGGCGTGGGGGGAGTGCGGGGTTTCCTCGACCGCTGCTGGCGGCTCGTGGTCGATGAAAGGGCCGACGGAATCTCCCGGGCCACGCAGGTCTGCGATGACGCTCCCACGGATGCTCAGCTTCGTGAACTGCACCGCACGATCCATAAGGTGACGAAGGACATCGAGAGCCTCTCCTTCAACACAGCGATCGCGAAGATGATGGAATTCGTGAACTTTGCCACGCCGCTCGAGCGGCGGCCACGGGCGATCCTCGCGCCGTTCGTGACCATCCTCGCCCCCTTCGCCCCGCACCTCGCGGAGGAATTGTGGGAGATCCTCGGCCAGCCGGCGCCGGTATCGCTCGCCGCCTGGCCGACCGTCGAGGAGCACTGGCTCAAGGACGATACCGTCGAGGTGCCCGTGCAGGTGCAGGGGAAACTTCGCGGTCGGGTGGTCGTGCCGGCGGATGCCGATGCCGCCGCCTTGCAGGCCGCCGCCCTCGCCGATCCGAAGATCGCGGAACTGCTCGTCGGCAAGACCGTCGTGAAGGTCGTGGCCGTGCCCGGTCGCATGGTCAACTTCGTGGTGCGGTAGGACGGCCGGCTGCCCGGCCTGAAAACGGGCATTTTCTCCCCGCGCCGCTTCTCGTAGCATGAAGGGTGTTTCCTCCTTCAGGCCCCGCGCAAAGGACTTCTCGATGAGCGTGCAACGCGTGTTGGCACTCGTGCTGGGCGGCGGCCGCGGCACGCGGCTCTATCCCCTCACTCGCGACCGCTCCAAGCCGGCCGTGCCGCTGGCAGGCAAGTACCGAATCATCGACATCCCGCTTTCCAACTGCGTCAACAGCGGTGTGAAGCGGATCTACGTGCTCACGCAGTTCAACTCGGTGAGCCTCCATCGTCATATCCGCCGCACCTATACATTCGACCCGTTCAGTGGTGGCTATGTCGAGATTCTCGCCGCCCAACAGACGCTCGATAGCTCCGGCTGGTATCAAGGCACGGCCGATGCCGTGCGGCAAAACATCCGCTACTTGCAGCAGCCCGACATCAAGCACGTGCTGATCCTCTCCGGCGATCAGCTCTACCGTATGAACTACGCCGACATGCTCCACACGCACACGTCCACCGGTGCCGACGTGACCATCGCCGGCATCCCCGTGAGGGACGAGGAGGCCTCAGCCCTGGGGATCATGCGGTTTGACGAGAGCGGCGTGGTGCGGGGATTCCTCGAAAAGCCGCAGACGCTGCCCGAGTTGGAGCATGTACGGACCGATCCGACCTGGATCGATCGCCACGGTATCCCGTCGAAGGGCCGCAGTCTTATGGCGAGCATGGGTATTTACCTGTTCGACCGTGACTGCCTGCTCGACCTGCTCACGAAAACCGACTACCAGGACTTTGGCCGCGAGGTGTTTCCGGCGGCGATCCGGGCCAAGAAGGTGCAGCTCCATCCCTTCGACGGCTACTGGGAGGACATTGGCACGATCCGGTCGTATTACCAATGCAATATCGACCTGGCCGCCACGCAGCCGCCGTTCGAACTGGCCAGTGCCGAGGCGGCGATCTACTCGCGGGCCCGCTTCCTGCCACCGACGAGGATTGACGGAGCGAGTGTGCGGCACAGCCTCATTTCTGATGGCGGCGTGATCGGTGAGGGGGCCGTGATTGAAAACAGCGTGATCGGGCTCAGGTGCCGGATCGGCCGCAACGTCGTGATCCGCAACTCGGTGATCCTCGGCAATGACTTCTACGAGGACGAAGACACCATCTCCGCCAACATGACCCGCGGGCTGCCCCCCTTGGCGATCGGTGACGGCACGATCATCGAGGGGGCGATCATCGACAAGAATGTGCGGATCGGCAGGAGGGCACGGATCGTCAACGATCAGGGCTGGGAAACGCTCGCCGACAGCGACCGCTTCACCGTACGAGACGGCGTGGCAGTGGTGCCGAAGGATGCGGTCATCCCCGACGGGTGGGCACCCGAGCCGTCGCTGACGTAAGACCTGCTCAAAGACCCGCTACTCGGCTTGTGGGTACGCAGCCGTCGCGGTGCCGGAGATCGCCGCTCCGCCGACGTGCCCGGCGACAATGACAGCGCTTGCGTAATCTGCGACGACCGATTCGGCCTCGGGCCGATCGTCATTCCGATCGACGATCGGCGGCCATGGACTCGGCGTCGCGTGGAGCGGAAGGATACCGTTGCTGCGGGCACCGAAATCGTTTTGCGTCACCGCGCCGTTGGGTACCGGCCCCGAATAGTCGAACGGGTCCGGGCACATCGTGCAGCCCGTGGCGGCGATCGCCAGCAACAGTAGCGGCCAGGCGGCGCGGCTCATGGCATCCTCCACAACAGCCGGGAAAAATCCCGTCAGCGGCTGTTCCCTCCCCCAAAGTCACCCACAGGTACTTTCGGCCAGCCGGCGGCCGCATCTTCAGAAAAACCGTCACATGCCCACCCCCATGGCCGCCATTAACACCTTCATGTCCGCCCATACGTCCCGCTTGGCAGCCGGGTTGCGCAGCAGGTACGACGGGTGATAGGTGCAGATCACCCGGGCGGTGCCGTGGTCGAACCACCGGTGCCGAAGCTTGCCGATCGGCTCGGTCGTCTGCAGGAGGGCCTGGGCCGCCGACGTCCCCAGGCAGCAGATAAATTCCGGCTGGATGATCGCCAGCTGCCGCTCGAAGTAGCCCCGACAGTTGGCCACCTCCTCTGGGTGTGGTGGCCGATTGTTGGGTGGACGGCACTTGAGCACGTTGAGGATGTAAACCTGGTCGCGGGAGAGCGTGCAGGCCTCGATGATCTTGGTGAGCAGTTGGCCGGCCCGCCCCACGAAGGGGATACCCGAAGCGTCTTCGTCGGCCCCCGGGGCCTCGCCAAAAAAACAGAGTCTGGCGTCGGCGGGCCCCACGCCGAAGACGGTCTGCGTGCGGCCGGCCGCAAGCTCACCGCAGCGGGTACAGGCAGCCACGTCGTCGCGAAGGATTGCCAGAGCCTGCACGCGGTCAGCCGGTCCATTGGTCGAAGGCGTGGCCGCGACGAGAGCCTCAGCCTGGCGTGCGGTGGCAGATGGTTCCTGCGAGACGCGCCGCTTTTTGGGAAGGTTGGTCACACCGGCCAGGGCGAGGCTTTCCAGCCGTTGGGCGAGGGCGTTGGGGGAGGGAGCATCCATGCAGAAGAATGTGACTGGTCGATGGCTGGCAAGGCAACACCTGCGTCGATGAGGGGGTCGCGTAAGCTAGAGCGCGCGGCGGTGTCGCTTCGGGCCGCGGCCCTTGCCGAGGAGAGGCATAGCCGCAGGCTTCTTCGGCGGGACGGGATCAGTCGCGACGGCGACGGCATCAGCAGCTTCGCCCGGATGTCGCTCGCCCTGTGGACTTGAGGCATCCCGCATTTGACGATCACATGCCTGGAAGCCCTCGATCTCATCCCGTGCCAGCAGTTTGTCGATTCGCAGTTCGATTCGCGTGAGTTGCGGCCCCTCTTCCGGAGCCACGAATGTGTACGCGACGCCCTCACGGCCCATGCGGCCCGTGCGGCCGACCCGGTGGACATAGTCGTCACAAAACTCCGGGATGTCGTAGTTAATGATGTGCGAGACACTCGACACGTCGATGCCGCGGCCCACGACGTCGGTCGCCACAAGGATTTTCACCGATCCATCGCGAAACTGCCGCATTACGCGATCGCGAACATTCTGGGCAAGGTCACCATGAATGCAGGCCACGTCGGAGGTATCACCGCCGCGGCGGCTCCGCTTGCGGGCGAGCCGTTCATGGACCTTGTCAGTGCCGCGCTTGGTGCGGCAGAAGACGATCACCTGCCGAGGCTGCTCCCGCTCCAGAAGCCGCTCGAGCAGTTCAAACTTCCGGGTTGGGTCGACCGTGAAATACCGTTGCTCGATCGTTTCGACGGCGATGTCGCGGCTGGAAAAATCGAGCGTCTCATGGTCGCGCATGTACCGCTTGGCAATCGTGATCACAGGCGGCGGTACGGTTGCGGAAAGCAGGAGCGTCTGCCGGCTCTCCGGGCAGCGGCGGAGAATCTTTTCGATGTCGGGACGGAAGCCGATGTCGAGCATTCGGTCGGCCTCGTCCAGTGTGACAATCTCAAGGTCGTTGAACATGATCGTGCCGCGGCTCATGTGATCAAGCACGCGGCCGGGCGTGCCAACGATGACCTGTGGCCGCTTCGCAAGCTTGTCGATTTGTCCCTTGATCGGCTTGCCGCCATAGACCGCGACGCACCGTTGCTTTGAACCGTGGGCCAGTTTCTCGAACTCGTCCTTCACCTGAACGGCGAGTTCGCGGGTGGGCACGAGCACGAGGGCCCTCGGGCCGTCACCCCGGGGTGGCACATGGGTCAGCCGTTCCAGGATCGGCAGAACGAACGACGCCGTCTTTCCGGTGCCGGTACGGGCCTGCCCCAGCACGTCGATGCCGGTGATCGCGCGGGGAATCAGCCCGGCCTGCACCGGAGTGGGATGCGTGTAGCCAGCGCGGCGAACCGCTTCCAATGTCGATTCCGACAGGCCCAGCGAATCGAAACTTCCCTGCTGGTCGCCACCAACCGGCTGTGGGCCATCAACCTGCGGAGCGTCGGAGTGGTGGCCCCGGTTTTCAAAAGACACTACGGATGTTCCTCTTTCTTTCTATTGGAGGAAGGGTACCACGCTGCCGAAATCGGGGCAAACATGGGACCTGGGCACGCCGCTGCAGGCCGGCCCCGCACATAGCCGCCAGGCGCGAGCCGGCGGGATGCTGCACCATCTGACACCGCCGCTGGCCTCCGGGCTCGCGCCCGGGGCTGCCTGATGGATGGAGGTCGGCAAGCAAGCCGAGGCCATGGATGGCGAGGCTCCCGGCTGGGTCAGGCATCACACGCGAGTGAGGCCTGGAGGGCCGTGTTTCTTCCGGCCGGAGGTCGGCAAGCAAGCCGAGGCCATGGATGGCGAGGCTTGCGTGAAACTAGCGATCGAACAATTTCTTGATCGCCCAAAATGTGGCTGCACGGCCCGCACGAGCGATTGACCGCGTCAGCGGAATCCGCTTTGGACACACTGCCACACAGTTCTGAGCGTTGCCGCACATCTGGATGCCACCCTGAGACGTGA
>CAMCYH010000040.1 GCA_945883745.1 Candidatus Kuenenia stuttgartensis
CAGATGGACTTCCACAAGATCGGCATCGTCTGTGATGGCGATCCGGCTGACGTCGTGCAGGCGGATGCGCTGTACGACCTGGAGTGACCATCGTTCAACGCCGTCATGGACACCATTCATGAACACAAGGAGATGCGGATGTTGAAAGATGCCCGACTGTGGATTGCCGTCATCGCGGCTGCGGTGGCGACATGGCTGATTGCCCCGTTCGTATTTCCACCCCGCCCGCCCGCCGTCGCGGAGGAGATGATTCAGCAGATCCGCTATGTCTGCACGAAGAGCGGAGAGGTGTTCACGCTGCCGCTCGCGGGCGATGTGCTCGACAACCCAAAGACAGGGGAGCCGACGCTCGTACCGGCCGTTTATGACACGCGGCGAAAGAAGTGGCGGCCGGGGCCGCCCCTGGAAGTGATGCATCGGCAGGGGTTGCTGAAGCCGGCCACATGAGTGCCCTGGAGCGGCCGTGCGGCCATGAACGTTTTTGAAGAATCGTGCCACGGTCCCAGGCACGAGCACAACGCGCGGGCCTGGGACCGACTGGCCCGTGAGCGGGCGGCGTTGACGCGGCCGGCAGTCGACGAGGCGTTTGATGATCCGCGAGGCTGGCTCGGCGGCGGCGGTCCGCAGGGGCGACGCTGGCTGCCCGACCGACTCGATGGCCTTGAGGTGCTCTGCCTTGCCGCCGGTGGCGGCAAGCACGGGCCGCTCTATGCGGCGGCCGGCGCGAAGGTGACCGTGCTCGACATTTCAGCGGCGATGCTCGACCTCGATCGACAGGTGGCTCGCGAACGAAAGATCGACTTTCAGATCCTCCAGGGATCGATGGACGATCTTTCCATGCTCGGCCGCGGACGTTTCGATCTGGTCATCCACCCGGTGAGCACCTGCTATGTGCCCGATGTCGGTCGCGTGTTTCGCGAAGTGGCCCGGGTGACGAAGCCGGGTGGGTTGTACGTGAGCCAGCACAAGTCGCCGATGAGCCTGCAGGTCACAGTCGAGCCGGCGGCGTCGGGTCGATACGAACTGCTGCATCCGCAGACGTCGTCGGCACCGCTGCCGCCGGCGGCCCCTTCCCGGCTGCGCGAGGCAGGCACCCACGAGTTTGTCCATTCACTGGCAGCGTTGCTCGGGGGGATCTGCGCCGCCGGCTTCTCACTTGAAGACGTCTGCGAGCCGGATCACACCCGTCCGGCGGCGACGGCCGGCTCATTTGCCCACCGGGCCGCCTATGTGCCGCCCTACCTGCGGGTCTTATCACGTCGCCGGCACGACGCGGCTGCGACCGCGGGGGTGGTGGTGGTAGGCTAGACTCTTCGTACCCTACCACCAGAAGTCGCTTCATGATTTGCCTCACCGTGCTTCTGACCGCCAAGGATGCGGCCGACGTGTCGAAGATCCGCGACCTCCTCGTCAGTGCGATGAGGAAGAGTCGGGCCGAACCGGGCTGTCAAAGATTTGACGTCTACCACTCCACCGCCGAGCCCCGGCGGTTCACGCTCGTCGAACAGTGGGCATCGCAGGAGGCTCTCGACGCCCACCGACTTGCCGAGGCCTACACCCAGATCTACAAGCCCCACGTGATGCCGCTCGTCGATCGTGAAGGCCACCCCTCGACACTGCTCGAGTGAATCGTTCACGCCATGCTGCTCCTCATCGACAACTACGATTCGTTCACCTGGAACCTCGTGCAGCGGTTCGGCGAGATCGCTCCCGACATGCCTGTCGAGGTACATCGCAACGATCAGATCACGGGAGAGGAGATTGCGGCCAAGGCGCCGAGCCACCTCGTCATTTCACCGGGGCCTTGTACTCCCGATGAGGCGGGCATCTCGTGCGACATGGTGCGGCGGTTCGCCGGCCGGATGCCGATCCTCGGCGTCTGCCTCGGTCACCAGTCGATCGGCCAGGTCTTCGGGGGAAAGATCGTACGGGCCAAGCAATTGATGCACGGCAAGGTGGACCAGATCGAGCACTCTGGGGCGGGGCTCTTCGCCGGCCTGCCGAGCCCGATCGAGGCCACCCGCTATCACAGTCTTGTCATCGACCCACCCACGCTGCCCCGTGATTTCCAGGTCGACGCCTGGTCGACGGCCCCCGATGGAAGCAGGGAGATCATGGCAATCCGCCATGCGACGCTGCCAGTCTACGGCGTGCAGTTTCATCCCGAGAGCTTTCTGACGCCGGCGGGCTATGACCTCCTGCGGGCGTTCTTGGGGACGCGGTGAGGGCATGATCGACCTGGCCGACGCCCTCGCGTTGATTGAGCAGAGAGCCGAGCCGCTGCCCCCACGTCGGCAGCGGCTGCTCGATGCCTGCGGCCGTACTCTCGCCGTGCCGGTGGTTGCCGATGTCGATTCGCCTCCGTGGGACCGGGCCATGATGGATGGATTCGCCCTGCGGGGTGACGATGTGGCGGGGGGCGGCGGCGTGGTTGAACTCGATGTCGTCGTCGACCTCGCAGCGGGCGACGTGACGTCGCTCGAAATCAGGTCGGGATCCTGTGCCCGGATCATGACCGGCGCGCCGATTCCCCGTGGCGCCGATGCGATCATTCCGGTGGAACTGGCAATCGACGGCACGTCGGCGGCGCATGCCGGGATGAAGGTGCGGCTCCGGGATGAGCGGTTCCGTGCCGGGCAGCACATCGCCCGTCAGGGGGCGGCGTTTCGCCGGGGCGAGACGGTGCTCACGGCCGGCACGCCGCTCACCGCCGGCGCGGTCGGCCTTGCCGCCGAGGCGGGAGCCACACATGTCGTGGCCACACCGCAGGTCTGCGTGGCGATCCTCTCGACGGGGAGCGAACTGGTGCCACCGGAAGCGGTGCCGAACTTCGGCCAGACACGCAACTCCAATGGCCCGATGATCGCAGCTGCTGTGCGGCTCTTGGCCGCGGAGCCGATTTCGCTTGGCATCGCCGCCGACAAGCCGGAGGCGATCCGTGCGGCGGTCGCCCAGGGGCTGGCCGCCGACGTGCTCGTGCTCTCAGGGGGCGTGTCGGCCGGCGATCTTGACCTCGTGCCGGAAATCTTCCGGCAGTGTGGCGTCGAAAAGGTGTTTCACAAGGTTCGGCTCAAGCCGGGCAAGCCGGTTTACTTTGGGGTCCTGCGCCGCGACCACGTGGCGCCGACGCTCGTCTTCGGACTGCCGGGCAATCCGGCCAGTAGCCTCGTCTGCTTCGACCTTTTCACGCGACCGGCCATTCAGATGCTTGCCGGTCTCCCACGGGATGATTGGCATCTCCCGCGCAGTCGCGCCCGGCTGACGGCCGCCACGAAGGCGGCGCCAGGCCGGCCCGTCTATCTGCCCTGCACACTCGTGCGTTCGGCCGACGGCCTCACCGCGACGCCCCTGCCGTGGACCGGATCGAGCGACCTGGTCGGGCTGGCGACCGCCAACGGCATGATCGCCCTAGCGGCCGATGGCGGACGGTATGAGCCCGGCGACGAGGTGGAGGTGGTGATGACGCGCGGGCCCGTTACGAACGCACCAGCCCCAGGACGCTGAGCTTCGCCAGGCATTCATCGCGTTCCCGCGACCGCTCCAGGCCGACCCACGAAGGATCCTGGGCCGTGAGGAAGTCTTCGTGCGAGGCCGGGGGCGGGCTGCCGCGCTCAGCGAGGCGGCGGATCACCCCCTGGTCGAGTCGTGTCAGCCGCATGGCCTCCACACGGTAGTCGAGAAAGGCCTCCCAGCAGAGTGGGAAAAGTTTGGACACGATTTCGTGGCCGATCGTCTCGGCATAGCGGCGGATCTCAAGTTGGGCATGGGCATCCATCCGCAGGGCGAGGAAGTGGAAGAGATTGTGAAGGTCGATCTTCCAGTAGGCTTCGGTGTAGGTCGACAGCGGCAGATCCTTGCGGGCCTGCTCGCGGGCGATGCCGGCCGACAGCCTTTCCTCATAGACGCGACGGGCGTTGTTTTGCAGATCACTTTCGGCCTGCGTGAGTCGCGTTCCCTGGTCCTCGGCGACGAGGCCGGCCGAGCCCTGGCGATTGTTCGTGGCCTGCGTTCGCCACTCGTTGCCCGGCGTCGTCTGCATCGAGTCGATGGCCAACGAATACCTGGTCGAATATTCGTTGACGCTCGCCGTGCGATGGCGAATCCACTGCCGCCAGCAATCCATCGGCACCCGTATCACAAACTTGATCTCTGCCATCTCGAACGGCGTGGTGTGGGCATGCCGCATGAGGTAGCGGATGAGCTGCCTGTCGTCGCTCACCTTGCGCGTGCCCTCGCCGTAGCTCACGCGGGCGGCCTGCACCACGGCAGCGTCGTCTCCCATGCAGTCGACCAAGGCCACGAAGCCGTCGTCGAGCACGGGAAACTTCTGCCACCGTAGCGACTCGAGGAGGGCAGCCCGGTCAGCGGGACTCGCGGCGGGGGAAGCAGCGGCAGGATTGTCAGACTGGCTCATCGTGGGCTCCACAACCAGGGGAAGCCCCACAGGATGGAGCAGAGCCCTCCGGGGGTCAATCCTTAGCCCACAGTTCCTGCAACAAGGTCGCCAATTGGCGGGCGTCGTCGCTGGCCACCACGCGGTCGATCCGCTTTTGAGGCACCCCGACCTTGGCGAGAGAATTCGCGACGCTCTCCCAGAGCTTGGCCCGCTTCTTACCCTCGGCGAGGTAGAGATCGGTGACCTGCTCACCCAGCCGCTGCACCAGGGCCGTGTCGAGGTTGTCGTAGTAGTTTTTGACGATCGATCGCTGGTATTTGGTGAGTTCCGCCATGGTGCGAGCTGCGATGTCTGGAAGGGGAGTGGGGTGCCGTATACAGTATCGGCGTTGCGACCATACTATCGGCAACCGCCGGCCAACCATCGAGAGATTCCGATGCCCACGATCACGTTCACCAACGAAAAAAAGGAAATTCAAGTTCCGGCCGGAGCCAACCTCCGCAAGGAGGCCCTGCAGGCGGGCGTGAGCCTCTATCCGGGCGTCAACAAGGTGGTGAACTGCCACGGATTCGGAACCTGCGGCACCTGTCGGGTGCTCATTACCAAGGGCATGGAGAATACCAGCCCGAAGGGCTTCATCGAGTCAGGACGGCTGGCCGTGTCGCTGGCCTACATCGGCAACGAGGAGACCATGCGGCTCGCCTGCCAGACGCAGGTCAACGGCGACATCACGGTCACGACCTGTCCGCCGATGAATCTTTACGGTGATAATTTCTTCAGTTAGAGCCGCTCATCATACGTGTGGCCCCGGCTCGGGGGCGGCAAAAGTCTCGTCGCGGGCGAGGATACGCCCAACGCTCCTCGAGCGTTCGCCGACCCCCTCGCCTTCCTCAACTGGCTGGTTGCGTGGTGCACCATGAAAGAAGTCCTTGCGGTGGTGAAGCCGTTTCTGGCAGAGCAGGTGCTCGAGGCGCTCAAGTTTGCGCCACTCGAGGCTTGTACCGTTCGGGAAGTGAAGGGGTATGGACGCCAGAAGAGCTACCTCGATCAATACGGCGACAGCGAGTATTCGCTCGCCTTTCTGCCGAAAGTGGAAATCCAGTTGTGGGTGGATGATTCCAGGGTGGATGAAGTCGTCGAGCGGATCACTGCCATCGCCCGCACCGGTCGCATGGGCGACGGCAAGATCTTTGTGCTTTCCGCTACTGAGGCCGAGTTACCGTAGGAAGATACCCGTGGCGTACCAAATGCCGTTTGAGCCGCGGCGGATGTCGTAGCCGTAGGCCGACTGCGGGCTGCGAACGGCATTCCAATGCCCTGACGACTGCCGCCAGCTCGCCACGCAGTCGACGCATGAGTCGATCAGATCCTGGTTTTCCCAGCTCTCAGCGCACACTTCGGAGGCCGAGCCGGCGCCGCCGGCATTGCCTACGATCCGCTGCGACCGCATGCCCCAATCGTGGTGGCCTTGGGTGCGGATGCGGGCCTGATGCGACGAGTGCGCGGCGGCCTCCTGGCACAGCATCGGGCTGCAGGTACCAAACGTGCTCTGCGGGTTTTCCGGATGAATTCGGACGGCGAGAATCAGTGACCGCTGCGTGAGCGTGCCGGAGGGGAGCGCCGCCAACTCGTCGATGTGGGACGGGCTGAAGCGATAGTACTTGCCGGAGGTCCGCGGCAGGATCGACACGATCCGCCCTGTCAGTGGCCCCCCGGTGTGATCCACCACGAACACCCCCGGGCCACGCCGCATCTCGACAAGCGACGGGTCGACTACGAGGCTGCCGGCCTCGTTCATGCCGAGCCGACAAAACACCCAGGGCGTGCTACTGCGGAGAAACCGCTCCTGCACATCGGCTTGTTCGAGTCGCTGTCTGGCCGAGTCACGGGGATCGACACCGTTCGGCTCGACCGACACCAGGAGCATCGCCTGCGAGGCCCTGGCCGCGTCACCGGCGGCTGCATAGTCGTCGATTCGCGGGATGCCAGCCGTCTCAAGGGCGGCAGACCGATCGGGCGTGGCGGCGGCCGCGAGGTTGGCGTCAAGAAATCCGCCCGACAGGAAGAGGGAGCAGGTGATGGCGACGGCGGTCATGGCCTGACGGAGTCGGGCTCCTGCAGAGAACGTAATGTTCATGGAATCAAATCCTTTCGACAGGTTTCAGTCCTTGGGAAGACGAGGGAAGAAACGTGATTGAAAAGCGGCGAATGTTCCCTGGCAAGCGGCAGGGATTCGGATGGCCTTGCCGATCGCGTCGAGTTTGCTGGACTTGCGGTGCATCGGGCCCCTCAGAAGTCGAGTGACCGCAGGCTGTTAGGGGATTTCACCGGAAAAATGGCCTGTGGGCGGAACAGAAGGGGGGTTTGGGGCTCCAAGGTTTGGCATGGGAAAAATCGTCACAATCGCTACACTCCCACCCAGTTCGCCATCTTTTCACACGTTTTCAGACAGGCGGTCTTCATGGCTGGTTCGACGACGGATCGACGGTTTGCGACAGTTGGCTGGACGGCCATGCTGTTGATCTTTTCGGTGCTCGGTGGGGGGAGTGCGCTTCCTGTTGCTGCCGCTGACTTGGCGGCCGTGGCTGCGAATCCGCTCGGTGATGGCGAGAGTTTCCGCAGTGTCTCCACATCCGAACTGAACGCGGCAGCCGCCAGCCTCCGGTCAGCCCTGGGCGGTCTCGATGCCCTTCTGCAACGCAGCAAGACCGGTCCCGGCTGGAAGACCTATCTCGACTGGCCGGCACTCACCCAGCAGGCGGCTGCCGGGAGCAACGCCGATCCGGCCACGCTCCTGCGTCTCTATCGCCGACTGGAGGCCGAGGAGAACGGGCTCGAGATGCCCCAGTTCGCTGCTGTGCGTAGGGCCGTCGGGGCCTACCTCGACGCCGCCGACGCCGCCACGAATCCCGAAGCCGAGAAGGTGCTGGCGCGACGGCTCGAGAAGCTGACCGAAACGCTCGGCGAGGCCGCTGCCACCGGCACCGGCGAGTCGCTCGAATCGCTCGGACCTTTGCTCTCCCGCCTGGAAGGCTCACGACAGGCACCGGCGACCGTGACACGGGTGCGAAATGCGGTCAGCCGCCCCAATCTCTATCTCGATGTGAAGGAGGACCTGCTGGCACCCGTGGTGAACCGAGTCGTCGATGAGCACGCGCCAGTGAACGACACGATCCTCGGCACCCGTGTCCGCGGCAATGGCCACACCACGGGGTTTGTGCTGCTCGATTTCGTGCCGTCCTTCAACTCGGCGATGGTCGATCTGGTGCTTGATGCC
This sequence comes from Candidatus Kuenenia stuttgartensis, assembly GCA_945883745.1. Classification (GTDB taxonomy): domain Bacteria; phylum Planctomycetota; class Planctomycetia; order Pirellulales; family UBA1268; genus CACORA01. The sequence goes on from CAMCYH010000040.1 coordinate 7,674, forward strand.
ACCAATCACTCCTCCACTCGCAGCAGCAAGGGGCCGGTGACGGTGCACACGCAAGGCACCACCACGCTCGACGCCCGCAAGCGGATCATGATCGACGACCAGCGATTGACGTCACTGCCCGCTTCCGCTTCGGCCGATGTCCGCACCCGGACCGCCGGCATCGGCGTGACGAGCAGGTTTGGGAAGCGGTTTATCCGCAAAATGGCCAGCAAGAAGATCGCCGAGATTCGCCCCCAGGCCGAGGCGATCTCGCGAAGCCGTGCCGAGGATCGGGCGCGGCAGCAGTTCGAGTCGCAGACAGCCGGTGCCCTGGCTCAGGCTGCGAGCGACTACCAGACCAAGTTTCGTCGGCCGCTCCTCGAGCGGGGCTGGTATCCCGAGTTGCTTCACCTGAGCACGAGTGACTCGACGATGTCGGTCGTGGCCCGCAAGGCACTCTCCGATCAGATCGCCGCCTTTTCGGCGCCGCCGTCGGTCGATGCTGATGCCGTGATGGCGGTCCGCGTTCATGAGACGATGGTCAACAACACGGCTGAGATCACTCTCGGGGGCCGCACCATCACGCAGCAATTCGTCGAGGAGCAGATCAAGAAGAACAACGGCACGCTCCCAGAGTCGCTGGGCAATGACCCGGATCAGCCGCCATGGTCGATCACGTTTGCCAAGCGGCTGCCGGTGCAGCTCGATGCTGATGACGACCGCGTGAAGGTCACCGTGCGGGGCAGCAAGTTCACGTCGGGTGACCGGGAGTTTCCGGCAATGGACATCTGGGCCGCCTATCGGATCGAGCCGGCAGCCGGGGCGATCCGTCTCGTGCGGGATGGCGACGTGCAGATCTACCCACCCGATTTCGTGCCGGGAGGTGGCGAGAAGCTGTCGGTGGCCGAGACGTCGCTGCGGCGCATTCTCCAGAAGCGGTTCAACAAGGTCTTCAAGGAGGTCGTCGATGTCGAGCCGCTCGATCTGCCGGGAGACCTCAAAAACGCCGGTCCGTTGCCGATGGAGCAGCTCGTCGCCCGCAAAGATGGCTGGGTGGCCGCGGGATGGCGGAAGAAGGAGCCGACACTCGCGCTGGTCGGGCCATGACGGCTGCCGATCTCACGCAGGCCGTCGACCTCGCCTTAGCGGGTGAATGCGAGCGGGCCCACGCGATCGTTCAGCAGGAGGAGACCGACCCGACGGCGGCCTGGATTCATGCCGTGATCCACAAGATCGAGGGTGACCTCGAGAATGCCCGCTACTGGTATCGGCGGGCCGGCCGGCGGGCCGACGATGGCCGCGATTCGCACGACGAGTTGCTCGAGATCCGAGGCCACCTGGCTACGTGACGCACCATTCGGAAGCCCCGGGTGCGCCACGCTGCCGGCAACAGAGGCACTCTCACCATCTATTCGTCGATCGGCACCGGGGCGAGGGGCTCGAACGGCCGCACCCAGATGTTGCGGAACTGGACCGGGTTGCCGTGGTCCTGCAGCCGCAGGGGGAGGGCGTCGGCGTGCTTCGTGTAGCTCGGTGGCGCGTGGTAGAAGGTGTTGCCCTTGATCACGGTGTCGACGTGAATGGCAACGCCATTGTGAACCACGCTGACTCGACCCGGGGTTGCGAGCGTGCCATCGTCATGAAACCGCGGCCGCGTGAACAGGACATCGTAGGTCTGCCACTTTCCCGGCGTGCGGCAGGCATTCACCGCCGGCGGCTGCTGCTTGTACAGGGCGCCACATTGGCCGTCGAAGTAGGTCACCGGTTTGTCGGTGCCATCCTGGAATGAGTCGAGGATCTGGATCTCGTAGTTGTCCATCAGGAAAAGCCCGGAGTTGCTCCGCTGCTGCCCCTTGCCATTGGTATCGGTCGGGATGCGAAACTCGAGGTGCACCTGGCAGTCACCGAATCCCTGGGTGGTGCGGATGTCGCCCTTGCCGACCGTGGCCACGCCGTCGGCCACCTTCCACTGCCCACCGTTGTTCCAGGCATCGAGGCTTGTGCCATCGAACAGGACGATCGCGTCGCCGGGCGGGGGCATGGGGCTGATCGGCTCCGGGCCCGGATCGACCACGGGTGGCTTTGGCCATTCGATCGGGTTCTTCCACTCGACGCTTCCTTCGCGCTGGCGCCCCATCAGGTGGAGGCGACGCGAGCGGATCGACTCTGTCAGGGCCTGCGCCGTGGCCTCGGCCTCACCGACAGGCACGCCAGTACGAACACCGGGCCGGAGGTGCCCCGCTGCCGACAAATAGGCGTCACGGAGGATCTCCATCCGCTGCTTGACCAACGGGAGAAACTCCTTGAGGGCTGCCGGCGTCTCCGCCGCGGCGGCCTCCTTGTCACCCAGCCCTGCGAGCACGGCCCGACAGAACGCCCAGTGGCCTGGCTCGTTGGGGTGTACGGTATCGGGGGCAAAGACGACGGACGGATCCTTGGCCCGGGCGGCCGTGAGCATCTCCTTCATCGGCCCATGGACGTCGATCACAAGCCAGCCGTCGGCTCGCTTGGAGAGCAGCCAGGCCGAGGCAGCATTGAGCACGGCGTCGTAGTCGACTGAGCCGGCCGGACCCGGTTTGTCAGGCCGCTGGTCATAGACGGGGGGCGTGAGGTGGATGATCTTCGCCCCTGTTTTTTCCACCGTTTCGTGCAGCTGCTGCATGCCCTCCTTGAAGGCTGCGAGTCGGGTTTCATCCAACGGCTCGTAGATGCCGCAGTTCATGCCGTAACAGGCGATGACGAGATCCGGCCGGGCGACACGAAGCACACGGTCGAGCCGCTCGGCCAGATGCGGCCGGGGGAATTGCCCGCCCGCATGACCTTCTTCGGACAGGCCGGATACGGTCTCGCTCGAGAGCCCCATGTTGATCACATCGGCCGTCATACCTTCCCGTTCCATCCAGGCCGCAAGATTGGCCACCCAGCCGCCGGCATAGGTGATCGAGTCGCCGAGAAAGACGATGCGGCGGGCCTCGCGGAGAGCAGCAAGCGGAGTCGTGTGCTCGGCGGCTGCCAGCACCGCAGGGAGCAAGGCGAGGCAGGCAGAAAAAGCTGCAAGCCACCAGCCGAAACCCGAACGACTGTGACGCTTGCCGTGATCGAACAGCATTACTTCTGGAGCGGTTTTGCTCCCTCCCGGATGGCAAAGAGGTGGCTTTTGTTGGCGATGTACAGGGTGTCACCCGCCACAATCGGCGTCGAGTAGACGCTGTTGCCCATGTTGATCTCAGCGAGGATCTCTTTCTCCTTGGCGAGGGCGAAGACCGTGATGTCGCCATCCTCGTCACCGATGAACACCTTCCCGTCGGCGATGAGCGGTGAGCCCCATGAGGCCGCCAGCATGTCGTGCGTCCAGAGCGGCTTGCCGGTGGTGACGTCCAGACAGTGGAAGAGGCCGCTGAAATCGGCCACGAAGAGCAGTCCATCGGCGATCGCGACGGTGCCGCAGGTGCGGTGCATCGTCTCCTCGAAGTCGAGTTTGCCATTGCCGTCGGTATCGAAACCTGGATAGTGCCATACGGCGGCGGAGGCCGGATTGGGTCGCGCCACTTCTCCCTCCTCCTGGATCACCGCCTGGTTGCGTCGGTGCGGCAGCGGCGTCGTGGGATCCTTCAGGCTCACCGCAATTTCGCTCGACACGTCGCCCCGCTTCGTCGGGTCGATACACCACAAGTGCCCCACCCCTTCGCCATGCTCGGGATCTTCGCCGACCGCGATGTACACGAGGCCCTCATACACCACCGGCGTGCCGATGATGTGATTGCGGTCGGCCCGTCCGCCGAGGGTGTACTTCGACTCTTTGGGATTGCAGTCGAACTTCCAGAGCAGCTTCGCCCGCCCCTGCTCACCGCGGGCGTCGAAGGCGTAGACCCAGCCGTCACCGCCGCCGAAGATGGCCTGGGGCACGCCGTCGATCTCCGCATAGGCCGGGCTCGACCACTGCCCATGGAGCACGTTGGCTCCGGGTGAGTTGTCGGCCCAGAGAACCGTGCCATCTCGCTTGTCGATACAGAGAAAGCTCGGGGCGTTGAAATTCGGGAGATTGATGTGTCCTTCGTCGACACCGTTGCCGGTGATCACGAAGAGAAAATCACCCGCTCCGGTCACGCTGCAGGAGCACATATTGTGCTGCGACACACCGAGTTGCTTCATCATATCGAGCACCCAGACGACGTCGGCCTCGTTCTCTGCCGACACCTTCTCGCCAGTGAACGGGCCATCGTTCTCACCGTCACGGAAGCCCTCCGTATCGAGGCACTTCACCTCCCCGCGGCTTGTGACGTACCACAGCCGATCCCCCTCGACCAGCGGCGCGCAGCAGATTCCCTGGAGCGGCCAGTCGTGCACCCGTCCCGTGGGGAGTTTCTCGCTGGAGTCCTGCCAAAGGAACGAGCCATCGGTGATATCGAAGGCCAGCAGGCAGCCCAGATCAACCTCGGCCGGGTACCGCTGGAGCCAGCCCTTGCCGTTGTTGCTGCCGACGAATGCCTTGCCGCCAGCGACGACCGGGTTGCCATAGGACTGGCTGCCCAGGGGGGCGACCCAGGCCACGTTCTCACTCGTTTCCGGCTGCCAGGCGCCGGTCGTGGCGTCGAACTCGCCCGGGCTCCACTCGGCGGGGATATTTTTTGCGGGAGAGACGTTATTACGAATCGGCGAACCGCCCCACTGGTTCCAGTCGCTCGCGTGAGCTCCCACCGAGAGCAGGTCAACACAAAAGGCGAAAGCCAACACACCGATGACGCAAGGAGGGGCAACCCCGACCCACGCCAGGCGAGATAGGATTCTTGTCATCGTCATTTCACAGCCTCCACGGAGACGTTGTCGATATAGATCTCTGAGTCTTTCGAATTGCCGAAGAAGCCGGGGCTGCCCTGCAGGTTGCCCGCGTCGTGTGTCGCTTCAATCGTCCATGCGGTCGGCTCCGGCTCACCGCGCGGCCAGACCTTGCCGCGGAGAATCGCCGAACTGCCGCTCGTGCGGGCCTCAAACTTCATTGTGTACCAGCGGCCAGCCTCCCATGAAAACGGGATTGTCTTCGAGAAGTAGGTTGCCACTTGCGGCGGCCAGCTTCGCACCTGCAACTGCTGCGCGGCGCCCATGAGGTCGAGCGTGTACCGCTGGGCGACGAGCCCCATGTCGGGCATCCGGGCCTTCTCCAGTGCCGCGGCATTTCCGAACGCCTTGGTAAAGGCATCGGCATCAGAATCGGTCGATTGCGGCGTGTCAGAGGCGGGGGACCCCGGCTTCTCGACGCCCGTCTCCTGGGCGCGGAAATCGGCCTGCACCGAGTAGTCATGGAGGCCGATGGGACCGATCCAGCCCTGGCTGCGGGTGCCCTTGGGGATTGTCGTCACCTTGACGAGGCACTTTGAGCCATCGACCTCGCGGACAGCATGCCGATACCGCATCCCGATCCACGGCAGCGGCGGCTCGCCTTTCACGATGCCTGTCTTCGGGTCGGCGGCGAGCGGAGTGTCTTCGAAGTTGAACCTCCATGGGAGCGTTGGCATCGAGCGGATTCGCGACCTGCCAGTGAGACCGCCGACCTTGGCGGTGACGATCGCGGCGGCATGCTGGCCAGCCGGTGCTGTGTAGGTGCCATCGCCTGAGACCGTGCCGGCCGTCGCGGTGAACTCGGCCGGCGACTCCTTCACGAATCGGCCCGCGGCGTCGTAGAGACGAGCCTTGAGAAGCACGGTTTCGCCTGCTGCGATCTGCACTTCGGCGGGCACCACCTGCACCCATGCTGGATCACCGGCCGGCCCCTTCGTCGAGGCCGACACCATCGCGGCTCGTGTCGGCGGCAGTGCCTGCGTTTCCGGCGCGGTGTCTTTCGCCCCGAGGCAATAAAGCCGAGCGCCGGTGGTGAGATAGATGCGGCCATTCGCAGCGATCGGCGAGGCCGTCACTTCATCCTCTTCGTCGAGCCGCATCCGATTGACGAATGTCATCCCTTTGGCGGTCGGTTCGATCACGTGCCAGCCCCCTGTCGAGCAGATGAAGAGTTTTCCATCAGCCACGAGCGGACTTCCGCGGACGATCGTGCCGAGGAGTTTCTGCGGCCGCCCTGTCGCTTCACCCGTGCGGGCGTCGAGAACATGAACCTTCGCGCCGTCATCCACAAAGTAGATGCGGTCGCCCAGCCTGACCGGCATCGACCGGCCATCCATGATGCCTTTCTTCTGCCACTCGACCGCGGCCCCGGTGATGTCGCCGGAGCCGGCGGCAGTGAATCGCGTGGCCGACCCCATGGAGGTATTGTCGAGATTCTCCTCGGACTGTGAGATCACCACCGCATCCCCGTCGATGAGCGGAGAGGTGTTGATGCCGCGCCGCGAGAGTTTGAAGTTCCACACCGCCTTGCCCGTGCGCGGCTGAAGATTCCACACGCTTCCGTCGCTGGAGCCGAAGACGAGGGCGGCCTGTCCGCCAAAGTCCGCAAGCGACGGTGTGCTGTAGGTGGTGTCCTCGGGCAGTTCGCGGGTGCCGCTCATCCACCGCACGACCCCCGTCGCCTTGTCGAGCCCGAGAAACCGATGGGCCGGCCGGGCCGTGTCGCCCCAGCCGGTGACCACGGCACTGGCAATGACGAGATCCTCGAACACGACGGGAATGTTCGTTCTCCCCCCATAGGTCGAGAGAAATCCAAACTCTTCATGCAACGACCGCTGCCACTTCGTCTTGCCTGACGTGGCGTCAATCGCCGTGAATACCCCGCACACGCCATGGGCGAACACGGTGCCGCTCTCCGAGTCGGTGGCGACCGCCGACCAGCCGACCCGCTCGGCCGGCACATCGGAGAGGTAGACATTGAAGATATTCTCCCACAGCTTCGTTCCCGTAACTGCATCGAGGCAGAGCACCTTCTCGGCCTCCTCCTGCGTGTCGGGCTTGTGCCGCACCAGTGTGAACAGGCGACCTCCCATGATCACCGGGGTGGAGATTCCGCCTGCCTCTTCGTTTTTCCAGAGCACGTTTGACCCGTCCTCAGGATCGAAGCTCGTCACCAGCGGCGGTCCGGCATAGTGACGGTCGAGATTCGGCCCCCGCCAGTCGGGCCAATCGGCAGCCCGTGCCACGGAGGCGGTGGCCAAGAGCATCAGGATGGCGATGGAGAGCCGACGGATCATGGTGCATTTCCTGATCAAGTTCGCAGGGAAGAATCAAAAGAAGTTTAGGGAATGAGTCCGGCTGCTCTGGCGTCGGCAGGCAGTTGCGGATCGACGATCGCCCGTGCTCCTCGCCCTTCATTCATCCGGCTGGCCACGTCGTCCCGAATGCTTTCGATATCGGGATCCCACCAGCGGCGGCGGTCAGTCGGGGCAGGGAGTTCCAGCGGCCGCACCACTCGCATGCCCACGCCAAGCGCCGGCTCCTCGGTGTACCACCAGGGGCTTTTGGGATAGTTGGGGTCGACTTCCTTCCATTCCTCGTCTTGCGACCCGCGGCGGGCGGCACTCCGGCACTCCGCTGGCTCGTCGTAATAGGCGCCGCCCCGGACGATTCGCGGCGAGAGGTTCAGGGGCCATTCGATCGCGGCCGCCCAGGCCACCGGCTGTGGCAGCGCCGCCTGGCGGCTGTAGCCTCCTTCCAGCAACTCATCGACCACCCACTCGGCCGCGTTGCCGTGCATGTCGTGGAGCCCCCAGGCGTTGGGCTTTTTCTGGCCGACTTGATGGGTCGTGTCATCGGCGGTATCGACAAACCAGGCGACCTCGGCGAGCGTGTCGGCCTCGGCTCCACTCGACCAGGGCGTCGTCGTGCCGGCGCGGCAGGCATGCTCCCACTCGGCCTCACTCGGCAGTCGGTAGAACCGCCCCGTCAGACCGCTCAGCCAGCCGGTGTATTGGCGGGCAGCAAACTGCGACATCGTGACGGCTGGCTGGAGCGGGTCTTCCCCGTTGGTGAACGTCATGGTGGGGTCGTAGAGCGCGGACGGCGCGGTGATCGCATCGGCCTGATTGGCCTCGTTCACCACTCTGGCACCCGTGGCCTGGAGCGTCTTGAAGAGGTCGCAGGCTGCCATGTAGGCCTTGTATTCCCGCCACGTCACTTCACACTGGCCCATCCAGACCGGTGCTACTGTCACCTCAAACTGCGGTCCCTCGTCGTCGCTGCGGCCCTCTTCATCGGCAACGCTCCCCATGCGAAACGCGCCCCCAGGCACTGGAATCATCCGAAACGTCACGTCGGTGCCGGGGATCGTTTCGTCGTAGGCAACCATCCAGCCGCCCGGAACGCGGATCGCAGGACCATCGCCGGCGGGGCGGGCGTCGCCAGTGACAAACCCGGGGACGGGGTCGGTCGATACGCCTTTTGCTGGGACGTGCCCGAGAAGAAACACGAGGAGCGAGACGCAGGCAGGCACCGCAACGAATCGGATGGAAGGCATCGGCGGCTCACGGGGTGGGAAACACGGGCGGGAATCCAGAACGAAGCCAGGCTCCCAGTGTAATCTGTCCGCATACGCACTGCCCACACGCGAGATGACCCCGTGGCCGCTCCGAAGCCTACCCAGCCGTCCCCCCCTCCGTCGGGAAAGTCGTCAGGCAAACGTTCGTCCAAGGCAAAGGCTCCCGAAGCCGGCTCTGAGCGGGTGGTCGCGGAAAACCGCAAGGCCCGTCACGACTACGAGATTCTCGACACGCTCGAATGCGGTATCGCGTTGGTGGGGAGCGAAGTGAAGAGTCTCCGAGCCGGTCGAATGTCACTCGACGAAGGGTATGGCCGGGTCGAGGGCGACGAACTGTGGCTGCTGGGCTGCGACATCCCCGAGTACGAAAAAGCCAACCAGCTCAATCACAAGCCGAAGCGGCAGCGGAAGCTCCTGCTGCATCGTCGCGAGATCCGCAAGTTTGCCGGCCTCGCGTTCGAGAAGGGACTAACGCTCGTGCCTCTGAAAATGTATTTCAAGAACGGCCGGGTGAAGGTGCTCATGGGCGTCGGTCGCGGCCGCAAGGCTCACGACAAACGGCAGAAGCTCAAGGCTGACACCGCGAGGAGGGATATTGAAATCGCCCTCCGCGGCCGGGGCCGCGGAGGGCGATCGTAAACGAAGACCGAGCAGAGCCCGGTCGCACGAAGACTCTACGGAGCCCTCCCTGACTCGTGGCTGATCAGGCCTCGTTGGCGCCGACAAGTGCGCCGGTGGATGAGTCAGTGGAATCTTCGGGATGCCACAGGGGCATGCCACGCTGAATCCGCTCAGCCAGGATGTCGATTTTCTGCTTGGAACCGGCAGGCGCGTGCGTGGGAACGAATTCCGGCGTGGTCTGCGGTTCGAAGTTTTCGTCGTGACCGTACAGCTCGATGATTTCAAAAACGTTGCGAATCCGGGCCATCGGAGGGGGCAAAGTCCTTTCTGGGGTGAATGTGGCGTCCTTGAACCGAGGAGGCGGCCGGTCGATCCGGCACCGCTCGGACTTGTTTCGAACAGATGGCATCTGTCGGGGGAGAGCCCGAGGTGAGACGAGCACCGAAAGACAGACGGTCGACGCACACCCCGCGGATGGGAGCGGCACAAGCCGCATCGGGTGGTGTCCGTGATGACTCTCGCATTATGGACGTCGCCTCACCAGAGTCAAACATTTTTGAAGAAGTTTTTTGGCTCGGAAAAACACGGTTTTTCAGCCCTGATTGGTCGGCATAACCCGTGCCAAGTACCATGCACGCCTCACCCGTGCTGGGGCATCGATCGGCTGGTGCCGGTTGCCCGGACTGGTGCCCCCTGGCTGGCAGCGGAGTCGCTGCCCGGGCTGACGGATTCGATGTTGCAGTTCACCGGGTCGATCGTCGCCTTTCCGGCCCGCGTCTCTTTGGCGGCCTACACGTTCACGATTCTGGCCGGCGGCCTTGTGCTCACGCTCCCGGCTGCCCGGACCCCCGGCAGTGCACCGATTTCGTTCCTCGATGGGCTGTTCACCGCGACCAGTGCCTGTTGTGTGACCGGACTCGTCGTCCGCTCGACGCTCCATGACTTCTCGCTCCTCGGGCAGGGGGTCATCCTCCTGCTCATGCAGTTGGGAGGGCTGGGCATCATGACCATCACGACCCTGATGGCCTTTCAGGTTGGCGGGCAGGCTACGCTCCACCAGCGGGCGGTCATTGCCGAGACGATGGGGATCAGGTCTGGCCGTGACCTGCGGTGGGTGCCGTTGGCCGTGCTGGGCACGACGCTGACGGTGGAACTCATCGGGTTCGGCCTGCTCTGTGCAACCACCTGGGGCTCGGCGGCACCGGGCGAGGTCGTCTGGCGGGCTCTCTTTCACTCGGTTTCGGCCTTCTGCAACGCGGGCTTCGCTCTCGGCGACGACAGCCTGATGGCCTATGGCAATAATCCCGCGATGCTGACCGTGATCTGCGGCCTGATCATCGTCGGGGGCATTGGTTTTCCCGTAATTTTCGACGTCATTTCACGGCTGCAAAAACACCGCGACTTCTGGCTGCGGCTCCATCTGCAGTCGAAGCTCATGCTGCTGGGCACCGGGATCCTGCTCCTCTTCGGCGCGATGACGTTTGTGGCACTGGAGTGGAACAAGGCACTCGTCGAAGACACGCTGACGGGCAGACTCGCCAAGGGGCTCTTCCATGCCACTACCTGCCGCACCGCCGGATTCAATACCGTCGACTACGCGGGCCTGACGAATGCCACGCTCTTCCTCACGATCATCCTCATGGCAATCGGGGCCGGCCCCTGTTCGACGGGGGGCGGCTTCAAGGTGAGCACGCTCATGACGCTTGGCATCCGGGCGTGGGCGAGCTTCCGCGGACAGCGGCAGGTCAACTTCGGCGGCCGCACCATCCCCGAGGTCGCGGTCAAGCGGGCCACGGCGACGGCGCTGCTCTTCGCCACCGTCGGCATCGCCGCCCTCGTGGGCCTGCTGGTGGTCGAGGCCGACAACGGCGTCTCCAGCCGGCCGCGATGGTTTCTCGAAGCCCTCTTCGAATGCATCTCGGCGCTCGGCACGGTTGGGCTCTCCACCGGTATCACGTCCAGCCTTTCCGAACCCGGCAAGCTCGTGATCATTGCCCTCATGCTTATCGGCCGACTGGGGCCGATCGGTGCCGCGGCCGCACTGTCGCGGGAGCAGGATGTCTATCAACTTGCCTACCCCGAGGAGGAGCCGCTCATCGGCTGAAGATTCCCATGGCTGCGAAGAAAAAGTTCATCATGCTCGGCATGGGCTCGTTTGGCTCCGCCCTCGCCAAGCGACTCGCGGAAAACGGCTGCCATGTCACGGGGGTCGACCAGCGGCGGGACCGCCTCGAGCTCTTGAAGAACGACATCACCGAGGCGGTAATCGGTGATGCCACTGATCGAGAAGTGCTCGAGAATCTCCCCATCCGCGATGCCACGACGGTGTTCATCTCGCTCGGCGAGACGATCGCGCGATCCCTGCTGGCTACGCTCCACGTCAAGGAACTCGGTGCCCGCAACGTGATCGTGAAGGGGGTCACGCAGGAGCACGGAAAAATTCTCAAACACCTCGGCGCTGACCGCGTGGTCTTTCCCGAGGAAGAAGTGGCTCGCGAGTTGGCCGACCGCGAGACGTGGCCCAACGTGCTCGATTACCTGCCAATCGATCCCGAGTACAGCGTCGCCGAGATCACGGTTCCCCCATCGCTCTCGGGCAAGACGCTGGCCGAGGCAAATCTCCGGAGCCGGATCGGCGTGCACGTGATGGGAATCAAGGATCCGATGTCGACGAAGCTGACGATGTTTCCCGACGGCCGGACGATGCTGCTCGACGAGCAGGCGTTGCTCGTGGTGGGGCGTGAAAACGAGCTCGCGGCGCTGCGGGAAATGGCGTGAGGCGAGGGGCTGCCCGTGCCACATCGCCGGACGTTCGCTACGGCCCTCCAGGCCTGCGCTCACTCGATGCCAGCTTCGCTTTCGGCATCCTGCCTACGCTCGCTGCCAACGCCGGCTCCGTGGCACGGGCAGCCCTTCGCTAAGGAAAGGATGACAGGCTTCAGCCTGTCATCTCGGCGAGGCCTGCGTGAAGCTGGAGGGCCGGGTTTCTTGGCCGCAGCGACTGGAGTCGCGTAGGCCAAACGCGGGCCGAGGCCGGGATGGCGAGGCCTGCGTGAAACTAGCCTGGCCCCGGGCCGCCGGGGGGGAGCGTAATCTCGATGTCGCCTGGCGGCGGGGCGGCGGAAGACGTGGTGGGCTTGGCCGAGGGATCAAATTTCGGCGTGTCGACGCCCATGCGTTCGGCAAGCTCGGCGGTAAGCGAAAGCTTGTCGCCGGTCGCAGGCCGCACCTCCAGAAGAGTCACGCCCCATTCGTTGCCGAGCTTCTTCCCCTCGACGACCACCGTGGCCGAAGCCTTTGTGCCCTTGGCCTCGAACTGCATGGCGGCGATGCCGTCGGTCTCGTTGGCTCGGCCAGTCACCTTCGGGCTGAACTCGATCGATTCTCCCAGCAGTTGGCTGGCGCCAGGATTCCGGGAGACCTCCTCCTTCGCGGCCGTCACGATCGGATGGCTGCCGAGACGACTGCAGCCAGCAAGGCAGAGCAGGGCGGCGAGAAGTGTGATCGGTCGCAGCATCGACGTTCCTCCTGAACGATTGTGGGCATCCGCGAGGATGCGGGTCATCCATGAACATGACATGAACACGACTTGAATAAGCCTCTGCCGATCAGCCCTTGGCGTCGTGCGATCGGCACCAGGCAATTTTTTCCGCCGTCGTGGTCGGCAACGGACCGGCCGCCGCTGGCGTGGACGCCTTGGCCTTGACGACTGGCTCAGGGGCGGGTGCCGGCTCTTCAGCGGGCGGTGCTTCTGCTTCCGAAGGAGGAGCAGCAGGAGCCTTTGCGGCGGGGGCTGCCTTGCCGCGTGCCGCAGCCAAAATCTCAGCCGTCGAGGGACGACCACCCGCCGGCTTGGCGGGAGCCGCGGCTCCTCCCTTGCCGCGGGCAGCGGCGAGGATGTCTGCCGTAGACGGTCGGCCTGCGGGTTTGGCAGGAGTATCTTTGGCGGCTGGCTTTGCTGCCGCAGCCTTTGCCGGCGCGGCCGACTTTGCTGGTTTGGCCTCTACTGGCTTGGGCTCCGGTTTCGGCACGATCTTCAGCGCGGAGGGATCGATGTCGTACCAGCCGATGTTATTGAACTGATCAAACTCGACCAGGCAGCGACCGTTCATGTTGACGGTCTTTACCTGGCCGTGGGTCTTGGCGAAGCGGGCCAGTTCCGGGGCGGGGGAGGTGATCACGACATACTTGTCGGTCCACTCCGACTTCAGCCGCTCGATGACGTCGAACATGGGGGCAATCCACAACGCGAGGAGATGCGGTGGGCGAAAACCGCCCTGAATTTCCCACGAATCTGATCAATTTCCGGTTCCGTCGCAAGGCGCGAGCCCGGCGGCTCCGAAAGAATAGGCCCACCGCACCGTGGCGGGCAGTTTTGGCGGCGGCCCGGCCGTCGGCTCCATGACCACCTCGCCTGTGGCGTGATCATACGTGGACCCGAGCCAGACAGGTGGCTCCACCGCGCGACAGGCGATTTCGAACCGCACCTCACCACCAGTCCCAGGAGCGGGGCCGATGCTGGCGGAGAAGTGAGACCGGCCTGCCAGCCCGACGCCGAGAATCGCCAGGCCCTGGGGCGTTTCCAGCGGCGCGAGCTCCACGAGCACGGGTGCGGCCGGCCAGCGGTCGTCGCCGTCCGCCCGCGGTCCCTCGACCGATCGCCATACACCGAGGCCCCGAACATCGACCTCGTGCGCCCAACGGTCACCAATCCAGCGAAACGTCACCGTCACCGGGCCGCAACGAATCGTGGGTGGCGTGGGAGGCATGAAAGCGTTGCGGCCAAACAGTGCTGGAACCCGGGTAGCATATGTCACGACTTTTGATCTGCCACACCCGCCTCGGATCATCCCGTGGAACCTCGTCGCTCGCTCGGCTGGCCGATACTCCTGGGCGTCGTGCTCATCGGGTCGATCATCGCCCTGGGCGTGGGCTGGGTACTCGTCAGCATCGCCGCCGCCTTGGGATCGGAGAATGCCGCCTTTTACTGGGCCGTGCTGGGCGTGGGGGTAGCCTTGCTCGTGCTCGTCCTGGTGGGTGTGATCGTCTATCTCGCTCTCACGGTGAAGGCGATCGCGTTGTCGCAGCGGCAGAGCAACTTCATCGACAGCGTGACGCACGAACTCAAGAGCCCGCTGGCCTCGCTCAAACTCTACCTGCAGACGCTCACGCGGCGGTCGGTATCTCCGGAACAGCAGGCCGACTTTCACCGCTTCATGCTGCAAGACGTCGAGCGCCTCGACACGCTCATCGACCATCTGCTCGACGCGGCCAAGACGCTGCAGCGGCGACCAGCCGAGTCCGAGGAGATGACACCGCTCGAACCGGTGCTTGAGCGGGCCTGCACGACGGCCGTGCAGCGGCATGGCGCTGCAGAGGCGAGCGTGCGACTCGACTGCACTGAGGCCGGGCTGCAGGTCCGCGGCCGCGAGGCCGATCTCGATATCGTGTTTCGCAACCTCCTCGACAACGCTGTGAAGTACTCATTGCCGGATCCGCACGTTGAGGTGACTGCCCAGCGGGCTGATTCCGGGAAGGTGGTGGTCCGCGTAGCCGACAACGGGCCCGGCATTCCGATTGCGCAGCGGTCGCAGGTCTTCCGCCGTTTCGTGCGTCTGGGGAGCGAACTCGAGCGGTCGAAGCCGGGGACGGGGCTGGGCCTGTTCCTCGTGCGGTCGCTCGTGAAGCAGCTCCGTGGCAAAGTGACCGTCAAAGGACGGTTTCCTGACCGTGGCACGGTCATGGAGGTGGAGCTGCCCGCCGGCTGAAGGATGCCAAGGCTCGTCGCCTTTTCGCCGCGGCTTGCGGTTCGTTTCTCAAGACTTCATTTCGTCGCCGAAGCCGCCGGCGTGGCAGAAGGGACCACGGTCGTGAACCGCGCGGGAAGCCCAGACCAGGAACAGGCTGCACGTGCCGAAAAAAAAGACCGGCAGAAGGCCGACGACCAGGCGAAAGGCGGCTATCTCCGGGGTCGTGCCGGCAGGAACGAGAGGGCCGCCAGTCACGCCGGCGGCCTCGACGCCAGCCACCGCTCCCGCGAATGCAAGGCTCATCAGACCGTAGCTCACATTGACCGCCAGCCCGCGGAAGCTGAGCACCGTCGCACGGCGGTCGGAGCCGACGACCTGGTTGAGATAGTGGCTCTGGAGAAACACCACCATCCGCATCGTCAGCGAGAGGAGCATCGCGAAGATTACGCCCCACCAGGGTACGAAGCAGGCGGTACCCACGAGACCGACGAGTGTGACGCCAATCAGCACGAGAAAGTTACGCCAGGCGCTTGTCCGCATCGCCAGCCGACGGATCGGGCCGGCCGCCAGGAGGCTCACCAGTGCCGAACCGGCGCCGACAAGACCAAAGGCCGGCTCCGGGATCTCGATCTGCCGATACAGCTCGCTTGAAACAACCAGCAGCTGCCGGATCGGCTGATCGCAGAGCACGCCCGCCAGGATCACGACGAGCACGAGCGGCTGGGCGAGAATCCAGCCGCCCGTGGAGATCGTCTGTCGAAACGGGGCCAGCAGGCCGAGGGCCGGGGCAGGGCCATCCCGTGGTGGCTCCTGCATCGCGATCGTCACGCCCACAGCGCCGAAAGCCGAACCGAGCGTAAGCCACACCGGCAGGCGAAACGTGTCGGCTGCCGTGAGGGTAGCCGGGAGGCCGAGGGTCGCCGCCACCGAATTGAGCGGCCGAGGGTCATAGACCAGACCTCCGGTAATCATCGCCGCGATCGTCACCACTGCGCCCAGCTGCATCAGGCGTTCGAGAACGCGCGGCCAATCGGCGGATCGCCCGGCAGCCTGAAGCGAGTCGTAGGCGAGCGCCTCGTCAGCGCCAGAGGCAAAGGCCTCGGCGGCACCGCTCACGATTCTGTTGAGCAGGAGCACGGGAAAGACCCATGCCGACGGCACCGGCACCAGACAGAGCAGGAGCATCTCGACCACCATCAGCCCGGCGGCCGCCACGAGCAGTCGCCGCCGACCAATCAGGTCGGCCAGTGCGCCGGAAGGCACCTCCAAGAGCACGATTGCCGCCGCCCACACCGCATTCAGCAGACCAAACTGCTCGAGCGTGATCCCAAAATCGAGAAAGAGAATCATAAACACGGGGTAGTAGAACCGCGCGTTGAAGAGGATCCGAAATGCCACGAAGAGCGGCACGTTGCGCTGGGCAACCGCGGTGGCAGACTCAACGGTGTAGGAATGATTCATCGGTGAATCCGCCGGTCTGGCGGGAGGGGCTTTCCCGTCGACGGATGACTGTTCTAATCCCGATATGCTTTCTTCCGATACAGCTTCTCACGGTATCGCCCCCGTTGCGGCTCCGTCTGTCGACCTCGTGCCCGTCCGCCGGGTGCTCGTGAGCGTGTTTGACAAGACTGGAATTGACCGTCTCGCTGCCGGCCTCAAGGCTGCCGGCGTCCGCGTCGCCAGCACCGGGGGCACTGCCTCCGCTCTGGCCGCCCACGGCCTCGATGTCGACGACGTCTCTGCCATCACCGGTTTTCCCGAGGTGCTCGACGGCCGAGTGAAGACGCTCCATCCCCACATCTTCGCCGGTATCCTCGCCCGTGGTGATCGCCCCGACGATCTCGACGTGCTTGCCGAGCATGGTATCGAGCGGTTCGATGCGGTGATCGTCAACCTCTACGCCTTTGAGAGCGTCATCGCCAAGCCGGACTGCACACCTCCGGAGGCGATCGAGCTGATCGACATCGGTGGCCCCAGCCTCGTGCGGGCTGCGGCCAAAAACCATGCCTTCGCGGCGGTCGTCACCCATCCCGATCAGTACGACGATTTTCTCGCTGCGATCGGCCGCGGTGGTACGACGCTCGCCGAGCGGCGTCTGCTGGCAGCGCGGGCTTTCGAGCACACCGCCCGTTACGACACGGTGATCGCCCGGTGGATGGCTGACCATGCCGGGGCCGGACCACGGCATCAGCATGCCGGCGCGGAAGGCCTTCTGCCAGCGCGGCTTGATCTCGACGTCGACTGCCGGCTGACGCTTCGCTACGGCGAGAACCCGCACCAGGCCGCGGCGATGTATGCGCCGATCGGCACGAACCTCGGTCTGGCTGGGCTTCGCCAGCGCTGTGGCAAGGAGCTCTCCTACAACAACCTGCTCGACCTCGATGCCGCCGTGCGGCTGGCCAACCTCGTCGCGGACCCGGCGGCCGTCGTCATCAAGCACACCAACCCCTGCGGCGCGGCGAGCGACACGAAGGTGGCCGCAGCGCTGGCCACGGCGATGGCGGCCGATCCAACGAGTGCCTTCGGCTCGATCGTCGCGGTGAATCGCATGTTTGACCGGGCTGCCGCCGAGGTGCTGCTCGCGCCTGGGCTCTTTGTGGAGGTGATCGCCGCTCCAGCCTTCGAAGAGGCGGCCGTCGAACTGCTGACGACGAAGCCGACGTGGAAGTCGAGCGTGCGAATGGTGGAGGTGCCGCCTGGCAATCCGTGGGATGCGACCGCCGGGCTCGAACTCCGCAGCGTAGCCGGCGGGCTGCTCGCCCAGCGACCTGACGACACGCCCGACGACCCCGCGGCATGGCGGGTGGTCACGCAGAAGACGCCTGCCGCAGAACATACGGCCGCCCTCCACTTCGCCTTCACGCTCGTCCGTCGCCTCACGAGCAACGCGATCTGTGTCTGCCAGAGAATGAGTCTTGTCGGCGCCGGCGTCGGCCAGACGAGCCGCGTCGATTCGGTGCGGATTGCGCTGGAGAAGGCGGGGGAGCGGGCCCATGGAGCGGTGCTTGCCTCCGACGCCTTCTTTCCGTTTCCAGATTCGATCGAACTGATCCAGCAGGCCGGTATCGCGGCGATCGTGCAGCCGGGCGGCTCGAAGCGAGATCCCGAGGTGATTGCCGCGGCCGATGCGGCGGGCATCCCCATGGTGTTCACGGCACGACGGCACTTCCGCCATTAGCTTCACGCGACGGCTCGGCATCTGACATTTTCTCGCCCAACGCGGCGCAGGGCTGCCCGTGCCCCGTCGCCGGACGTTCGCGGAGGGCATCGTGCCCTCCGCTCACTCGATGCCAGCTTCGCTTTCGGCATCCATGCCTTCGCTCGCTGCCAACGCCGGCTCTCGGGGCACGGGCAGCCCTGCGCCTGACCCGTTGCGATCCAGGATGCCATGGACAGTTCTAAGCGAGACAGGGATTTAGATGATCTCGGGCTGTCTGTGTCATGCTTCGGCTTGGTATTGTTTCGGGTATGGCATCAATTCTTGAAAAGATCGTCGAGCGGAAGCGGAAGGAAGTGACGCTGCAGCGGGAGCGGGTGCCGACCGCGGCGCTTGAAGGGCGGCTGGCGGTGGCGCCGAACGTGCGCAATTTTTTTGCGGCTGTCTCCATGCCGGGAGAGATTCGGCTGATTGCCGAGTTCAAGCGGAAGAGTCCTTCGGCCGGTGAGATTCGTCCCGGCGCGACGGTCGAGGATGTTGTTCGTGCCTATGCGGCCGCTGGCGCAGCGGCTCTTTCGGTGCTCACCGACGCCTGGGACTTCGGCGGGAGCCTCGTCGATCTCGAGGCGGCGCGGATCGCCGTGCCGTTGCCCGTGCTGCGGAAGGAATTCATCGTCGACCGCTATCAGGTGATCG
>CAMCYH010000041.1 GCA_945883745.1 Candidatus Kuenenia stuttgartensis
CCGCCGGATACACCGCGACCCGATGTCGGACTGAAGCCAGCACCGCCATTGCCGCCATTGCCGAAGATCAATCCGCCAGTGCCACCGGCCCCGGCAGCCGCAAGCGCCTGCCCCGCGCCACCATTCCCGCCGTCGCCGACGAGCAGGCCGCCAGTACCACCAGTGCCGCCGTCTCCACCCGCGCCACCATTGCCGAGCCAGCCGGCATTGCCGCCCTCAGCGCCGTCGCCCCCCGCGCCGCCATTCCCGTAGATGATGCCGCCACTACCACCCGGCTGACCTGGCGTCGTGGCAGGGGCCCCGTCGGCGAGCAGTTCTTGGCCGGAAACAGAGGCGATGCCGCCGGTCTGCCCTGCAGCTGGCGCTGTCACCTGCACGGCCTGGCCGTAATTCGCCAGCGACATTGTGACCGTGCCGGCGCCAGCCACATCGACCGCAAAGCGACTCACATACCCCTGCGCATTGACCCACACGCTCACGGGGACGGCGTCGTTGCCAAACACGGCGGTCGTGGCGAGCGCCGTGAGATCTGCGGCGGGGAGGAGCGCGGCAAAGGTCGACTGGCCGATCGTCGCCGTGTACCGAGTGCCATAGCCATCATTCCCAGCCAGCTGCGACGTGATGGGAAACTCGATTGATTGCAGCGCGGCCTGTGGTGTCAGGCTGGCGACAAGAGTGTTGACTGCAACAGCAGCTGAGGATGCTCCGGAAACCGACACCCACGGCAGCCCCGTCGCTCCGAGCTGCTGGGCGTTGATGTAGGTGACCCCGCCGAGCTGCCGAAACTCGGTGGCCTGCACCGGTGTCGCTGGCCCATCCACCGTCGCATCCATGTCGAGGGCCGCTTGGCTGACATCGATCGAGCCGGTTGAACCGACCGCCACCCCATTGACATTGAAAGACGTGACGAACGCGTAGCGGCCGATCTGCTCCGCCTGAACCGCCGCCAGGCCGACAGGATTCAGCGACACCTGCAGGCCGGGGGCCGACGGCACAACTGGCCCGGTCGACTGATCACGGAACCAGCGCCACCCGCTATTCGCGGCGCGGACGACGAGATCGGCAACATTGCCGAGCCCGTTGTTGCTGATTTGGTTGGCCGCCAGCACCGACCCCGTCGAGGTGCCGCTGGCGGAGATGCCCCAGCCACCATTGAAGATGATCGCATTGCCATCCGCTCCAGTACCACCGATCGTGATTCCCTGAGCAGACGTCATCGTCACACCGTTGCCGGTGTTTTCACTCAACGTGTTGGCGGCAATCACGGTGCCGGTGTAAGTGCCGGGGGCCACAAAAAGGCCCACGCCGTTGCCGGTGCTCGTGATATTGGCAAGCCGAGAGTTACGGGATCCACCCGCGAACAGAATCCCACTGCCGCTAAACCCGCTGATCGTGCTCCCGGATCCGGCGAGCACCACGTTGTTGACGTTCGCACCGATCACGAGGCCGTTTACGCCGGCGTCGGGGTCAGTACCGTCGAGGTTGATCGCGTTATTCACCGCAACACTGGCTGCATTCGAGAGCGTCAAGCCAGCAAGCGGAGCCTGACCACCGACAGCGGCCGCAAAGGTGATCGCTTGGCCAGCAGAGAGCGTCAGTTGTTGGCTGCCATCGATCGTGTCGGTGAAGCTGATGCCTCCACCGGAAGCGAGCGAGACGTTCGCCTCGAGCGTCACCTCGCCGTCGAACGTCTGCGAGCCTGACGGTGTCGTCACTCCAGCCGACAGGAGGATGCCCTGCTTCGTCGCTTCGCCGAGAGTCGTCAACGTGACCGCCCCCGCCCCCTTGGCCGCGACGGCATTGTTGATCACGATCGCGTCGCTCGACCCGCTGCCGGTGTCGATGCTGAGGCCCTGGGCAGCCGCCCCCTTCGTCACGACGGCAAGGTTCACACCCCCCGGCCCGATGGTGACAAGATCCACGCCAGAGTCACCGACGACGGAAATGCCACCGAAGTTCACGACGGTGTTGAGGTCGACAGTGATTGTGTCGGCCGCTGAGTCGACCGTGATCCCGGGAATGGAGCCGCTCGTCGAGATCGTTCCCTTGGTCGCGGCGTTGATAGTGAGCAGGCCAGTCGGCGCAGCGTAGGACGTGCTCAAGTCCGCGATCGTCGCCCCCGCGGAATCGAGCGCGAGCACGACCTGGTTGCCCATGAGGCTCACGACGATGTCGTCGGCCGCGAGCATGGCCCGAGACTCGAGGCCCTCCATCCCCCGCAGCCCGCCATGAGCAGCCGCCCTGCCTGGCCGACGCATACGGCTACGCCGTTGGCTCCCGGGAACCCTTGACGTCCGGGAGAACAACAGTTGCAGCAATGACGGCATCATACCCTCCTGGTGTTCATCACTCGTAACGGCGTCGCCTGCGAACCTCTTGTTGCTCGCGGCCAAGGGCCGTGTCGCGCTGCAGCGAGATAGCCATGAAGGCTACTTCGCTGCCGGTGCCCCTGCAATCAAATATGCCGGGAGGCTTTTCTCAAGGCCGCGGCGGGTTTTCAGAGCACCCCCTGTGCTTCACCGCCGCCAGTTGCGGAAAGGCTCATAGAGCCGCAGCGTAAACATGAGCTCGCTGGCCGAAAACTGGTTCGGGAAAACGAATGTGGGCTGCTGGATGGCGTCGATTGAAAAGTAGCGGTACCCCACGTCAAACGTCAGTCGGTCGGTGATGTCCCACAGCAGGCCGCCGCCAAACTGCCAGGCAAAGCTGCTACCCGGTTCGACGTATCGAATCTCGTCGTTGAACTGCTCGCCGAGGATGTACCCGCCGGCACCGATACCACCGCCACCGTAGATGCCGAACCGATCGGTGAGCATCACGTCTCGCCACATGTTTTGCATCACCGACCAGTTATTGGTGAGGATCGTGTAGTTCGGGTCGGTGGGCGCGTCGTTGAAGGGCGTGAAGTAGGTGTCGCGTCCCATGCCCTCGACCTCCAGCCGCAGCCAGCCCCGCCGCCGCTCGAAGGCGATGCCCACGGCGCCACCGGCATCGAAGAGCGTGTCGTCACTCAGGAGCGATGGCTCTACGGGGCTGTTCACGCACGCAAACGACGGGCCGATCATGCCCGACAGATAGATGCGACGGGAGGCGCGGCCCGAGTGCCAGGCCACGTTGTCGAGCACCGTATCGTCCACAGCGGACGGTGCCGGATTGGTCGCCTCAAACGCCGTGAGGTCGATCGCGCTGCCCAACTCCTCAGCATGTGTGAGTGAGGCGCCAGCGACCGCAGCCACGAGGAAGAAGAGGCGAATACCCATGCGAACCCTCATTCCCCGCAAGACCCATCCCCACAAACCCACGGTCATGTTCGGCCTCAGCCGCACGACCGAGTCAGGCCGAGTCGATCACCGCGTAGCACCGGAACAAGCCGCAGGGTTGCGGGCCAGAGCATCCGTACAATCCGCAATGCTTGACGCACGGAGCTCGCAGCCCGGCAGACGGCTCGATTGGACAGACTTCATCCTCAGACGATTGACCGACCCGCTAGGATTTGCCGGGCTTGCTGTACCCGAAAGCCTCCCGCACGGTCGCGATCACCTCATTGCCCTTCGCCTCAAGGGGCGACCGTTTGCCGTGAACATTCTTTTTTGCTGGACCGACATCTCCGGATACATGGCTGCCTGCTGGCGGGCTCTCGCCGCCCGTGAGGGAGTGGCGGTCACGGTGCTTGCCTCTGGCCCGGGCGCCGCAGCCGCTTTCGATGCATCGCTCATGCACGGGCTGCACTGGATTCGACTCAGCCGTGGCGACCGCACCGACGCAGCCGCCATCCAATCCCATGTGGGCCGCCTTGACCCCAACCTTGACCCCGACGTCATCGTGATCGCAGGCTGGCTGAGCCCGGCCTATCGCCGGATGGCCTATCGCGTCGCAGCGGGCGCGAGAACACGCCTCATCCTGGCAATGGACACGCCCTGGCGTGGCACGGTGCGTCAGCAGGTGGCTCGACTCGTTCTACGGCGATACTGCGGGCAGTTCGACGCCGCCTGGGTTCCGGGTGAACGCGGCTGGGAGTATGCCCGACGGCTAGGTTTTCCTGGCGACCGAATCCTGCGGGGCGTCTACGGGTTCGACTGGAAGGGAGCCAGCCGGGCCGGGGAGATCCGCAAGCGAGCCGGCGTCGTGCCCCGCCGGTTTCTCTTCATCGGCCGCTATATTCCCGAGAAGGGCGTCGACCTGCTACTCGATGGCTACGCCCGTTACCGCGAGGCCGTGGCCGATCCGTGGGACTTGGCCTGTTGCGGGCAGGGGCCGCTCGCGAACCTCCTCACCGGCCGGCCGGGCGTCATCGATCGGGGATTCCGACAGCCCGATCAGCTCGTTGCCGAGATCGCCGCCGCCGGTGCGCTGGTAGCCCCCAGCCGCTACGATCCCTGGAATGTCGCGATCATGGAGGCAGCAGCTGGCGGTCTGCCGATCCTTTGTAGCCATGCCTGTGGCGTCTCGGCCGAGGTCGTCAGGGAGGGAACCACCGGCCATGCCTTTGAAGCAAACTCAGTCGAGGCGGTCACGCATGCCATGCTTCAGGCGCATCATGCTCCGCACCTTCATGCTCTCGGCTCAGCCGCGCGAGAAGCCGTTCGCCCCTATGCCGCCGACGCGTGGGCCGATGGCCTGCTCGCCTTCGTCAACAACCTTCCCGGTCGTCGCGAATACACAGCCGACAGAACCGGCTTCCGCAACAATTAGAGCGCATCAAGCCTACGTGTATCGCCGGCTCGGGGGCGGCAAAAGTCTCCTCGCGGGCGAGGATACGCCCAATGCTCGTCGAGCGTTCGCCGACCCCCGAGCCTACCTTTCCTGGATTGCCCCATCGTCGCTACAGCTAACCTGGGTACGGTCTAGCCGAGCACGTTTTCGAGCACTTCTTCGGCGACGTAGATCGGCAGGTTGGGGTCGCACGTCACGGCCACGGCGATCGCGTCGCTCGGGCGGGCGTCGATCTCGATGATCTCGCCATCCTTCTCCACACGGATCGTGGCGAAGTAGGTGTGCTCCTTGAGCTCCGAGATGACGATGTCCTGAAACACGCCTCCCAGTGTCTCGACCGCCGCCACGAGTAGATCATGCGTCAGCGGTCGTGGCGACTGGTGGTGCTTCACCCTCCGATCGATGCTCGTCGCCTCGAAGAGGCCGATCAGGATCGGAAACGTGCGGTCACCCTCCACTTCCTTGAGATAGACCACCTGCTGATCGTTGACCTCGCTGATGATTATTCGCGAGAGCTCCATTTGCACGCTCATGGCGTTGCTCCGGGAAGTGATTGAATGTGCGTGTAGCCTACCGCAATTCCGGAGCCGAATCACGGGCCCGAGCGTGGGTCGCTGCGAATCGGCCCAGAGCCACGAATAGCCCCCAGAGCAACGAGAACAGCCGGAATCTCTTCGACGACTGTTCTCCAGACGACCTCTGTGTTGACGCCGATGTAGTCGTGAATGAGCTTATCTCGCATGCCCGCCAAGGATCGCCAGGGCACGTCCGGGTGGGCTGAGCGAATCGCATCAGGAACCCGCTTTGCAGCTTCACCCGCAATCTCGAGAGCCCTGATTACGGCGAAGAGAGACTTGTCGTCGTGAGCAAAGTCTTTGAGCGTCATCCCGTCGACGAATTCGCGGGCTTTTTGGAGCGCGTCGCTCATTTCGGCAACACGATCACGAAGATCTTCGCCGGTCATATCAGCTCCACCTCGGCAGCAATCTTCTCCGCAATGCGTCTGTCGAGAGCGTCTGGCATGACAAGATCGACCTTCAGGCCGAGGCGATCGGAAAGTTCCTGCTCGAGCTTGAGAAAGGTCAACATGCCGGGTGGCCGCCTGAATGAGACCAGCAGATCCAGATCGCTGTCGGTGCGGTTGCTCTTTCGCGCACGCGACCCAAATATCCCGAGGCTCGCCAGATTGTACCGAGCGCGGAGCTGCGGCAGGGCATCGGCGAGAATCGTTTTGCATTGATCGAGCGACACTGCGACCATCGTTCACACCCATCCCGAACGGAATCACAATCTCACCAAAGTATCGGGGGGATACTGTCGATCCGCAAACCCGAAGCCGAATCACGCTCTCGCCCGCAACTCGGCCAGCGTAGCCTGACCCTTGGCTAGCTTTTCCTCCAGTTCAGCCAGCTGGGCCCGTTCCTTCTCGACAACCGCGGCCGGGGCCTTGCCGACGAATTTCTCGTCGACAAGTTTTTTCTTCTTGGCGGTGATGAAGCCGGCCGTCTTTTCATTTTCCTTTTCGAGCCTCGCGATCTCCGCCCCCACGTCGATCAGGCCGGCGAGGTCGACGAAGACGTCGCAGCCCAGCACGCTTGCCGTCGCCGCACCAGCGGCCCCGACGGCTTCTGAACCAACGGTCGCCAGATCAGCCCCGGCCATGGACTCGATCGCGGCATGCATCGGCGCGAGCAGGTCGGCCGTTTCGCGCGGCGCCCGGATCGCTACCGGGAGACGGGTCTTGGGCGGCACATTCTGCCGGGATCGAATCTCACGGATCGCGCCAACGATCGCCAGGAACGTGCCAAACTGCGTCTCCGTGCGGGCGTCGATCCACCCCTCGGGCGGCCTCGGCCAGGCGGCTACCATGATCGACTCGGCCAGCCCGTCACCATCCCACGGCATCCGCCTTGCCCCAGCCGCCTCACGGAGATGCTGCCAGATCTCCTCGGTGACAAACGGCATGATCGGATGCAACATTCGCAGAATACTGTCGAGGCCGAGCAGGAGCATCGACTGGGCCTGACGCCGGGTGGCCGGATCGGCGAGTCGCGCCTTGCAGAGCTCGAGGTAAGCCGAGCAGTATTCGTCCCAGGCGAAGGCGTAGAGGATTCGTGCGGCCTCGGCGAATTTGTAGTCGTCGATCGCCTTCGTCACATCCCGAGTGACGCTCGCCAGCCGGCTGGCGAGCCAGCGGTCTTCCAGGGCTGAGAATGTCGCATCGCCCCCCGGAGCGGCAAGGTTCTCGCCCGCGAATCCCTCCAGGTTCATGAGAACAAACCGCGTGGCGTTCCAGAGCTTGTTGGAGAAATTGCGCCCCGATTCAAACCGTTCGGAGAGGGCCGGGCCGCGGGGCAGGGCGAGGTCCTCGGGTGTCTGCGCCCACTGCGTACGGAAGGCTTGGCCGCATTTCGGGCAGTCGATCCGCGGCCGCATCCGATTCTGCACGGTCTGTTCGATCCGGGCCGAGCAGTGCGGGCACTGAAACTCCACCGGCATCCGCACGTCCTGCGTCTCGGTGGCCATGCTCGCCATGCCGAACCGCAGGGCATCGGCGCCGAGGGCCTCGATTACGTCGAGTGGATCGACGCCGTTGCCCTTGCTCTTGCTCATCGTCTCGCCGTAGCGATCGAGGATCTTCGGGTGGATCGCGACGTCGCGGAAGGGGATTTCTCCCGTGTCGAAGATGCCCATGATCACCATCCGTGCGACCCAGAGCGTGATGATGTCGCGGCTGGTGACGAGCGTGGTCGTGGGATAGAAGCAGGCCAATTCCGGCGTGGCTTCGGGCCAGCCGAGCGTCGAGTGCGGCCAGAGCGCTGACGAGAACCACGTGTCGAGCACGTCGGGGTCGCGGACGAGCGGTCGGCCGGCAATTGTCTCGCAGCCGAGATCCTCGTCAGAGGAGGAGACGTGCCAGCCCGTTGCCCCGTCGCTCTTCCACGACACCGTGCTACGACCGGTGAAGGCCGCCGCGAGATCGCTCTCCGCTACGTCTTCGACATGCCAGATGGGAATCCGGTGGCCCCACCACAGCTGCCGGCTCACCGGCCAGTCCCGCTTCTCGCCAAGCCAATCGAGGTAACTCTTCGCATACCGCTCCGGCACGATGCGAATCGCCTGCTGTGTGACCGCGTCGAGCGCCGGCTGGGCGATCTCGTCCATCCGGATAAACCACTGGTCGGCCAGATACGGCTCGATCGGCGTCTTGGACCGGTCTGAGTGGGCGAGGTCGATGACCCGGTCCTCCACCTGCACGAGCTGCCCGAAAGCCTCCAGATCGGCCACGACCTTTGCTCGCGCCTTCGGGATCGTGAGCCCCTGATACGGCCCGGCCTCGGCATTGAGCGTGCCATCAGGATTGAGGATGTTGAGCATCGGCAGGCTTTGCCGCCGGCCCACGTCGTAGTCGTTGGGATCATGGGCGGGCGTGATCTTCACGCAGCCGCTGCCCATCTCGGGCTTGGCCCACTCGTCGGCCACCAACGGAATCGCCCGCCCGAGCAACGGCAGCGTCACCTGCCGACCCGCCCGGGCCATCGCCGCCAGCGTCTCTAAGAGCGGCAGCAGGTCACGGCGGCGGGTCTCGAGATCCTCGATTGCCTGGTCGATCGCCGCCTGTTCCTTCACGACAGCGGCCGCTCGTTTTTCCCGCAGCGCCTGCTCGGCCTCGTCGAGCGCGCGGGCCGGCTCCGGATGCACCGCCACGGCCGTATCGCCGAGGAGCGTTTCCGGCCGGGTTGTCGCCACGGTCACGCTCGTCGGCTCACCCGGCTGCGGTGCGATCACGTCGTAGCGGATGTGCCAAAAGTGGCCCTTCACCTGCTCGTGAAAAACCTCGTCATCGCTGACAGCGGTCTGAAGAAACGTGTCCCAGTTCACCAGCCGCTTGCCGCGGCGGACGAGGCCTTTCTTGAAGAGCCGAAAGAAGGCCTCCCGAACGGCCCGTGCGCACTGGTCGTCGAGTGTGAACCGCGTGCGGTCCCAGTCGCAGCTCGCCCCCAGATCACGAAGCTGGCCCAGGATCCGCTTCTCATACTGCTCCTTCCAGGCCCAGATTCGCTCGACCAGTTTGTCACGGCCGAGATCGTGCCGGGAGAGCTTTTCCTCTTCGAGCAGTCGCCGTTCAACGACCGCCTGCGTGGCGATGCCGGCATGGTCGGTGCCCGGCATCCAGAGAGTGAGGAAGCCCTGCATGCGTCGCGTCCGCACGAGGATGTCTTGGAGCGTGTTGTTGAGCGCGTGGCCGAGGTGGAGGGCACCGGTGACGTTGGGCGGCGGGATGACGATCGAGAAGACGGGGCGGCGGGGAGTCGCGCTAGGGGCCTGTGGCTCCGCATGCCAGTAGCGGCCGGCGTCCCAAAGCGTGCGGCAGCGGGCCTGGGCCGCGGTGTGGTCGTATTGCTTTGGCAATTCATGCATGGGGGAGCATGTCCTTCTCGTGCATGGAGAGAAAGTGGTGGAATGAGTCGGCGAGTGCGAGCCAGCTCGCCTCGATCACGTTTTCACTCACGCCCACCGTGCCCCACACGGCCTCGCCGTCGGTGCTCTCGATCGAGACACGAACCTTCGCCGCCGTCCCCTCCTGAGCGTTGATGACCCGGACCTTGTAATCGAGCAGGTGCATGCGTGAGAGGGCTGGGTACACCGGCTCAAGCGCCTTCCGCAGCGCCGCGTCGAGGGCGTTGACCGGTCCGTCGCCCTCGGCCACCTCGTGTCGCACGCCGCCGGGAGCGTCGCCCTCCACGTGCAGCTTCACCGTCGCCAGGGTGCGAATGTCGCCCTCACCGCGGCTCTCCACATCAACGTTGTAGCTGTCACGGGTGAAGAGCGCTCGAAACGTGCCGGCCAACCGATCGACAAGCAGGTCAAACGACGCCCCCGCTGCCTCGAATTGCCAGCCCTCGTTTTCCAGACGGCAGACCTCGGCGAGCACACGATCGAGCAGGGCCCGGTCGTTCTTCACGTCGGGCCGGGTCACTAGGGCGGCGATGTTGGATCGCCCCGACAACTCGCTCACGAGGATCCGTCGCGAGTTGCCGACTGCCTCGGGCGCGATGTGTTCGTAGGACTCGGCCGCTTTGCTCACCGCATGGACGTGCATGCCGCCCTTGTGGGCGAAGGCGCTTGCCCCCACGAACGGCTGCCCCGGGCGGTAGCTCATGTTGGCCGTCTCGTACACGAAGCGGGAGAGCTCGGTGAGGTGGGCCGTGCCTGTGCCGCGGAGGACCGTGAATCCAGAGAGCTTGAGTGAGAGGTTCGCGACGACCGAGATCAGGTCGGCATTCCCACACCGCTCGCCAAGGCCATTGATCGTGCCCTGCACCTGCGCCGCACCAGCCGTGATGGCCGCGAGAGAGTTGGCAACGGCAAGGTCGCAGTCGTTGTGGCAGTGGATGCTGAGCTTGGCGGGATTGCCGGCCGCGTCCAGCGCGGCCCGGGCGGCCGCCGTCATCTCCGCGACCTCCTCTGGGAGCGTGCCGCCATTGGTGTCGCACAGCACGATCCGCGTCGCCCCCGACTGGGCCGCCGCGACGATCGTCTGGCGGGCATAGTCGGCATCGAGCTTCCAGCCGTCGAAGAAATGTTCGGCGTCGTAAAACACCTCGCGGCCCGCTTGGGCCAGATGGGCGATCGTGTCGGCAATCATGGCGAGGTTTTCCTCGCGGGAGACACCGAGCACCTCGGACACATGGAAGGCCGATGTTTTGCCGACGATCGTGACGACGCTCGTGTTGGCATCGAGCAGGGCCCGCATGCCGGGATCGTCGGCGGCCGTCATGCCGCGGCGGCGGGTCATCCCAAACGCACACACCTTCGAATGCCGCAGCTTCAGGTCGGCGACCCGGGCAAAATACTGGGCGTCTTTGGGATTCGAGAGCGGGTAGCCCCCCTCGATGAAGTCGATTCCCGCCTCGTCAAGCCGCCGGGTGATGGCCAGCTTGTCTTCGAGTGAGAAGTTGACCCCTTCTCCCTGGCTGCCGTCGCGAAGCGTGGTGTCGTAGATTTCGATCGTTCGCATGGGGCTAGCGTACCTTCACGCCCGCACCACGGAAATCCGGCACGGTTTCCGGGCTGGTAACCCCGGCCTGCACTACTCCGATTCTTCGTCGTCGTACGGCTCCTCGTCGTCGACCTCCTCGTCATACGACTCGTCGTCGAAGGCTTCCTCGTCTCTGTCGATCTCCTCGTCGTCATCGACCATGGCGGCGGCTGCCAGCTTCTCCGCATGCGGCTGGATCTTCAGCTTGCGGGGGGCAGGATCGGCAGGCACCGGCTGCATGCCATTGCGGGCAGCCCACTCTTCCATCGTGATCAGCACCTCACGGGCCTGACTGCCGGCATACTGGCCCACGATCCCGTCCTCGGCCATGTAGTCGATGAGGCGGGCCCCGCGGCCGTACCCGACACCGAGCGCCCGCTGCAGAAGCGACACGCTGCCGCGGCCCTCGCGAATGATGACCTCGACGGCAGCCGCGTAGAGATCGTCGCGATCCTTGCCGTCACTCCCGCCCTTGGCCGCATCGCCGGATGGTGCTGGCTGGAGGTTTACCAGTTCCGCCGCATACTGCGGCTCCGTCGTGCCGATCGTTCCCATCACACCATTGATCTCGTCGTCGCTCACGAACGTGCCCTGACCGCGCAGGATCTGGCTGGTACCCGGTGACAGGAAGAGCATGTCACCGTTGCCCAGCAGACGTTCCGCACCCATCTCGTCGAGCACCACGCGGCTGTCGGTACGGCTCGCCACCTGGAAGGCGATGCGGGCCGGCAGGTTGCTCTTGATGAGGCCGGTAATCACGTCGACCGTCGGCTTCTGGGTGGCCAGGATCAGGTGGATGCCCACGGCCCGGCTCTTCTGGGCCAGCCGGATGATGTGCTGCTCGATCTCCTTGCCGGCGGTCATCATCATGTCGGCGATCTCGTCGGCGATCATCACGATGAAGGGCATCGTGGTGGGGATGGCGGCCGCCGCCTCCTCCGACTCGGGCTTGATCCGCTCGAGCAGCTTCTCGCGGCCAAGCGCGTTGTACTGCGTCAGGTGTCGCACACCGACTTTCGCGAGCAAGGCGTAGCGCTCCTCCATCTTCTCGACCGCCCAGGCGAGGATCGCCTCGGCTTTCTTCATGTCGGTGACCACCGGGTGCATCAGGTGGGGCAGCGACTTGTACGGGGTGAGCTCGACCATCTTGGGGTCGATCATCAGCATCCGCACCTCGTCGGGCCGCCGGGTCATCAGCATCGACACAATGATCGAATTCAAGCAGACCGACTTGCCGGTGCCCGTCCGGCCGGCGATGAGGAGATGCGGCAGGGCGGCCATGTCGACCACCATCGGATTACCGGCGACGTCCTTGCCGAGGTAGATCGGAATCTTCATCGAGCGGCTCTTGGCCTGTGTTTCCTCGATCACCTCGCGGAGGCGGACCATCTGCCGGGTCGTGTTGGGCACCTCGATGCCGACCGAGTTCTTGCCGGGGATCGGCGCGACGATGCGGACGCTCGGCACGCGCAGCGCGATGGCGAGGTCGTCGCCGAGATTCGTGATCTTGGCGAGCCGCAGGCCCGCCTCCAGTTCGATCTCGTACTGCGAGATCACCGGGCCCGTCTCGATCTCGACCACCTTCACCTTGAAGCCGAATTCGGCAAAGGTCTTTTCGAGCACGCGGGCCCGCTCGCGAACCTCCTGCTCCTGCTGCTCCATCTCGAGGTATTCGGTGGGCAGGAGCAGGTCGAGCGACGGCAACTCGTAGTCGGCCGCAGGATCGGGGGCGATGTCGAGCACCTGAGGCTTGGGTCGCCGCTTGGTGAGCGACTTGATCGGTACTGGCGGCTCCTCGTCGACAGACTCTTCCAGATCACCGTCGATCTCCGTAGCGAGGCTGGTCTCGGCGTCGCTTTCATCGTCAACGCTTTCGTCGTCGAGCAAGGGAATCTCCCGCCGCTTCACACGAATCATCGGCTCGCTGTCATCGTCGTCACCGTCGGCCGCATGACGACCGCAGCCGTAGGGCAGGTCGCCTTGGTCAAAGGAGTCTCCCGAATCCATCACGACACGAACTCGGCCGCGCGGCAGACGGACGAGCGACCCGAGGCGTGTGCCCACCACGAGGAGGCCGCTGGCCAACGCCGTCAGCGCCGCGGCGAGCCAGGCCGCAAGCCGCACCACAGCCACATCGGCCGCGAGGAACAGCCCCGCACCGGTCATCGCCGTGACCACGATCGCGGCCCCTGTCGTCGCGAAATACCGCTGGGCAAACATCTTGCCGGTCGCGCCGGCATACCCGCCCGGGCCCCAGACCGGCCGGGCGATGGCATCGGGAAGGAACATCGCCAACAGCGTGCAGCCGGCGGCGATCGCCACGACGGCGCCAAGTGTGCGGAGCGGCAGGTCGGGAAGGGGTCGGCGTCGCAGGAGCATGATGTCGAGAACCGCAAGACATCCGACCACGAACCATGCTCCAAGGCCGAAAGCCTCGTAGAGCGTCGCCGACACGGTAGCACCGATCAGGCCGCAGGCGTTTTCAGCCCGCGCGTGTGGCGGAAACACTCGTGACGACGGCGGATCGGCGGGATGAAATGTGGCAAGCGCGGCAACCACAAAGAGGCACGCAGCCAGCAGGCCGAGGGCGAAGAGATCCCGGACGCGATCGCGCGGGAGTTTCTCGTCAGGTGTGGCGACGGCGATCGGCGTGTTGCCGGACGGCCGTGCGCCAAACCGGGCAGCGGGTGACGGGGAAAGAGTCTGTCCGAATCGTCGATCGACGGAGGCCATGGCACGCTATCCGTAGCGAGGGTGTCGGGATCCTACGCTGCAACTCTACAGGCCAGAACGGTGCATGCTGGCCTGGCAGAACCGCTCGTCATAGCCACCATGGTGGGAATTTGCCGGTTGCAACGACGACGCCGGCTGGAGACAACACCACTACCATGCACACCCTCACGCTCGGCATCCTGGCTGGTCTCGCAACCGCTTTTTTCAGCGCGGTTTCGTACCTCGTCTCGCGGCATCACGGCAGGAAGGATGGCGGCGGCAGCCTGCGGCTGCTCGTTTTCGCGCATGTGCTGATGGGAATCGCCTGCCTCCCGCTCGCATGGGCCCTCCGTCCGGATCCGTTGCCACCAGTGGCCGTCTGGGTGCCGCCGCTGGTCGGCTCATCGCTCACCTACCTCGCAGGGCAGGCGGCGGTGTTCGCAGCCCTCAAGCGAATCGACGCCTCGCAGTTGGCTCCGCTGTTGGGCCTCAAGATTGCGATCATCGCGCTACTCGCAACGTTCGTCATTGGCCA
This sequence comes from Candidatus Kuenenia stuttgartensis, assembly GCA_945883745.1. Classification (GTDB taxonomy): domain Bacteria; phylum Planctomycetota; class Planctomycetia; order Pirellulales; family UBA1268; genus CACORA01. The sequence goes on from CAMCYH010000041.1 coordinate 14,004, forward strand.
GCCACTCGTCGGCCGGCAGTGGCTCGCTGTCGCGATCAGTATGGCGGCGGTGGCCATGCTGCACCGTGCGGGCCACCCGTCACGCAAGACGGCTTCGTTGTCGGCTCTCGGAATGGTGCTGGCTATCTGTGCTTCTTTCGCGGTGTCTGACCTCTTCATTGTCGGCCTGATCGATGCCGTGCAGGAATCGCCGGTGGCGTCGCCCGAGATAGCAGCGGCCACAGCCGGGCGGCTGCGTGCGGGCGGCTTTGCGATGGCAGCGACATATGTGCTGTGCGGGCTGATCGCCCTGCCATTCGTGCCTTGGGTGGGCCGCAGCCGCTCGGCTGGATGGATGGGAGCCATGCAGTACGCCGCCGCCTGGCTGGCCTCGATGGCAGGCCTTTACATCTGCTTCGGTCTTGTCGGCCCGGTGTTTGGCAACATCCTCCAGTCGACCCGGGGCATCATGGCGGTGGGCCTCGGGGCGCTGCTGGCATCGCTCGGTTGGCACGATCTGGAGCAGCCGGTCGATCGAAGAACGCTCGTCCGTCGCGCGATCGCGGCAGTGATGATGACGGCGGCTATTGCTGCGTATGCGGTGTAACGCACGCCGGGGCCAGGTGAAGCCTCCGCTTCGGGGCGAGGATACGCCAACTCGCGTCGACTTCACCTGGCCCCGGCTTCCCGTTGGCCGTAATCAGGCGAGAATGCCTTTGATAATCTTCCCGTGCACGTCGGTGAGCCGATAGCGGCGGCCTTGGAACTTGTAGGTCAGCCGCTCGTGGTCGATGCCGAGGAGGTAGAGCATCGTGGCGTGGAAGTCGTGCACATGCACGCCGTCCTTCACGATGTTGTAGCCATACTCGCAGGTCTCGCCCCACGTTGTGCCCGGCTTGGTGCCGCCGCCAGCCATCCAGATCGTGAAGCAGCGGGGATGGTGGTCGCGGCCAAAATCCATCCCCGGCTTGTAGAGACCCTGGCAATAGTTGGTGCGGCCAAACTCTCCACCCCACACGACAAGCGTGTCGTCGAGCATGCCCCGTTGGGCGAGATCCTGCACGAGCGCCGCGGCGGGCTGGTCGGTCTGTTTGGCCTCCCGTGCGATGCCTCCCTTGAGTCCGCCGTGGTGATCCCAATCCTGATGATAGAGCTGGATAAATCGCACGCCCCGCTCGGCAAGCCGGCGGGCAAGCAGGCAGTTGGCGGCGAACGTACCCGGGTCTTTTGCGTCGGGGCCGTAGAGATCGAGCACGCCCTGCGGCTCGTCCGAAAAGTCGGTCACCTGCGGCACGCTGGCCTGCATTCGAAACGCCATCTCGTAGTTGTTGATCCGGGCCGTGATCTCCGTGTCGGGCGTGCCGGCGAACTGGTGCTCGTGGAGTTGGCGGAGGCCGTCGAGAAGCTGGCGACGATTCTCCGTAGAGACGCCCGGCGGATTGTTGACATAGAGCACCGGATCAGCCCCCGACCGAAACCGCACCGCCTGGTGCGTGGGCGGCAGGAAGCCGGACCCCCAGAGATGGCTCATCAAGGGCTGCCCTCCCTTGTTTTTCGTGAGCAACACGACGAAGGAGGGGAGGTCGTCCTGTGCGTTGCCGAGGCCGTAGTCGAGCCAGGCACCGATGCTCGGCCTTCCCGGAATCTGCGACCCGCTCTGCATGAACGTGACGCCGGGGCCGTGGTTGATGCTCTCGGTATACATCGTCTTGATGAAGCAGAGCTTGTCGGAGATCTTCGCCGTGTACGGCAGCAGATCGGAGACCCACGCGCCGCTCTCCCCATGCTGGGCGAAGACGAAGGGTGAGCCGACGAGCGGAATTGAACTCTGGTTACCCGACATGCCGGTGAGCCGTTGGCCGCCGCGGACGCTATCCGGCAGCTGCTCGCCCGATTTTTGCACGAGCAGCGGCTTATGGTCGAAGAGGTCGATCTGTGACGGGCCGCCCGACTGAAAGAGGTAGATGACCCGCTTGGCCTTGGGGGCGACATGAAACGCGTCGAGCACGCCGCCGTTCGAGCCGGACGGAAGAGCCAGGCCGGCAGCCGCACTCTCCGCCGCCGCCTCACGGCCGAGCATCTCGGCCAGCGCGATGCCGCCGAGCCCCATGCCGAAGGAGCCGAGCCACTCCCGCCGACTCACGGCCGGTTTGAAACCCGTGCAGAGGGGTGCAAAACGGTTCATCGCTTCACCACGCTTTCGTCGTAGTTCATCAGGGCATTGATCACGCTCGCTGCAGCTGCCACGTCGACGGCAGCCAGGGCGGCGTCGGGCTTCTTATCACCAATCGCAACGAGCTTTGCCGCATCGTCGGCGTGAGCCCGATACCAGTCGAGCTGCGCGGCATACATCTCGCCGATAATCCGCTTCTCCTCGTCGTCAGGCCGCCGGCTTGTGAGCAGTTCAAAGGCTCGCTCCATCGCACGATCGGCCGCGCCGCTGTATTCGGCCAAGAGCCGCTCGGCCAGCACGCGAGCGGCCTCCACAAACTGCGGCCCGTTCATCAGCACGAATGCATGGAGGGGCGTGTTGGTCGTGTCCCGCCTCGCCACGCAGACCACCCGTTTCGGCACGTCAAAGGCCTCCAGCATCGGTGCCGGGCCCGTGCGGCGCCAGTAGGTGTAGAGGCTGCGGCGGTAGAGCGCCTCGCCTGTGCCCGCCTTTTCCGGCTTGAACGAGTCAGGCAGGTCGTAGGTCTTCACCGGGGGGCCACCGATCTTCTCCACGAGCAGTCCGGAGGCGGCCAGGGCTCCATCGCGAATCATTTCAGCCGGCAGGCGGTGTCGTGGCCCACGGGCAAGCCAGACGTTGAGGGGATCGTCGGCCATCGTCTTCGCATCGGCGATGCTCTGCTGCCGATAGGTCTGCGAGAGCATGATCGTCTTCATGAGTTGCTTCATGTCCCAGCCGAAGCCCCCCTTGGCAACCGGGTGGGAAAATTTCCACGAAAGCATGTCGAGCACCTCTGGATACTCCGGTCGCGTCGACTGGCTACCCAGGTCATCGGGGCTCTGCACCAGCCCAAGGCCGAAAAGCGACTGCCAGACACGATTCACGGTCACTCGCGCGAGCAACGGATGCTCCGGATCGATGAGCCACTCGGCCAGCCCAAGGCGGTTTTTTGGCCGGTCGGCAGGGAAGGGGGGCAGGGTCGCGGGGGTGTCGGGTTCGACGGCCTCGCCCCGCTTGTCGTATTCACCGCGCTCCAGCACGTAGGCCATCTTCGGCTGCGGCAGATCCCGCATCACCATGATCTCGGCCGGTTTCTCAGCCAGGTCATCACGGCTGCGGCGGGCGTCCTCGAGGGCCTTTCGCCGCGCGGCGGCCTGTTCGTCGAACGCGGCGGCCAGATAGTCGCCGACGAGTTCCGCCGATTCCCGGGCCGCGATGGCGGCTCGGATCGCGCCCGGTTCGACGAGCTCACGGACCTCAAGCGGCGACAGCTCCCGATCGAACACGCGGAAATCATCGACGAGACCGTCTTTGAAACCGTGGTCGCGCAGCCGTTCGCCAATCGTAATCGTGTCGCCGCCGCCGCCGGTGATCTCGCGGGTGAGACTGTCGCGGACGATCGTCGTGGCCACGGGGTGGCCATTCACGAACATCTTCATCCCCGCCGCCTTCCCCGAGCCGTCGCTCGCCACGGTCACATGCACCCAGGCGCCGGTCGGGAGCGGCTCCTGCATCCGCACGCTCACCGCATCGCCGGGCCAGAAGTGGATCAGCGACCACTGCAGATGCCCATGGTCAACGAGCAGCTCATAGCCACGGCTAGCCGCATCGGTCCATGCCATTGATCGGTGGAAGACCACGGCCCGCTCGTAGGCCGCGGGAGCCTCGAGCCAGAGCGACACGGTAAATGGGTGACTGCGGCGGAAGTTGCCGATCGTCGTCTTGACGGGATGGTCGCCCGTGAGCTTGATGGCCTTGCCGTGTTTGCCGTCGACGAGCGTGATCTCCGGCGGCGCCTTCGCCGAACGTTCATCGGTCGACTCGACACTGCTCGCAAATGATCCGTCTTTGGCCCGTTCGTCGAAGGCGTACCGGACCATCTCGCCCGGAATCGAGGCCGCCGCCTCGCCAGCGAGTGCTGCAGGCATGTCGCTCTTACCGGCGATCCAGTCGGCCACGGCCCGCTGGGCTGTCGCTTCGGCAGCGGCCAATTCGGCGGCCGCCTCCCCGCAGGCGTCGTTGGCCTTGGTTAAGGCCGCGGCGGCCTTCTCGTCGAGCAGCCGCAGCTTCGGTGTCGGCACGGCCGGCGTGAAATAGGAATAGAGGCCCGCCTCGTCGATGTCGTCGAAGAAGGCGAAGAGCGAATAGAAGTCTTTCTGAGAGAGAGGGTCGAACTTGTGGTCGTGGCAGCGGCAGCACTCCATCGTGAGGCCAAGGAAGGCCGTCCCAAACGTCGTCACGCGGTCATTGATGTAGTTGACGCGATACTCCTCTTCGACCGATCCACCTTCGCACTCCTGCTGGTGCAGCCGGTTGAACGCGGTGGCGAGGACCTGTTCATCCGTGGGATTGGGAAGCAGATCACCGGCCACCTGCCAGAGCGTGAACTGGTCCCAGGGCAGATTTTCGTTGAACGCCTTGATCACCCAGTCGCGCCACGGCCACATGTCGGGCCGCGGGCGATCGACCTGGAACCCAAAGCTGTCGGAATAGCGGGCGAGATCCATCCAGTCGGCGGCCATCCGTTCGCCATACCGCGGGCTGGCCAGGAGCCGGTCGAGGAGTTTTTCGTAGGCGTCGGGCGACGTGTCGGCGACGAACGCTTCGACGTCGGCTGGTGTCGGGGGCAGCCCGGTGATGTCGAAGCTCGCGCGACGAATCAGTGTCGTGCGATCGGCTTCAGGCTGATGCGCGAGCCCCCGGGTGGCGAGTTTTGCCGCCACAGCAGCATCGATCCCGGCGGCGACATCGTTTACCTCCGGCTTGACGGGCGACACAAAAGCCCAGTGAGGCTCGTACTTCGCTCCTTCGGCGATCCACCGCTTCAGCGTCGCCACCTGCTCCGGGGAGAGCCGGCCGATCTTAGCCTCGGGCGGAGGCATCACGGTATCAGGATCATCCGAAATCACCCGCGCGATCAGCTCGCTCGTGGCCACGTCCTCCGGGACGATGGCCCGGGAGCCGCTATCGAGTTCCTCCGTCGCCTGCTCGTACGTGTCGAGCCTGAGGCCTGCCTGCCGGTTGCCGCTGTCGGGGCCGTGGCAGGCAAAGCAGTTCTCCGACAGGATCGGTCGGATGTCTTTATTAAAGGAGAGGCTGGCCGGGCCGGGCGGCTGGGCCGGAGTGGTTGCCCAGAGCAGGCCACCAGCCACGACAATTGCAACCGCAAGAAGGCTACAGACAATATCGCGGGTGAAACCACGAACCGTAAAGGTCGAGCAACCCATATGACACCGTTATGGTCAGGGGTTACCCGCGTCGCCGACTCGAGGCATTCGCCGCGAATCGCGGACCACCGGAACGATGGTCGATCGGCGGGGCGTTCCGAGTCTTCGGAAACTCACAACGCTTTCCATGAGTTTAGCTCAGGCCGCACGATCAGCAAACCAAAAATTCAGCGCTGCAGCCCCCATAAAGCCTCGAGCTTCCTCTCAAGGCGGCGATTTCTGGTGAAAGAAAACCTTCAGCGATGGCTGGCCATGCAAAGTCGGATTCTCTTGTGCGGTCACGAGTGCGGCGACGGCCTCGGCGTCGGCCTCAGCGCACGTGGCGGCGCGGGTAGTCACCGTTGCTGGGGCGTGTTGAATAACTTTGCCCGTTCGGGGATCGACTGGCGACCGACCGGGGCGGCTTGTGGCCGTCGCGAGAGCCTCGCCCGGCGTGAGATCGATCACTGCCCCGTTGCCGTCGCCGCCGCTTTGCTGCCCGCGGAGCCGCACCCGCCACTTCGATCCATCGGGCCGCGCGCCCCAGGCACGGACTTCGCCCCCCAATTCCACCAGGTGCGATGCCGATCCGAGCGCCACCAGCCGCTCACCAATCCGATCGACGGCGTATCCAGGACCGATGCCCCCAAGGTCGATTTCCACGCCGTCGAGGCGCTTCCGCAGGGCAGGGGGTGCTCTCCGCGACTCAACATGCTGCATGCCGACCAGCTTAAAGGCTGCCGCTCGGTCGCTCTGCGATCGCTCATCCGGCGGCAGCCGCAGCAGCGGCGCAATCGTGATGTCAAAAGCGCCGTCGGAACGGGCATGCACACTGCGGGCAATCTCGACGATCGCCACGAGATCGGTACCGACGGCCACCCACTCTCCGGCGGCGGCGGCGCGATTGAACCGACTCGCATCGGAATCGGCCCGCCAGGTGTTGGCAGCCTGATCGATCCGCGCCAGCACCGCTTCGATTTCACGATGCACCTCGCCCCGAGACAGGCTCCGCGAAACGGCCCCCAGCGTCACGCGATAGGTCGTCCCCATCGCCGGCCCCGCCAGCGTCGGCAGCTCCGCCGCCAAGGCTCCACAGCCGACAACCCCGACAACGATCGCGAGACAGATCCTTATGTTGTTCAAACCTGTCCCCCGAGTCTGGCAAACCAACCTTGTTGATTCGAATGCGCGTGAAAGATTCCGATGATCAAAACCCGACTGTCATCGACCGTGAACACAATCACGTACGGAAATCGGCGAACTCCTGCTGCTCTGAAACCGTCACGAACCATCCCAAACATCTCGGGGCGGTTCCACACGTCTTGAAGGCGGCTTCGAATCGCCACACGGAACCGATTCCCAAGATCAGTCGAGATTGCACCGTAATACTGAATCGCAGATTTGAGGTCATCGGCAACAGCCGGATGGTATGTCCGCGACCTACCCATCGACCCGCCGCCACAACTCTGTGTCATCAATGGCGATCGACGGGTCTTGGGCGATTTCTGCGCTTCTGCGGGATGCCTCTTCGAGAATGTCGTCTGGCACCACGATCGGCTCAGAAGAACTTGCGATGTCATCCCACAATGCAGTGACAAGCCGAAGTTTCTCGGCCATGGACAGGTCACCCAGCCCAGACATGTCGATACTCATAACGCCTCCATAACTATACATTTATTCATGTTAGTGCCTTCTCCGTGTTTCGTCAACCAGGACGTCTATTCCACACGTCGAGAATGGCACGGCTTGAGCTTTCATGCCGGCCACCAATGAACGGTGGCGGCCACAGCGAGGCAGCCAAGCATGACCCCATCCCGCCACGTGAACCGATCGGCACGGGCGTGAAGCCGCAGGTGATCGAGCAGCACGCCGGTCGGGCAGCCGTAGCGGCAGTAGGCCATCGGCACCACACAACTCACCGCGAGGCTCACACCAAAGATGACCAGCGCCGCAACGCCGGCCACCGTCGGCAGGTAGGCATCGAAGGGCTCGATGTCGACGAGGCCGAACGGCAGGTGCAACGCGGCCGTGAGGATCGCCACCGCGAGAAGCACCCACGGCAGCCAAGCCAGCCACGGCCGGAGGGCCGCGGGCACGCTTCGCTTCGGCTTCACAAGCCGCACGATCAATTGCTGCGCCGCGCCGTGCGCGCAGAGGTGCGAGCAGTAGATGTTGCGGCGGGTTGTCACCGGCAGCGCGATTGCAGCAACGGCCAACGCCAAAAGCACGGCCGCGCCGCGGGGAATACCGGCCTGGGCCCAGCCCCAGAGTTGGGCCTGCGAAAGCAGCGCCCCGGCTCCGAAACCCAGATAGGCGAGCACGGCGATCGGCAGCGCGAGCCGGCCAAACCAGGTGCCGCGCAGCCGCGTGAACCCGGTCACAATGCCCGCCGCGATCACGCCCAAGGCGCCCCACTGAGGCCCGTCGATCCCGCGGGCGAACGCTGCGATTGCGGTCACCGGCGAAGCGGCATGCCCGCCGGCGAGACCCGAGGCTTCTTTATCTAGCCGCGCCCGCGCGGCCTGCACAAGCCCCTCGGCGACAGCCTGACTCGTCATCGTCGCGCCGCTCACACCTTCCACGCCCGTTGCGCCCGGATCGAGACCCGCCACCTGTTCAATCGTCATGCCGCGATAGACGCCGCGAAATGCCGCGTCATCGCGGACATAGCCGACATACGGCTCGTTGTCGAACGAAGCGAGCACTGCCACGCCGCAGACCGTGCCCTCGGCATCGAAGCCGATGATCGCGTCGGTCGGGCCCTGGTAACCGATCACGCGATCCGCCGCCGGGCTTGTCCGCAGGATCCATCCGAGCGGGATGGCCTCACGATCGGTCACACGAATCACCGCCGGGTCACTGGCGTCGGGCTCGACCCGGTCCGCAGCAGGAAAGACGATTTGCACGTCGGCGATCGTGGGATCATTTTCAAATCGACCCGCCGCGGCGGCCCCGCCGAGCCGCAGCACGAGCGCCTCGGTGATCGCCAGGCTCGTGAGCGTCGCGCCGGCGACGGCATCCTCCTTGGCTGGCTGGATCGAGGCAATCTCAACAAGCGACCGGCCCACGAACGACTTGAAAAATGACTGATCGCGTTCGATCGCCTGCACATGGTCGCGCGTGTCGCGGCTGGAGAGCACCTCGACGCCGGCTACCCGCAGGTCGGCATCACAGATCACGAGCAGGTCGGTCGGCCCAGAGAATCCGATCGCCGCATCGCCTGCCGGACTCGTATGAAAGATCGTGCCAACCCCCGCGCCATCGGCAGCGAGCAGATCACGACCACCGAGCACCGCATTCGAGTCGGTGCCCACCGCCGCTGCCTCGGGCAGGTATCGCTGCACTCGCGAGATCGGCAGGGCAGCGAGGTCGACCGCCGCCTGCCGCGTGACGAACCGCTGATGCTCCGCATGCACGAGCCATGCGATCGCGGCCACGACAGCCACCCGCAGGGCATGGGCGAGCATCAATCGTGCGTTGAAAGCGACCGGCATGCTTGAAGTCTATGCGATGACGGAATTCCGCTGATAGACGGTGCGTGTACCAGGTATCAGAGATGACCGAGAATCACGTCGACAATCGCATCGACAGGCTGCGACGCATCGACCACGATCGGATGCTCGTCTGCCGCGGGCTCCTCGAGCGTCTCCAGCTGACTGCGCAGCAGACCCGGGGGCATGAAGTGGCCGACTCGGGCTGTCAGCCGCTCGGCAATCACTGTCTCACTCGCCTTGAGATGCACGATCCGCACGGCTGGCCTCCCGCCCACGATCCTTTCGCGATAGGCACGCTTGAGCGCCGAACAGGTGATCACGCCGCACACGTTCGCCGTGCGCTGTCGGTCGATCCACGCCGCGACCACGTCCAGCCACGGCCACCGATCGGCATCGACGAGAGGCATCCCGGCCGACATCTTTGCAATGTTCGAAGCGGGATGCAGCGCGTCGCCCTCCTGAAATGCCCAGCCAAGCCGCTCCGCGACCGCCCGGCCAACCGCGGTTTTCCCGACCCCTGAGACGCCCATCACCACGAGAATCTTCGCAGGTGCGTCAGGGGAATCTTCCACGGCCTGAAGGATATCGCTCATGCGTAAATTTTCCCATGAATCAGCGTTGCGATCACGCACCACAACAGTTTGTCGGAGTGGCTGTCCGATGCTACATATATACGAGTAGTTCGTCCCGCCGATCGACCTGATTTCAGGTCCGCGTTTGACGGCTGGCCTCCCGTGCGGACGGCCGCCGAACGGCGACGCGGGTGTTTCCCGGAGGATTTTCTATGGGACACACCGCCTCTGCTGCGGTCTCTGTTTGCGGCCTGCCGCTCGTCCTCGTTGCGGCGGCGATCGCCCGCGCCGCCGAGCCCACGCTCGACTTCAACCGCGATGTGCGGCCGATCCTCTCGGATCGCTGCTTTTCCTGTCACGGGCCCGATGGCGAGGACCGCCAGGCAGGGCTTCGGCTCGATCTTCGCGAGACGGCGACAGCGAAACTCGACAGTGGCATGACGGCCGTTGTGCCGCGTGATCTCAACACGAGCGAACTGATCGCGAGGATTACGAGCACCGACCCCGACGTCGTCATGCCGCCGCCGCGGTTCAACAAGCCGATCACGCCTTCAGAAGCCGAGATCCTGAAGCGGTGGATCGCCGAGGGTGCCGAGTATCGAGGGCACTGGGCATTCGAGCGGCTGGAGCGACCGGCCGTGCCGGAGGTGAGAGACACTGCGTGGGCCAAGACACCGATCGACCGGTTCATTCTCGCGCGGCTGGAGCAGGAGGGGCTCACGCCGAATCCCGAGGCGAATCGCGTTACGCTCGCCCGCCGGCTCGCTCTCGATCTCACCGGCCTGCCTCCGGAGCCGGCTGCCGTCGATGTCTTCCTGGCCGACCAGTCAGCCGACGCCTACGAGAAATACGTCGACACGTTGCTGGCCAGCCCCCACTACGGCGAGCGGATGGCGATCGAATGGCTCGACGCTTCGCGTTATGCCGACTCCAGCGGCTATCAGACCGACTCGTCTCGGCAGAATTGGCCGTGGCGTGACTGGCTGATCAAGGCCTACAACGACAACCTGCCGTTTGACCAGTTCACGATCCATCAGCTCGCCGGCGACATGCTCGAGAACCCGACCCGCGATCAGATCGTGGCCACGGGATTCAATCGCAATCACCGCCTCAACGGGGAAGGGGGCATCATCGCCGAGGAGTGGCGGGTAGAGACCGTGATCGACCGCGTCGAAACAACCGGCCAAACATGGATGGGGCTCTCCGTGGGCTGCGCCCGCTGCCACGATCACAAGTATGACCCGCTCTCGCAGAAGGAGTTTTATTCGCTGTTTTCCCTGTTCAATAACGTTCCGGAAACCGGCACCAATCAGGGATCGCAGCATCGCGGCGGCGGCAACATCGATCCGATCCACTTGCTTCCGTCCCCGGAACAGGAACAGGAGCTCGCCCGACTGAACCAGGTCGTCGCCGATGCCGATGCAGCAGTGAAGGTCGAGGTGGCCAACATCGGCGACCTTGTCAAGGACTGGGAGCAGGCAATCCGCCCCGCACTTGCCGCGCCCCACGAGGCCTGGCAGACATTCGAGCCGCTGGAGTTGCGGAGTGCCGGCGGGGCTTCATTTCGCCGCAGCGAGGACGGCACCTGGTTCGTCGAGGGGAAGTTGCCGCCGAAGGATACGTACGAGTTTGAGACACTCGTGCCCGCCGACACGCTGGGCGGCCTGCGGATCGAGGTGCTCCCCGACGCGACGCTTGCCGGCAACGGCGGCTTCGGTCGCTCGGGCAATGGCAACATCGTCGTCACGAAGATCGAGGCCGAGATCGAGCCGCCCGGCGACGCGAAGGTGATGCCAGTCGAGCTCGTGCGTGCCGAAGCAACCTACGAGCAGAATGGGTGGCCGGCGACGGGCGCGCTCCAGCTGAAGGGAGACAAGGCCAAGGGCTGGGCGATTGACGGGAACGATCCGGAGAAACGAACGCCTCGACAGATCGCCGTTTTCCCGGGGAAGCCTGTCGCCCTCCCGGAGAATTCGCGGCTCATCATCCGCGTCCGGCAGGAGGCCTACGACGGCCACATGATTGGTCGGTTCCGTCTGTCGTTCTCCGAGGCAGAGCCGGCGCTGCTCGGGGTCGATGGTTCGACCCTGCCGCAGCCAGTGCGTGATGCCGTCGCCCTGGAGCCAGCAGCGCGGTCGCCCGAGCAACGGCAGGCGATCGAGAAGTTCTACCGCGAGAAAGTCGACGGCCCTATCAAGCGAGCCGAGGCGGCCCGTGATGCGGCGATCAAGAGCGTCGAATCCTTCCGCAATTCCCTGCCCAGCGCCATGGTGATGAAGGAGGGGCCGGTCCGCGACGCCTTCCTGCTGATCCGCGGCGAATACGACAAGCGGGGCGACAAGGTTGAGGCAGG
>CAMCYH010000042.1 GCA_945883745.1 Candidatus Kuenenia stuttgartensis
AGCCGGGCCTACGGCATGCGTGAAGAAGTCAACAAGGCAATCCGTAATCTCGTCAAGCTGCTCGATGACATCCAGGCCATGGAAGCCCAACTCGATCGCGACGCCAAGGCGCTCGGTGACCGGGCGATTTCAGGCCCCCCACTGCCCTCCACACGAGCCGGTCTCGACGACTACTGGCGGAGGGTCGATCCTGACGGCATGCGGTTTGTGATCCGCACCTGTCGCACGCGGATCACGGCGGTGCGTCGTAGCGTGGAGGAATTGCTCCGCAGCATCGATCACGAGGTGCCCACCCCGGGAGGCATGTGGCAGGTGGCCAAACGGACCACCAAACAGATCGACGACATGAAGGCAGGCTGGGAAAAGGTCGTCATGGCGATCGGCGTGAAAAACGATCTCGCGAAACTACAACTCATGAACGATCTGTTCTGGATCGTCGTCAAGATCGGGATGCCGCAGATCGGACCAGCCGGCTGGGATGGCAAGGGATTCGACGGGCTGCCGGCGATCGGCACCGGGGAGAAGACGGCGGCCTTCATCACGAAGATGATCGACAAGCCGCCGACCGACGCGCTTGGCGTGTTCTTCGCCGTCGATCAGGCTGCGAAGATCGCCGTCGATAACATGAAACTGCTGCAGTTCGACTTCACGGAAAAGGCGCTTCCGAAGCTCAAGGACGAGATCGGCGGCGCCCGAAAGGACGTCATCGGCGGCGACCTGGTGACCGGATTCCGCAACGCCGGCCGCGCCCGCTGACGCCCGGCCTTACGATCGGCTCGACCACCCGCCCGTTGCAGCGGCATGCGGGAATAGCCTGGCAGTTGTCGGTACCGCGAGATCGGACAACGGAGCGCGACCGTCCGGGAGCGTATCCTAAAGGCATGATTCCTCCCGAAAGGCGAACGCCCTGTCGACGGGTCCAACTCGTCACGACCGAGTCCTTTCGCGGCATGACGCTTGTCGAGCTCTTGGTGGTCGTTGCCATCATTGCGACTCTCATTGCCCTTCTGCTGCCCGCCGTTCAGTCGGTACGGGCTGCCGCCCGCCGCACAACGTGTGCGAGTCACCTGCGGCAGATTGCTCTGGCTACCGCCGGATTCGAGACCGTCGAGCGGCGCCTGCCCATCGGGTTTCTCGGACCTTGGGACAAAAATGGAAACGGATGTGACGACGAGGCCGAATCTCCGCAAACATGGCAGTGGGATTTTTCAAACCTCGGACTCATCCCGGTGCTGCTGCCTTTTTTCGAAGAGCATGCCATCCACTCAAGGATCGACCCGCATCTCTTGCGGCAGCAGACGAGCAAGCAGCCTGGCGAGAAGTGTTACGGCTATTGGACAGTGCCTGAAACCTACGACGCGGCACGCACGCCCATGGCCACACTGCGATGTCCGGCAGCGATTTCTGGTGAGCAGGATATCGTCATCGATACATCCTTCACCTATGAGTCGTCATCGGGGACCGTGACCATCATTGCCGGGCGGCCGGAAAAAGACTTGGGCCTCTCGAATTATGTCGGTGTGTCTGGCGCGTACGGCAACACGCCGACTGGCAAGCGATGGGCCGGAGTGTTTGTGAATCGTCAGGCAAGGCGGCTCCAGCAGATCCTGGACGGCACATCAAGGACCATCATGCTCGGTGAAAATGCGGCTGCGATCGGCTGGATCGGAGCTGCCGGCTGGCCCGTCATGAACGGCCTCGGCTCCGAACCCACCTTCGCTGCGCCGAAGTTCAATGGCGGCCATGGCGACGTCGTACTGTTCACGACGGTCGACGGGGCCGTGCGGCCACTTCGAACAGAAATCGAGCAGTCGGTACTCAATGCGCTGGCCGGCATCGCCGATGGAGAATCGCTTCACAACTAAAACAGCGCTGCCCGAACTCCACAGGTCAAAAAACCTGTCCGCCTGATTTTCGGCACAGCAGCACCCGCCCCGTCGGAGCGGGAGAATGCCAGCCGGCGGCACTCCGCCGAGACGCTTGCGAAAATGCCGTCCGTCGCTCTATTGTTTCGCTGTGCAGCGTCGCGTGCGAGCGACGCGAACAGAGTTGTCTCCGCCGCCAGGATGTCGCCATGATCAAGATGACCTTTCTGACCTTCCACCGGTGGGGGGCGGCAGCCATGTTGCTCGCAGCCACCGCGGGCCTACCCGCTTTCGCTGACCAGACCGCGGCGGTCCAGGAGGCAGCCCTCTCTCCGCTTGAAAAGGCGGTTGTCCGCGAGTCTGAGGCGACCATCAAGGCGTTTCATGCAGGCGACGCAGCTGCACTCGCCGGAATGTTTCTCGAGACGGGAGAACTCGTGGACGAGGCGGGAACTGTGCACACCGGCAAGGCTGCAATCACGGATCTGTTTACCGGCTTCTTCGGCAGGTTTCCCAAGGCCACGCTCGAGATGCTCGTCGATTCGGTGCGGCCCATCGGCGAGACGCTCGCCGTCGAGGAGGGACAGCGGCGGATCACGACCGCTGAGGGCGAGGCCGCTCAGGTGCGGTACGTCGCCCTGCGGTCTAAGCAGGGTGATCGCTGGCAGATCGCCTCGTACCGGGAGTTTGCCGACGACCCACTGCCGACGCCTCGTGAGGCGTTGCAAGGGGCGGCTTGGATCGTGGGCGACTGGGTGGATGAGAATCCCGAAGGGCGTACGGAAATCTCGTTTCGCTGGAGCGAAGACGGCAACTTTTTGATCGGCGACTACACGATGTCGGCGGCGGGAGCCGGCACATCGAAGAGCACGCAGCGAATCGGCTGGGATCCGGTGAATGGGCAGGTGCGATCCTGGACATTCGACGACGACGGTGGGTTCACCGAAGGACGCTGGTTCCGCACCGAAGAGGGCTGGATGGTGGTGTCTGAGGCCACACTGCCCGACGGCACTGCCGGGTCGGCAGCGCTCTTCATCAGCGTCAAGGACGCTGATCACCTCGTGGTCCGGGGTACCGATCGGTTCATCGGCGACATCGCAGAGCCGGACTTCGAGATGACGATCGCTCGCAAGCCACCGCAGCCCGGGGCTGCCAAGTGACGCCGTTCAACTCTTCCCTCATTCGCCACCTCTCGAGATTCGTTATGCGTTTGCCTCTCGCGGTCGTGCCGGCGTTTTGTGCCATCGTCTTGGGAGTCATGCCGGTGCAGGCGTTCGCCCGCCCGGGGGGAGGCCTTCCCGGTGGCGGAGCCCATCGTGGCGGTGGCGGACAACCGGGTGGTATGGCCCGGCCGGCCGGTGGCATGGCCCGGCCAGCCGGTGGTGGCATGAGCCGTCCACAAACGCCCAGGGTCCAGCCGCGACCGATGCCACAGGCCCGGCCCCAGATGCCACAGGCCCGGCCCCAGATGCCGCAGGCTCGGCCCATGCAGCGGCCCCAGCTGCCAAGCGGAATAGCGCGGCCTGGCATGCAGGGCGCCGGTGGTTTTTCACGGCCCAGCCTCGGAGCAGCAAACCGGCCCTCTCTGCCGAATGCTGGAGGGTTGTCGCGGCCTGGCATCGGTTCGCTGCGACCGCAGCCTGGCTTCGCCACGAGGCCAGCGCCGGGCACCTCCCTGAATCGTCCACAATTTCCGAATCGTCCTACCACGCTCCCCGGGCAGGTCGGCGGTGGTGGCGGACTGGCAGGGCGACCGATGACCAGGCCTTCCTTCCCGACGCCCGGCATGCCTAGCCGGCCCGGGAGTAGTGGTGACCGGCCGGGACTCGGGAGCGTTCAGCGGCCGACGACACTGCCGGGCCAACTGCCCGGTGGGTTCGGCGGCAACCGGCCCGGCCTGGGCGGTGGCAACCGGCCTGGCATCGGGGGCAATCGTCCGACGACGTTGCCGGGCGACTTGGCTAACCGTCCGGCTGGCGGTGGCAACCGACCCGGCATAGGTGGGAATAGGCCGGGTGGTGGCAGCAACCGACCGGGCATCGGGGGCAACCGCCCCGGTATTGGTGACGGAAACAATTTTTGGAACAGCGGCAATATCGGCAGCGGCAACCTTGTTCAAAACAATAACAACTTCAACAACGTCAATGTCGGCACTGGCTGGGGCCTGGGTGGCTATGGGGTTGGCTACGGCGGCTGGGCAAATCACTGGAACAACGGCTACATCAATCCGCATTACGGGGGCTGGTACAACGGCTGCTGGGGCGGCAACTGGGGCTACAACGGTGGGTGGTGGGCGCCCTTTGCCGTCGGCGCAGCGACCTGGGGTCTGGCCTCCACGCTCGGCGGCTGGGGCTATGGCTATGGCGGGGGTGGCTATGTCAACCCCTACTACTCTGCGGTGCCCGCGGCAGTCGTCGCGGCCTCCCCATACGATTACTCTGAGCCGGTCGTGGTCAACAATTACGTGACCAACGATGGAAGCCTCACCGACTCCAGCACCGTGCAGGGTGGAGCTGCCACCGCCGAGTCGGCGGCCAGCTCATCGCCCTCTGATGCGGCCTTCGACGCAGCGCTTTCGGCTTTCAAACAGGGCGACTATTCCGCTGCCCTCGCCAGCTGCGATAAGGCAGTGAAGCTTTCCCCTAACGATTCGGTGATTCATGAGGTGAGGGCGCTCTCTCTGTTCGCGCTGGCTCGCTACCCGGAGGCGGCCGCAACCCTCAATGCCGTGCTGGCGGTTGCGCCCGGCATGGACTGGACAACGCTGAGTGGCCTCTACGGGTCAGTTGATGCATACACGCAACAACTGCGGAAGCTCGAAGACTTCTGCCGGGCCAATCCGGACAACGCTGCCGGCCACTTCGTTCTCGCCTACCACTACCTCGTGGGCGGCTATCCTGATTTGGCCGCAGATGCTCTTCGGGTCGTCGTAGCAAAGGAGCCAGGCGACGTGGTCGCCAAGCGGCTCCTCGACGCGGTCGTGCCACAGGAAGAGAAGCCGGCCGATTCACCTCCGGCAGCCCAGCCGGAGCCGACCAAGGGGCCGGCTGGGGCCGCCCAGTCGAGCCCGGAGACCGATCTTGTGGGCACCTGGAAGGCGACGAGCGGCAAGGATTCTGTCGATTTGGAGATCACGGAAGACTCCCGCTTCATGTGGACCGCGAAACCGTCCGGTCGGGATCCGGTCGCCATTTCAGGCATGATCGAGACGGCCCGCGACGCGATCGCGCTCGTCAGCGAGTCGGCCGGCACGATGGCGGGAAAGGTGACCTCCAAGGGTGCCAACGCATTCGAGTTCACCCTCGCGGGAGCCCCGGCCGACGCCAAGCCGATCGCCTTCCAGCGGCAGCCCTGATCTCGCCTACCCCCAGCCTCACGACCTCTTGCCGGCGGTTCCGCTCCAACAGCTGCTCGGAAGGAGCCACGACAGCGGCGTGTCTGCCGATCGCTTACGCGAGCCATTCCGGCTTGAAGAGCATCGTGAGGCCGAGCAGGAGGATCACGCTCCCGCTTGCGAGCTTCAGCCAGCGGCCGCCCGTCTCCTGGAGCTTGAGCCGAGAGAGCGTCCAGGTAACGCCGGCCACCATCAACGCGTCGTCGAACATATAGGCCACGATGTACAGCAGCAGGTAGCCGTAGCGGCCTGCCGCAGAAAATCCCTGCTGCGAAAGGATGCTCGTGTAGACCGCCGGCAGCCCCGCCGTGCAGAGCAGTTCGACGACATTCACGAGCACCGCCAGCGTGAATGCCCCGGCGATCGCCGCCGGTAGATTGTCGGCATTCACGATCCGTCGCATCCGGTCATAGATCCCCGGCTTGGCCGCCTCCGGAATCGAGAGCGACAGGCCACGTTTGAAGGCAAAAAAATCCTTCACGTGAATCATTCCGATCACGACCGCCACCAGCCCCAGGCAGACCTGCACCGGTCGCACATAGCCGATCCACTGGAAGACGTTGAGCCAGGCCGCCATGAAGGCGAAGTAGGCCGCCCCGCTCACGCATACGAACGTGCCGGCGATGGCAAGAATCCGCCACCGATCGTTGAGATTCACAAGGATCGAAAGCAGGAGGAGCAACACCCACATCGCGCAGGGATTGAAGCCGTCGATCAGGCCGACGACCAGCGTGAAGAGCGGCATCCCCAGTTGCTGCGGATCGAGCCGGCCGTTGAAGACCTCGAGCGACGGCGGATCGATTACCGTCGGCTCGCCCTGCCCTTGAACGACTGGCCGGTCGTCATGCTGCTCGCGAGGCTCTGGGGACGAGTCTGCGTGAGGCTGTTCGATTGGCTCATCTGGATGCCTCGGGCGAAGCGCCGCCGCATCGTCCTGCGTGTTGCCCCGCTCGTCGTCCTGCGTGTCTATGAGCGGCGGTGGCTGCGGCGGTGGGCAGTCGCCGGCCCAGCGGTCGACAAACTGCTCGATGCGGCGGCCTGTCGTCGTCGCCGTGTCAAAGCCGACCACGATCGAATTGCAGACATGCAGCACCGGCACACTGACGCCACCGGCACCATTTTTCCTGACGAGCTGCTCCAGCTGGGTCCGGCCGGCAGCATCGGCACCAATGTCGATCGTGGCGATGGTAAACGCCGGATAGCGGGCCAGCAGCGACGGCAGCCAGGCCTTTGCGTCGAGGCATCGCGCACATCCCGCCCGGGTATAGAGCGTGATGCCACACATGTCTCGCAGGCGACTCTCGAGCACCGTAGCATCCCGCACGTCGGTCACCACACGATTGCAGCCCACCACGACAGGCGTGGCCGTGGCGTCAAATGCCAGGCGAGTAGCGACCGCCGCCAGTGCCTCGACGGCTTGTCCCACTGCATCGAGATCATGCAGCCGGATCATGATGCCTCCGCGGCGCTCCGCAAACTCAGCCGCCGCAGCAGCCACGCCGCGATCGGTGGCAACAGCACCGTGAAAATAGACGTCGAAGCCCAGGCAGCGCGGCGGGTCGGCTGCGGTGCACGCGGCGGAGAGAAGCAGCAGAACAAGCAGGCTCGCCCAGCACTGGCAGGCTCGGGTCGCGATCATAAAGCCGCCCTGAGGAGTCACCGGCGTAGATTGCGAATTCTACGGCGCCCGGAAAGGGCCCCCGATGGTTTGCTCGATGTCGTATCATTCTCGAGCGGAGAATTTTCCTCAGCCGGCCCCCGGGCTCACGGGCTGACCGTGCATGCAATGACGTTTCTTCTTCTCCAGTTCATCGGACTCGCCCTGGTCGTGGCGGTCGCCGGCACCTTTCTCGCCCGCGCGGCTGACAGCATCGCCACGGCTACTGGCCTCGGTCGCATGCTCATCGGCAGTCTTCTGCTCGCGAGTGTGACATCGCTTCCGGAACTCTCCGTAGACCTCTCCGCGGTACGGGCCGGGATGGTCGACATCGCCGCCGGTGACCTCTTCGGCTCGAGCCTCATGAACCTGCTGATCCTTGCCGGGCTCGATCTCGCCTGGCGGGGTGAGCGGCGGATGTTTTCTCGCGAAGCCGCATCGCACGCGCTCTCGGCCACGCTTGGCATCGTGCTCACCGGCCTTGCCGGTACCGCGGTGCTCACCGCCGGCCGGCTGCCCCCGCTCGCCTGGCTGGGTATCGGCGGCTGGTCCTGGGCACTTTTGGTTGCCTATCTCCTCGGCGCCCGCGTGCTCTATCTCGACCAGCGGATTTCGGCACGGGCCGATCGCGAGGTGGCGCAGGGAGAGGTCACGGGGCAGCCTTCCCCCGATGAGCCCCACTCCAGAAACCTTGGCTGGGCCGTGATGACCTTCACGGCCGCCGCCGCAGTCCTCTTCTTCGCCGGCCCCCAACTCGCGCATGTGGCAGGCGCGTTGGCAGATCGCTCCGGCCTGGGTGGCACATTCGTCGGCACCACGCTCGTGGCGGTCACCACCTCGCTGCCCGAGCTCGTCGCGTCGATCACAGCATTGCGGCTGGGGGCGATCGATCTCGCCATCGGCAACACGTTCGGCAGCAACGCCTTCAACATGATCCTCTTCGTCCCGCTCGATGCCATACACGACGGGCCGCTTTTCGCGGCGCTGTCGCCCACGCATGCGGTGACGGCGATGGCTGTGATCGTCGCTACGGCGATCGCCGTGCTCGGCCAGCTCTACCAGGCCAGGCGAAGGGTTCCCCTTTTTGAGCCGGATGCCCTGCTGATGATTTTCGTGCTCGTGGGAGCTTTGACCCTCGTGTATCACCTCTCCTCGTGAGTGATGAATATCGTGCATCTGCCAGACCCGTCGCTCCCGCTGCCGGCTTCCCGTCGGAATGCCGATCGGAAGCCACCGGCGTGGCATGCCCTTCCCGTCGTCGAGGTGGGAACGCACCTTGGCGTCGATCCGCGGGCCGGCCTCTCTGCCATCGAGGCCACCCAGCGGCGGGAGCGGTATGGGCCCAACTCACTCGTCGAAGCCCCGCCAACACCCCTGTGGCGAAAAATCGGCCGCCAATTTGCCGAATTGGTCATCTGGATCCTGATCGCGGCCGCCGTGATCTCGGCCGCCATGGGGGAGTGGGCCGATACGGCCGCCATCGCGGCCATCGTGATCGTCAACACCCTAATCGGCTTTTTTCAGGAGGAGAGGGCGATGCAGGCGCTTGCCGCTTTGCGGCGGCTCTCGACACCCCAGGTCCGGGTGAGGCGTGACGGAGAACTGAGATCGATCGCGGCTCAGGAACTCGTGCCCGGCGACCACATCGAACTCGAAGCCGGTGACTACGTGCCGGCCGATGCCCGACTCATCGAGGCCCATGCGATCCGCGTCCAGGAGGCCGCCCTCACCGGTGAGTCGGTGCCATCGCAAAAAAATGTCGCCGTCGAATTGCCCGACGAAACCCCGCTGGGTGATCGCCGCACCATGGTCTATGCCGGTACCGTCGTCGCCGCCGGCCGCGGTGAGGCGGTCGTGGTGGCCACCGGCATGGACACGGAGCTCGGTCACATCGCCGGACTCCTGGAGCGTGCTTCGGCCGAGGTGACTCCGCTGCAACGACGGCTCGGCGAACTGGGCCGCGTGCTGATCATCCTGTGCCTGGCGATCGTGGCAGTCATCTTTCTCCTCGAGCTGCGGCGTGGCGGGAGCCTGTGGGAGGTGCTGCTCACGGCGGTGAGTCTCGCCGTGGCGGCAGTCCCCGAAGGCCTGCCGGCGGTCGTCACACTCGTGCTGGCGATCGGCCTGCAACGGATGGTGGCTCGCAACGCGCTGGTGCGTCGGCTGCCGAGCGTGGAGACGCTCGGCTCGGTGACCGTCGTCTGCTCCGACAAGACCGGCACGCTCACCCGCAACGAGATGACCGTCCGCGAGCTGCACGCCGGCCGCCAGTCTTGGCACGTCACGGGAACAGGCTACGCGCCGCATGGAGAGTTTCACGATGCCGGCGGCGGTGATGCCACCGCGATGAGCCGCGACGACATTCGCCACAACGCCGACCTGCAACGGCTCCTCACGATTGCCACCACCTGCAACAACGCTTCCGCGCAGCCGAAAGGTGATGACGGGCAGTGGCAGGTCGTCGGCGATCCGACCGAGGGCGCGCTCGTGGTCGCCGCGCTCAAAGCAGGCATCGAGCGCGACGAGGCCGCCGAGCACCCGCTCCTGGAGATTCCCTTCGACTCGGAGCGAAAGACGATGTCGGTCGTCGTCGGCCTGCCGAATGGACGCCGCCTCATGTATTCCAAGGGTGCCCCGGAGGCGATGCTCCCCAAGTGCGCAGCCGAGCAGGTGACGGGAGAGGTCGCACCCCTTTCGGATGCTCGGCGACACGAAATCCTCGCCACGGCCGGCGACATGGCGGAGCGGGCGTTGCGGGTGCTGGCGTTTGGCTGGCGGGAATACGGCATCCACGGCGATGACGCGGGCGAATCCGCCGATCAGGAGCACGACCTCGTCTTCAGTGGCCTGGCCGGCATGATCGACCCGCCCCGCGATGAGGCCCGCGAGGCCGTGGCCCGGTGCCGTTCGGCCGGCATTCGCCCGGTGATGATCACGGGCGACCATCCCGCGACGGCCCTGGCGATCGCCCGCGAACTTGGCCTGGCCGACGGCGCGGGCCGCGTTGCGACCGGTACTGATCTCGATGCGCTTTCGGATGAAGACCTGGCTGCGACAGCCGGCACCATCAGCGTCTACGCCCGCGTCTCCGCGGCCCACAAGCTCCGCGTCGTGCAGGCCTGGCAGGCCCGCGGTGAGGTGGTCGGCATGACCGGTGACGGCGTCAACGACGCCCCGGCCGTCAAGGCGGCAGACATCGGCATCGCCATGGGCATCACCGGCACCGACGTCACGAAAGAGGCATCAGACATGGTGCTCACCGACGACAACTTCGCCTCGATCGTCAACGCGGTCGAGGAGGGCCGCGGCATCTATGACAACATCCAAAAGTTCATCCATTACCTCCTCTCCTGCAATGCGGGCGAGGTGCTGCTGATGCTCATTGCGGCTCTGGCCGGCTGGCCGCCCCCACTGGCGCCGATCCAGATCCTTTGGCTCAACCTCGTCACCGACGGCCTCCCCGCGCTCGCCCTCGGCCTCGAACCACCGGAGCCCGACATCATGAGCCGTGATCCACGGCCGCCAAAGGAGCCCGTGATCACGGTGCGCCGTGGCCTCATGATTCTCTTTCACGGGGCGCTCGTAGCCGCCGTGTGCCTCTATGCCTTCTGGACGAGCTACCGGGGCGATCCGGCAAACATGCCCCACGCCCGCACCTTCACGTTCTGTGTCGCCGCCTTCGCCCAGCTCTTCTTCGCCATCGGCTGCCGCAGTGACCGGGTGACCGCGTTCGCTCAGGGCTTTTTCAGCAATCCATGGCTCCTTGGCGCGATTCTCCTCTCATCGCTCCTCCAACTGACAGTCGTGATGCTGCCGTTCGCCCAGCCTGTCTTCGAGATTGGAAGCGATCTTGGCCGTGACTGGGTCACCGTGATCCTGCTGGCGTTGATCCCAGTGACCGTGATCGAGATAGTAAAGGTGTCATGCAACCTGTCTGGCTTCCGAGGCACGGCCTCCAGCACCTGATCAATGTGCTCCGCGATCGCGGCCACCGCGTGGTGGGCCCACAGGTCGCTGACGGCGCGGTCGTCTACCGCGACCTTGCGGATGCGTCGCTCCTGCCCACCGGCTGGCTCGACCATCAGGATGGCGGCGTCTACCGCCTCCATCACGACCCGCGAGCCGGCACGTTCGACCATGTCGTCGGCCCGCATTCACTCAAGAATTATCTCTTTCCGGCGCGAGAAACGATTGAGGCTTGGAGCCGCACACCGGACGGCTGGCAACAGACCACGCCCACCTACGAGCCGGAACAACTGGCGGTGATCGGCATCCGGGGCTGTGACCTGGCAGCGCTCGCGATCCAAGATCGCGTGTTCATGGGGGGCGAGTCGATCGACGTCCGCTACAAGGCACGCCGCGAGAAGCTCTTCGTCGTGGCCGTGAACTGCCGCCGGGCGGCAGCCACCTGCTTCTGCCACTCGATGGGCTGCGGTCCCGCCGCCGGGCCGGGATTCGATATCGCGCTCACCGAAGTCGGTGATCGCTTCGCGATCGAGGCGGCAACCGAAGCCGGCGAAGCGGTGCTCGCTGATATCACCGGCCGCGTATCGCTCGTGCCGCTCACTCCCGACGAGGTCGCCTCCGTGCGACACGTGCCGGAGACGCTCCGTGAGACGATGCAGGCCCGCGTGGCCGAAGAGGGAAAACCACGCCCCCGCAGCCTCGACACGGAAAAGATCCGTGAACTCCTCTTCGAGAATCTCACACATCCCCGCTGGGCAGAGGTGGCCGATCGCTGCCTGTCGTGCGCCAACTGCACTCTCGTCTGCCCGACCTGTTTCTGTTCGAGCGTTGGCGAGGTGACCGATCTCACTGGCGACGAGGTCTCCCGCGAGCGGCAGTGGGCCTCCTGCTTCACGCTCGAACACTCGCAGATGCACGGGGCCAACGCCCGCCCCTCGACCGCCTCCCGCTATCGGCAGTGGCTCACCCACAAGCTCGCCGGCTGGATCGATCAGTTTGGCACCTCCGGCTGCACCGGCTGCGGCCGCTGCATCACCTGGTGCCCCGTCGGCATCGACATCACCGAGGAAGTGGCCGCGATCCGCGAGTCGCCAGCCTCCTCACCTCCCCTGAGCCCGTCATGACCGCCCCGCCCCGCCGTGCAAGCCCGCCCCGCCCGTGCATTCGCACGCCGGCCCCCGAGCCGCTGGCTTTCGGCCGTGATGCCTGGCACCACCATGTCACGCGAATCGTGGCGGCCCGCGACGAGGTGGCGGGCGTGCGAACATATGATCTCGCGTTTCGGGATCCGGACGCCGCGGCCGGCTATGTCTTCGCGCCCGGCCAGTTCAACATGCTCTACCTGCCGGGCATCGGCGAGGCGGCGATCTCGATCAGTTCCGATCCCCGGGAACGGGCATTTGTGGGGCACACCGTGAAGGCCGTGGGCAACGTCACGCAGGCACTCGAACGGCTCGGCGCGGGCGACGAGGTGGTACTCCGCGGCCCGTTCGGCACGGCCTGGCCGCTCGAGGAGCTGCGGGGCCGCGACGTCGTGATCGTGACCGGTGGGGTCGGGCTGGCGTCGGTGCGATCGGCGATCTTCCAGATCATCGCGGCCCGCGGCGACTACGGCCGCGTGGCGGTGCTCTTCGGTGCGAAGACACCAGCCGGGCTGATCTACACCGACGAATACGACCGCTGGCGGGCGGCTGGCATCGAGGTGCTGCTGACGGTTGATGAGGCCGACAGCAACTGGACGGGCCGCGTCGGCCTCGTCACAGCGCTGTTTGACGACCTTGATCTCTCCCCTGCATCGAGTGGTCTCATCTGCTGCGGCCCCGAGCCGATGATGCTGGCGGTCGTCAAGCGGGCTGGTGCGGCCGGCATCTTCCCCGGCGACACGTATCTCTCGATGGAGCGAAACATGAGCTGCGCAGCGCGGCTATGCGGCCTCTGCCAGTTTGGGCCCGAGTTTGTCTGTCGCGATGGGCCAGTGTTTCCCTACGACCGGATCGCACGATTCCTGGAAATCAGGCACCTGTAACGAGACCCATGCGTCCTCGACTCGCCGTATATAAATTCGCCTCCTGCGACGGTTGCCAGCTCCAGGTGATCGACGTGCTCGGCCGCGCGCGGCCGCACCTCGGCGAGCTGGCTGAACTTCTTGACATCGAGCACTTCCTCGAAGCCCGGTCGCGGATCGGCGCCGGTCCCTACGACGTCGGCCTCGTGGAGGGCTCGGTCTCCACGCCGCACGATATCGAGCGGATCAAGGAGATTCGCCAGCAATGCCGGTTTCTCGTCACGATCGGCGCCTGCGCCACGGCCGGCGGCATCCAGGCGCTCCGCAACTGGGGGCAGATCGATGATTTTCTGAGCGCGGTCTACGCCACACCGGCGTACATTGACACCCTCGCCACGAGTGACCCCGTCGCCGCGCATGTGAAGGTCGATTTCGAACTCCGCGGCTGCCCCATCGATCCTGGCCAGCTGGCCAGTGTGATCTCGGCCTTCTGCGTCGGCCGGAAACCGCGGCTACCGGGCTACTCGGTGTGTGTCGAATGCAAGGAGCGCGGTACGGTGTGCGTGGCGGTCGCGAAGGGTATTCCCTGCCTCGGCCCGGTCACGCAGGCCGGCTGCGGCGGTATCTGCCCCGCCCACGATCGCGAGTGCTTCGGCTGCTACGGCCCCGACCGGCAGGAGCCCAACCTCGTAAGTCTCACCGGCTTTTACGAGCGGCACGGGGCCAATCGCGACAGCCTCGGCCGGCTGGTGCAGTCGTTCAACGCCTGGGCACCGGAGTTTCGCACAGAGCACGATCGACTCTCAGGAGACGCTCCATGAGCGACGTGCGAAAACTGACCGTAGCAGCACTGACCCGCGTCGAGGGAGAGGGCGCGCTCCGCGTTCGTGTCGTCGATGGCAAAGTCGAAATCGCGGAGTTCAACATTTACGAGCCGCCGCGGTTCTTCGAGCGGCTCGTGAAGGGCCGCGAAATCCGCGAGGTGCCCGACATCGTGGCGCGGATCTGCGGCATCTGTCCGGTGGCCTACCAGATGAGCGCCTGCCATGCGCTCGAAAAGGCGCTCGGCATCCGCGTGACGCCCGAGATCGATGCCCTGCGGCGGTTGCTCTACTGCGGTGAGTGGCTGCAGAGCCACGCTCTCCACATGCATCTTCTCGACGCCCCCGACTTCCTCGGCTGCGAGAGTGGCTTCACGATGCCCCCTGAGCATGCTCCCTTCCTGGAACGGGGCCTGCGAATGAAGACGATCGGCAATCAACTCATCTCAGTGATCGGCGGCCGGGCGGTGCACCCGATCAACGTCACCGTGGGCGGTTTCTACAAGGCCCCCTCTGGAGCCGACGTCCGCGGAATGCTGCCCGATCTCGAATGGGGCCTGGCAGCCGCGGAGGCGACCGTGGCCCAAGTGAGTCGCTTCGAGTTTCCGCAGTTCTCCGCCCCCCACGAATACGTCTCGCTCCATGCCGACGACGATGCCTGCCGCGAATATCCGATGAACCACGGCCGGGTGGTGGCCGTGGCTGGTGGCCACACCACGCTCGACATCCCGGTCGCCGACTACGCGACCCACTTTGTCGAGCGGCAGGTGCCGCAGAGCACGGCGCTCCACTGTTTGATCGAGCCGGGGAGTCGGCCCTACTGTTGCGGGCCGCTGGCTCGGATGGCGACGAGCCGACATCAGCTGCCGCCGCGGGCGGCAGCCGCCGCCGCAGCCTGCGGCATCGACTGGCCCACCGACAATCCGTTCCACGGCATCGTGGCCCGCGGCATCGAGCTCGTGGCGGCCTTCGAGGAGGCGGTGCGGCTCGCCCGTGGCTACCGGCAGGAGCTTTCGGTGCCACGGGTGGAGTACCGGCCGCAGCCGGGCGCGGGCTGCCATGCGACGGAGGCTCCACGAGGATTGCTCTACCATCGCTATCGGATCGGTGACGACGGGCTGATCGCGGAGGCCGTGATTGTGCCACCGACATCGCAGAGTCAGGCCCGGGTCGAGGAAGATCTCAAGGCATATCTTCCGACGGTTCTCGACCGTGACGACGCCGAGGCCACCCGCCGCTGCGAACATCTCATCCGCACCTACGATCCGTGCATCAGCTGCGCCACCCACTTCCTCAGGATCGAACGGCACAGCCCGGGTCGGCCCAGCTGATCCCGGAAAAACTCTGGCCCCGCCCCTGTCATGGCAATTCACTAAAATCAGAGCGATCTTCGACCTTTTGTGAGATGCCTGCATGTCTTCCCCGACTTCATCCCGCCCTCGCGGCCACGTGCTGATGGAGGCCAATTACCGCCAACTGCTCGATCGGCGGCCGACCGTGGCCGTACTGCCTTGGGGGGCGACCGAAGCCCACAACTATCACCTCCCGCACGGCACCGATGTGATCGAAGCTCGTGCGATCGCCGAGGCCGCCGCGGAAAAGGCCGTAGCCAGCGACGCACGCCCCATCGTGCTGCCGGCCGTGCCGTTCGGCAACAACGCCCAGCAGCAGGATCAGGTCGCCACCATCCACATCTCGACCACGACGGCATTGGCAATCCTCGGCGACGTGGCGACCAGCCTTAGCCGGCAGGGAATCGACCGTCTCGTGATCCTCAACGGCCACGGCGGCAACGACTTCAAGCCCCTCGTCCGCGATGTCGCCGCGGAAACGCATCTTTTCATCGTCGTCATCGACTTCTGGCGGCTGTGTCCAAACGTGGCAGAACGCATCTTCAAGGAACCGGGGGATCACGCCGGTGAACTAGAGACGTCGCTGCTGTTGCATCTCTGCCCGGAATTGGTCGCCTTGGAGCAGGCGGGCACGGGCGGAGCAAACGAATGGTCACTTGCGAATCTTCGACGGCCCGGCGTCTGGACGCCGCGGCCGTGGTCCCACGTGCACCCCGACACCGGCAGCGGCGATCCTGCCGCAGCCAGCGCTGCCAAGGGAAGGGAATACTTTGAGGCGATCACGGCGGCCGTCGCCGATGTCATCGTGGAACTATCGAAGGCTCGGAAAGGGATGCTGCCCTACGTCTGATCCCGAAGTTCAGGGCGGTGCGCTGTACGTCGTGAACCGCGACGATAGGATGTCGCGGAAGAATCTCCACCTTTTTTCGAAAGCCACATGATGACCCGCGAGCCCTCCACCGAACTGCTTGCCCTCTCGCAGAAACTCCTCGATGCGGTCGCCAGTGGCGACTGGACGACCTACCGCGCACTCGTCGCCGATGACCTCACTTGCTTCGAACCGGAAGCGCGGGGGCAGCTCGTCGAGGGCCTCGCGTTTCATGAATACTATTTCACGTTGCCCAGCACCCCGGGCCAGGCTCCGCGCCCCGTGCGGAACACGATGGCCAGCCCGGTGGTGCGGTTGCTGTCAGACGACGTCGCCCTCGTCGCCTACGTCCGCCTGACGCAGGTGCTCGACGACGCAGGCCGGCCCGTCACGAAAAGCTGCGAGGAGACCCGGCTCTGGCAGAGACAGGGCGGTGCGTGGAAACACGTCCACTTTCACCGCAGCATTCCCGCGTGATGTCGGCTCAGCCGGTGTTGCAGCCCGACTCGGCTCTGCTGCGCGGGTTTATGCGCCGGCGACGATCTGGTCGATCTGCGAAAGAATTCCTTCCCGGGCGCCGGCGAGCCTGGCCTGCTGCTCCGCGGTGAGCGGCTGTCGACCCGTGCCGAAATCGAAGCCCCGCAGGCTGGCGGCGAGCCGGAAGCCTTCCGGAAAGTCGCCGGCCCCGAAGACCGTGTCGAACAGGTTCAGCAGCCGGTACTGGAGCCGATAGGCCTCCTGGATGTTGCCGGCCATCGTGAGGTCGTAGATCGCGCGGGTGAGTTCCGGCACGACGCCGCTCGTGGCATGGGTTCCCCCCTGGCAGCCGGCCAGCAGCATTGGCACGAGCACGGCGTCCCAGCCGGTCATGAAGACGAAGTCGGGCCGTAGCGGCCGCACCGCCTCGATCATCCGCATCATGCCGGCGAGGTCGCCCGAGGAATCCTTGATGCCGACGATCCGGTCGAACTCAGCCAGCCGGCGAATCGTCGGCAGATCGATCGGGCTCGCGAACATCGGGATGTTGTAGAGCGTGACGTCGATCGGGCTGTGGAGGGCGATCTCGCGGAAGTAGGCAAAGACACTGTCGGGCGACAGTTTGTAGTAGATCGGCGAGACGATGGCGACGGCCCGGGCGCCGTAGTCGTGGTAGGCCTCGCAGGCGGCAATCGTCTCCCGGACGTTGGCCTCAGCCGCTCCGGCGAGCACCGGCACCCGACCGGCCGCCTGCTCGCAGACGATCCGGATGATTCGCCGCCGCTCCTCAACCGAGAAGCGGGTGAACTCACCGGTCGATCCATTGGGATAGAGCCCGTGCACTCCCTTCGCGATCAGCCAATCAACGTAGCGGCGGAGTTCGGGCTCGTTGATACCGCCGGCCGCATCGAGCGGAACCATGTGGGGCGTGAGGATGCCGTGGATCGGAGCGTGGGGCATGAAAAACGACCGGAGACGGGATGGGACTACCAAAACCGACAGCATAGCACGCCCGCGACTCGGTCGAAGACGACCGCTGCAGAGTCCCCCGCGCAGCCGACTCACTTCGTCTGAAAAGCCGCAGTTTGCACGATCGCGTGCAGAAACGCCCGCACGGAATATTGCTGCTCGCGTGCGGTGGCGACAATCTGCTCCGCCAGGTCCTCGTCGGTGAATCCATAGGGGCGGCCCAAGGCATACTCGATGAGGTGTTCGGTAAAGCCGCGGGCGAAGTCATCCTCCCGGGCGGCGATCAGATCCCGTAGCTCGAAAAAATTCTGAAAAGACGGCCCTTGGAAGAGAGCATCGGCAGCATCGATCGTCCAAATCTTCGCGCCCACCTGGTCGGTCGTCCGCCACTTGCCGGCGGCGTCGAAGTTTTCGAGACCGAAGCCGATCGGATCGATCTTTCGGTGGCAACTCGCGCACTGCGGCTCTTCCCGATGGGCCGCAAGTCGCTCGCGGGTGGTGAGGGGCTTGTCGGCGAGTCGCGACAGCTGTGGCACATTCGGCGGCGCGGGGGGCGGCGGATCGTGCAGCAGATGACGCAACACCCAGGCACCCCGCTCGACCGGGCTGCTTTCCACTCCGTTGCTGCCCATCGCATGGATCGCCGCCATCCCCAGCAAGCCGCCCCGCGGCGAGTCGGGAGCGACCGCGACCTTGCGAAAGCTCTCACCGCTCACTCCATCGATGCCGTAGTAAGTCGCCAGCAGCCCGTTGATGACGACATAGTCGCTCTTGAGCAGGTGCCGAAGCCGCCCCTGCTCCGGATCGCGGAGGAGGTGGGCGAACGACTCGTACACCTCCTGGCGGGCCGCCGCCCTTGTGCTGTCGTCAAACTCGCGATGGCGATATACGTCAAACTGAAAGAAATCGAGCCGCTTCATGTCGAGCCACTGGTGCAAGAAGCCGGCGACCAACTCGTTTGACCGTGGGTCGTTGATCATCCGATCGACCTCGGCCCGGAGCACCTCCGGCTTGTGGAGTTCGTTGCGTGCCGCCGCCGCCAACAGCTGCTCGTCCGGCGGGCTGCTCCACAGGAAGAAGGCGAGCCGCACGGCGAGTTCGCGATCGGTGAGCGTGCGTGGCGTGCCCTCCACTCCCGGCTCGAAGAGGTAGAGAAAGCTGGGGGAGGCAAGAATCACGGCCATCGGTTTGCGGATCGCCTCGATCGGCAGGGCCCCGGCGCGACGCTCCGCTTGGTAGACTCTAAGGAGGCGG
The DNA here is from genome assembly GCA_945883745.1 of Candidatus Kuenenia stuttgartensis. Lineage (GTDB taxonomy): Bacteria > Planctomycetota > Planctomycetia > Pirellulales > UBA1268 > CACORA01. The sequence continues at coordinate 18,629 of CAMCYH010000042.1, forward strand.
TCGAGAAACTCTTGCGACGGCACGGTACCGCGGAAAGCAATCGTGCCGAATCGACGCAAGATCGTCTTGGCCATGACTTCTTCTGGCGCACTTTTGGCAACGCCATCAAAGACCTGACTCCAGACTGATGATGGAGATGACCGCGGCAGGGGCCCTTCCAACTCGATCCAGTCGATCCAGAGGGCCGGCTCATAGCCGTAACCGTTGGCATGCTTTTCACGGTGAAACCACGTTGTAAAAAACGCTTCGAAATCGCTCGGCTGCCGTTCTTGAATGGCAAGGGCTTTGATGTCCGACGCTGAGACATCGAGCTCGGTTTCCAAGACCTCCGGCTGCTCCACCGTTCCCGTGACCTGTAGCGTCACAAGGGGGGTGCCTGCCAGGCCGCGACGAAGGTGGGGATTGTCCTGTCGTCGCGGGTATCCGACCTCGATGAACTTCCGGAAGGCCGGCGCAGCCTCGACCGCTCCGGCCCGAAGTCGGAGTGTGTAGCGGCCGGGCCGCAGTGGCGGGGTTGGCTCGATGTCGATCCGTGAGTGAAACGTTCCGCCGTGATGGGGCAATTTCAGGTAGGTGCCCGCTTCCCGCCCCGGCAGGTCGAAGTAGTGGCGATAGAAGGGATACAGGTGGACATTCTGTTGGTTGCCGTCAAATGCTGCGTGCGATGCATCCGTGAATCCATACTCTTTCGGATTTGGGCAGCCGGAAAGCTGTTCGGCGTGGTAATAGAGAAATATTTCGGGCATTTTCACGACCCTTGGATCTTTGGCGCGAATTTCCGCCATGACCGCCTCGTTTTCCGGAGCGGCTGCCGCCAGATCGACCCCCACTTTCCAGCGAAGAAAACGCTCGCGTTCGTCTTCGAATCGCCGCACCATCTTTTCATCTTCGGGATCGGTAACCGTCTCAGGCTCCAGCCGAAACACTGCAGGCGTGGCCAGGTCGGCGTGTCGCAGGAACCACTCGTTGATCGCGGCGCGCGCCAGCCGAAAGTATTCCTCGAACTGGTCGCTCGAGAGAAACAACGACGAGCCCACCGTATCAAATGAGCCTGGCGAAGCGTCGTCGGGAAGTTGTTCCGCCAGCACGGTAAATCCAAGAAGCTGCTTCATCGTGTTGCGATATTCCCGCCGATTGAGCCGTCGGAGCGTGATCGTGCCACCCGAATCGGCAAGGGCTTTCCGGGCGGCCACCATCGACTCGGCGAGATCGGAAAGAAAATCGGTCTTCGCAGCCGGGTCGGGCCGCGGCTCGCCTTCCGGGGGCATCTCGCCCGAGTTCACCACGCCCAGCACCTTCTGCCAGCGTTCCGCCTGCTCGACCGTGGTGATCTGGAGCGGCAGGGCTTCCAGGTTCACGTTTCCTTCCTGCACAGCCGCGTCGTGGCATGCGTAGCAGTGGGTCGCAAGAAACCCCCGGTGTTTTTCCGGCACGAAGACATCGGTCGCGGCGGCATCGCCAACGTGGCCCGCCATGCCGGCAATCATCAGCGCAGCCACAAAAAAAGGCTTCTGCATGGTCGCCCTCAGGATCAGGCCATCAATTCGGGCACCACGCCCGTGCTGTCACCGTGGCGATCAACATCGATGCCGACCCCGCGAAGCATCGTCAGCCAGACATTGCACAGCGGCGTATGCTTGGGCAAAACCAGGTGTTCGCCGAGCTTGAGGTCGGCTGCACCGCCAGCGAGGATCGTGGGGCAGTTGTCGAGGTAGTGAATCGAGCGGATGTTTGTCCCGAACGCCAGGGCCACATGATCAAGCAGGCTCGACCCGTCGGCCTCTTTTGTCTCCTTCAATTTGTCGAGCAACCCGGCCAGCAATTCACCCTGGACCTGATCCCGCTTCTGGGAAGCCTCCATCCGGTCACCCGGCACGTAATGGCTCATGTCGTGGGGGTTCACGCGAATGTCGAGGCTCGCGAGCAGGGACGACACCGGCTGTCGGTAGGTGATCACGCGGGTGCTGTCGGTCTGCAACGCAGCGACGATGAGGTCATACATGATCGCGATTTCAGCCTGGCCCTTGAGGCCAGGGTCGGGCTCGGGCAGCGGCGGCTTGGCCATGGGAATCGTTAGCCACTGTTCGTCTTTCTCGAGCCTCCGCTCGATATCCCGAATGCTCTCGAAATACTCGGAGAGTTTGTCGGTGTCGGTCGCCGTCAGACCGCGTTGCACCCGCTTGGCATCAGTCAACACGGCGTCCAGCACGCTCCGCCCGGTGGCGATGGCCGCCTTCCGCTGCTCCAGGGGCAGATCGTCGGCTGAGAACAAGCGGTGAAACAACTGGACCGGATCCCGAGGACCGGCCAGCGGCTTGCCATGCCGATCCCAGGCCAGCGACATGCCCGGCCCGTGGCCGGAGTTTCCGTCGTCGCTATCGAGTTGCAGCGACGCAAACCGGGTGTGCTGCCCGAATTTCACCGCCGCCACCTGATCGACGGAGATCGTGTTCGAGAAACTCTGGCCCGGCACCGCAAATCGATTCGCGCCCGTCAGCCAGAAGGTGCTACCCCAGTGGGCCTCGTTGCTGTGCTGGTGCGAACAGCCCTGCACGACCGTAAAGTCGGCCTTGTGCCGGGCCAGCGGGGCCAGCCCCGGCGGGAGCGTGTAGCCCGCGCCTGTCTGATTCGGGTCGGGGAACCAGGTCTCCTGGGTCACTCCCCAGCCGATGCCCAGAAACACGACCCGCTTCGGCGGGGCGACGACCGCCGGTGCAGCCCTCGCGTGCCGGCGAAACCCGAGCGACTCGAGGGCGGGAAGTGCGACCGCTGCTCCGGCTCCCCGCAAGAAATGTCGACGGCCAATCTGTGACTTCATGGATGGTGTCGCAAATCTCGGCAAACGGGCTACTTTCCGGCTTTGCTCGTCTGATTTGCCTTGGTTATTTCGAAGTCAGCGGTATTGGGACCAGGCTCCACCGGGAACGTGAGGCCACTGGTCGAAACGGAGAGATACCGTTCGGGAAATGGCATCGCCGCCTTCCAGGCCCTGGTGATTTCAGCCACGTCCATGGCTTGTGGGCCGCCCGGCTGGCCAGCGATCGATGACGCAAAGTCACTGGGCAGGCCGAACTGCACCACGTAGTCCCCGACAGGCAGCCCCTGCGGCACCTGGTAGAGCAGCTTGTAGCGGCCTTCCTGCTCCACAATGCCCGATGCCACGAAATTCGCACGTGCGGCGATGAACACGATCTGGCAACCGACCGGCATGGCCTGACCATCGACGACGATTCTCCCGGCGACCGCACCCCGCGGGCCCGAATAGCCATCTGCCGGCGGGCTGCAGCCGGCCAGACCGATCAGGCAAGCCAGAAGGAATGCTGCGATGCCGCTGTCTTGCATGCGTACTTTTCTCATTGGGCCTGGTAGTTCAGAGTGTCGTCACGCACGGCCATCAGCGTGAGTACCTCCATGTCGATCCCGTCGCCGACGAAACGGGTGGAAGCGTCAGTCATAAGGGCCTGCGTACCGCTGGGGTGTTCCGAGGCTAGGGGACAGTTGCCGTATTGATAGATGTGCCAACCATTGGTACCGACGCCATCCTGCCCCTCGACCGCCGCATTCGGTGGATAGCGGATGGTGACGGAGTTCATGTGCCCGATGCTGGTGTGGCCTGCATTCCCCCACCCGGCCAGCGCCCAGCCCATGGTGACGCCAGGGCGACGATCCTGCTTGGCCGTGCCGGACGCGTTGGCGATGCCGCCGCTGATCTCTCCGACGAGCAACGTCTTGGAGGTGCCGTCGGTGCACATCCGCAGATCGACGCCCAGCGGCGACACGGCGCCCGCCTTCCGGCAGTTGGGAATCATGCCGCGATTCGACGTCTTACCCCAGCCGCTTCCATTGGTGGCGAGCTGGTCCGTGCTGGTGAACCGTCCGAAGGTGTTGGCCCCGGCGATCCCGAAGTAGCTGGGGACGGGACGGCCGCTACCGCCGGATGGCTTGACAGGCAGCAGCGACGACGGGCAGCGCAGTACGGGAAGATTCGCCTGCTGGGCGGCCTGATTGTTGGCAGCCACATCGGAAAAACCGACCGTCGACCCGGCCGCGGTCGGCGTCTTGAAGTCGAATTGGGCGTGGATTTCCGAGTACTCCATGAAGGGCAGGACCTCGACCCACTGCGACCATCCAAACAGGTTTCCGGTGACGGTGCCGTAGCCCCCCGAAGGGAAGGCTTTCTTGGCATCGTGATAGTTGTGCAGCGCCACCCCGAGCTGCTTGAGATTGTTGCTGCAGGCCGACCGCCGGGCCGACTCGCGGGCGGCTTGCACGGCGGGCAGCAGCAGCCCCACGAGGGTGCCGATGATGGCGATCACCACCAGCAGTTCAACCAAAGTAAATCCGTGGTTCCGCTTCATGATGCTCCCCCCTGAAAAATCGTGTGAAAACCTTCTCTGCAAGGAAAAGGCTGCCGGACCGGAACCATTACGTTTTGGTGAAAAAATACTCATTGGGGACCACTTCCGGCGGCGGTCTCGTCCAGGCTCACCGAAAGGTCATCGATGAGCGCCAATCCCCGGCCTCCGGCACGATGCTCCGTGTGGGACTGGAATTGCAGTCGCGGTCGGTCACCGAGCGAAATCGGGCTATCCCGCATCACCTCCAGGCCGTTGACCGTAACGCTGGCGGAGGCCGAGCCATATCGCCGGTGACTGGAGGGTGAGTCATCCACCACGATCACCAACTGGTAGGGACCAACGGCGTCGGCATCCCGGGCAAAGACTCGGTGGGGTCGACCGACCTGCTGGCCGCATTCACAGAGGGCCACCTGCCAATTCGGCGACACCAGTACGCCGAGCGTAGCATGCGGACCATAAGCCGCCGAGGGAGTTTTTTGAAGCGATGCGTCGTCGATCACAATGCCGGCCCAGCGATCGTCGCGGGCGGCTGTCCCGCCATCCGGAAGCGTCACCTTGGCGGCAATCACGACGCGGTTGCCGAGAAACGGCAGCTCGTGATCGGCTGAGACACGAACGATCGGGTACCGCCGGTCTGCGCCCCCATCGATCGGAATCTGAAGGCTGCCGTCACGGACCTCAGCAGGACAATCACGATCCTCGACGCACGTGCTCCAGTTCAACAGGCTGCACCCGGCCACCGCCGGTGACCGCCCATCAAAATGGTCGACGATCAGCGGGCGAACAGAAAAGCCGGCCTTCGGTGAGGTCGCCGTGGAGAGGGAAGACCCGAGCCCCTGGGTCATCCGCAGCCGTTTCACTGCCGGACCATGACCTGCCGCCACGTCGACCTCCCCGTCGATCACGTACACGTCGGCTTTCCCATCCGGGCCGACACGCATTGAAAATTCGGTCCCCAGGTCGACCACCTCGCCACTGGGGCAGATGACCGTAAACCCGCGGGCTTCCGCAGGCACGAAAGGCGTGATCGCTCCGCTCCGCAAAAACAGCCGGCTCGGCGACAGCACTTCCACTTCAACAGGTGCCGTGAGCACCACCTTTGCGCCCGACGCAAATGCTACCTGGGCAGATCCAGCCGTCAGCCGCAGGGGGCCGGCCGAAACAGCCTCTCCCAACTGCCATTGCCTGTCGCCATCCCACTGGGCATTTTGCAGGTCGCTGATGCTGGCCGCTGGCTGGGGTAACGCAACGGCCGCACGGGCCCCGGCAGCCCCGGCCGCGGAAAGCGCCGGACCAGAAGAGCCCGCAGCCAGCAAGAGGCCAGCCACGATCACAGCTACTGTCGCACTCGCGAGCACGGCAGCAACGATCGTTCGCCGCCCTTGGCGAGCAGGGAATGACGGCCGCTGCGTTTCAACGCCGTCTGCGTTGCCGGCACCCCATTCCAGAGCCGACTCCAACGCCATCCAGGAGAGAAACTCACGACGCGCGGCCGGATCGGCCGCAAGGCGGCGCTCCAGCTGCGCGTGGTCCGCGGCACTGATCGCCCCATCCGCAAGGGCAGAAAACAGGGCTTCGAGCTGTGGATCGCTTATAGGATGCATGATGGCGGTAGACCTTGCGACGATCAGGATGAGCTCGGCCCCAACTGCCGCCCCACACAACTGCGGAGCGTGGCCCGCACACGGTGGATCATCTGCCCGATCGCGTTGGCATTCTTGTTGAGTGCCGCGGCGATGTCTGCGAGCGGAAGCCGTTTTTCGTAATACAGCGAAAGCAGATCGCGGTGGTGGCGTGACAGCTTCGCGACACACTGCTCAAGGGCAGACCGCTCAGCATCGAGTTCGTCATTGGCCTCGACCACTTCAGCAGCGAGGGTCTCTACCAGCGTGTCGGAAAACCGCAGGCGGTGAACTTTCTGGCTGCGGCGATGGTCGAGCACCTTGAACCAGGCTACTCGGCAGGCCCAGGCTGCAAAGTTGGTGCCAGCCTCAAACCGCTCGAACTGCTCCCAGAGGGCGACGTTTGTCTCCTGAACAATCTCGTCGGCCATCTCCCGGTCGTAGACCAGCGTCCGTACAAACCCATAAAGCCGCCGCTGGACGGCCGTAATTTCCGTCACAAACTCTTTCGAGGGGCTGTCGTGCATCGATAAACAGGCTCGAGGAACCGCCGCATTCTTCGCCATAAGGATAAGCCTGCATCGCCTGGCTCATTACGGCAGTGGAATTCCTCCCGACCTCATCAAGAAGCCGCAAGCGGTGGGGCCTGAACGGGTTCCCGTGGTCACCACGTGCAAAGATAGACCTTCGTTCAACCGGAATGCGTGCGAGGAGCAGCCCATACATCGGAAATCCCGCCGGCTCGCGCCGGCGGCTTGCTGTGGGACGGGCTCGCGTCGACTGGTTCTTTTCCCTCCGACAGCCAGCCCCGGGCGCAGGCCCGGGGGCCTGCAGAAACGGGCACTCGTTCCTCATTGTGCGTCTGTCAAAGCGATTGCTTCGGCGACGGTTTTTTTGCCACGGGGTTGCTTGCCTTCAAACGGCCCGTCGGCGCTGCCCTTCGGCCACTCGGCTGCGTCGGCATAGAGGCCGTCGTCTTCATACTCCCGCTGGAGTCGGGTGATCTGGGCCTTGAGCGAAGCAAACGTGGTGGCGACTTCAGGCGTCTTTGCCTGGGCGGCGTCGAAGAGGAGGTTG
>CAMCYH010000043.1 GCA_945883745.1 Candidatus Kuenenia stuttgartensis
CCGTTCGTCGGATCGGCATCAATCGGCCCGCTGATGAAAATATCGCCGGCTGTCTGGATCGCACGATTTCCAGAGATCGCAAGATCGCCGCTGATGGAGACGGAATGATCAATACTGGAGAAACTTCCGAGAATGTCACCGGCAAGAAGCACCGGCAAGCGAAAACCACCGGAGCCGCCGCTGATCGAGACATTGCCGATCGTGCCACCACCGGAGCCGATCGTGCCGTTGATCACCACCGCGTCGCTGAAGGCATAGAGCGTGACGTCTTCGCCGCTCACGCCGTCGATGTCGCCATTGAACAATAGCCGGCCGCCACTGTTGGCGATCGCTTCGAGGCTCACGTTGGCATCCAGCGCGATGTCACCGTGCACGAACTCGAGATCGCCCGACCGGGTGCGAACGACCGCGGTGCCCGGGGTGGGGCTGGTGAACCGATATCCGAAGGGCGATCCCGCGGCATCGAAGCGGGCGTCGCCGCTGATGGCGTAGTAGAGGCCCGAAAAGGTGAGCGTGCCGCAGGCCGTGTCGGTGATCGTCAGGTTGGTGGACGTGGCCCCCACGCTCGACACGGCCGAGGCACTGCCGAGCCCGGCGAGCGTGATGTTGCCGGCAGCCACATTCAGTGCCCCGAGCCAGGCGGTGGAGTGGAAGAGTTCGCCGGTCGGCATGCTGCCGATGGGGGCAGAAAACACGACATCGCCCGCGGTCTGAATGGAAACGTCGGGCGTGAGATTCGCGTCGCTCGAGTCGAGCCCGCCGCCGAAGGTGATCGTGCCGAGGCAGGCCACGATCCCGAGATCCTGTGTGGCGACGGCCCGGCCGCGGTAGTGCTGGTCGCCGATCGTGGTGATGTCGCCCGTCAGGAGCGTGAGGTTGGCGAGCGTGTCGAGCGTGGAGAAGGGCGTGGTGGTGCGGCCGATCTCCGGCAGCGTGATGTTTGTGGTGGCGTTGAGCGTGAGAGTCTGTGTGAGGCCCACCGGTGCCAGGCTGCCGCCGAAGAGGATGCTGCCGCTCGTGCCGGTGCCGTTGGAGCCGTTCGACCCGTTGGATCCATTGCCGCCGGAGCCGTTGTCCGGCGTACCAGCGGTGAACGTGGCGTTGGAGACGAGCGTGAGGTCGCCGAGAAATGTCTGGTTGCCGGTGGTGGTGATGTCGCCAGCGACCGACACGTTTGAACCGGCGGCGGTGGTGAGGTCGACCAGCGGGGTCGTGCCGCCGAGCGTGCCGTTGAGGAACGTCTGACCGGTCGAGTTAAGCGACAGGCATCCCTCGCCGTCGACCGTGCCATTGAACGCGATCGTGCCGGAGCCCGTGGCGATGCAGGCGGTGATGCCCCCACCTTCAAGCGTGGCATTTCCAGCGACGGAAAACGTGGCATTATCGGTCACGTATTGCCCGATCGTGCCCCCCTGGCTGTAGCGACGCAGAATCACGTCGCCGCCGTAGGTCTGGGGGCCGGTGGTGTGAACACCCCCGAGGCTGGCCGTGCCGCCGGTGATGTTGACCGATGCCAGCGGAATGGAGCGGCCCAGCGTGCCGACCGCTGTATTCCCTGTTGTGATGAGCGTGAGCGCCTCGCCGCCGGCCGTCTGACCGTTGGTGATCGCGAATCCGATGGAGCCGGACCCGGTGTTGATCGTCACGTTGCCGGTCAGCACGGTCTGGCAGCCCGACGACTGCTGGAATGAATCATTCGCCGTCGTGAACGTGCCGTTCATGAAGAGCGTCGGCCAGCCGATTCCGGGCGAGCCGTACTGCTGGGGGCCGACCGTCGAAATGTTGTTGCCGAGGCGAATCCGGCTCGTGCCGCTCACCGTGACGGCCGCGAGGGGCGCGGTGTCGCCGATTGGAGCCGTGGTCGTAAAGTCCTGGCTGTTGACGATGAGCGTGCCGTTGCCATCGACCGTGGAGCCGAAGGTCAGGTTCGACCAGCCGGTCGTGAAGTTGGCGATGCTGCCGTCGGCCAGTTCGGTCGTGCCGTTGATCGTGATGGCGGCGTTTTGTGTTTCATAGAATTGCTCTCCCGCCCCTGACAAGACGACATTGCCGCCGTAGGTCTGCTGGCCGACGGTCGTGACGCCGCTGAGCGTCGCCGTGCCACCGGTGATCTCGAGGCTTTGCAGGCCGTAGACGGTGCCGAGAGTCGTGTTGCCCGTGGAGTCGATTGTGAGCACTGCCGAATTCGCCGGGCTGCTCGTTGTGATACAGAGCGACACATCGCCGGAGCCTGTCGTGAGCGTGGTATTGCCGGTGAGCAGCGTGCCACAGCCCACAAACTGATCGATGTCGCTATTCGTCGTGGTGTATGTGCCGTTGAGCGTGAGCGCGCCCGTGTAGGACTGCGGTCCGGTGGTCGTGGCGCCGGCGGTGGTGATGCTCGACGCGGAGATGGTCAGGCTTGCCAGCGGCATCGTCTCGCCCACGGCACCAAGCAGCCGCGCGTCGCTGGTGGCATTGAGATCAAGCCCGTTTGTTGTGCCGAGCGCCGAGTCGATCGGAGACGTGAAGTCAATATTTGCGGCATTGAATGACAGAGTCGCATTGGCCGGGCTGGCCAACTCGGCCGGGCCATCGACCGAAAGATTGCCACCGATCGAGTTGGTCGCGGCGTAAAATAGGACGCGACCGCCCGTCAGCGCGACGTTGTCGAGCAGCGAGCCATTGCTGCTGGCGTTGCCGAATCCCGCGGTGCTCCCCAGCGCGATCGTGCCGGTGCCGGCGGCGAGGTTGAGGCTGTTGGTCTCGCCGAGTGTCGCGTAGATTCCAGCCGAGCCGTTAGCATTGCCGCCGGTGATCGTGATGTTGGCTCCGGTGGCCTCGGTATCGATCGCCCAACTGCCTCCCGACACCTCGAGGGTGTCGTTGATGACGACGTCACTCGCGGATGTGATCGAGCCATTGAGCACGTAGGTGGCCCCGGAACCGTCGACAAGGAGGCCGATGTTGCCCGGGGTGTCGGTGGCGGTCGAGATGAATGTGCCATCCTGGATCACGCGGCCGCCGATCCCGTTGGCAACGACATTGAGCCGGCTCGTCGACAGGGTGAGCGAGCCGATCTCGACCGTGCCATTGAAGCCCGGCTGGCCGACCTGGACCGTCGCGGCATTGATGCCGTCGAACACGCTTTCGGGCAGGACCAGACCGGTGCCCGTCGCGGAGCCGAGGAAAATGTTCGTGCCGGCGGTGACCGGGGCGAGTGTGAGCTCTTGAACGACGATCGCCCCGGTACCGGAAGCGAATGTCATGGCGTCGGCAAGGAGCGTGATCGCCTTGTCAGGGGCTGTGATCGTCGAGTTGGCGGTCATCACGAGGCTGCCGGCAAGCACCTCGATCGTCGCGTCTTGATCGAACGTGATGGCGGCCGGCGTGTCTGGCCCCGTGCCCACGTTGAGGTCACCGCTTTGCACGACGATCGAGCTGCCGGTGAGGTTCATCGGCCCGACGAAGTTCGTGCTCGATGTTCCGCCCGTGGTCGTGAGTGTGAAACCCGCGAGCTGGACGCCCCCGCTGAGCATGATTTCGGCACCGGTCGGGTTCTCGCCGGCATTGGTGGTGTCGAGTACGGCGTTGCCCGTGAGCCTCGTCTGGGCGAATGTGATCGGGGCCCCAGCCGTCGCCACGGTGCCGATCAGAAACGTGTTGCCGGTGAGTTCGGCCGTCGAGACTCCGCCGCGGAACAGTGACACATCGCCCGTGTCGTCGCCCAGGGCCACATAGAAGGTGTTTGCAAACGTCACGGCCTGCGTGATCTCATTGACATCGCCGGCCATCTGGACGCCGTAGCCTCCGGCAGCCGTCGTCAGGCCATCGAGGGTCACGTTGCCTCCGAGCACGACATCACCCACCTGGCTCGCGCTCCCGAGGGTCAGCTCAAATGCGTTGGCGCCATCGGTCACCGCGCCGGTCGCGATCTGGCCAAGCCCCGCACGGAGCGCAGCGTTGGCTGCGAGCGTCACGTTGCCGAGGGAGAGCGGAGTGTCGGTTGTCGCCACCACGCCGGCGAGCGTCGTCGGGCCGGCCTTGCTCGTCAGGCCGCCGGTGAAGGTGATCGTGTCACCGCCGTCGCCGAGCGTGACGCCGCCGGTGTTGGCGAACTCGACCTGATTCACGATCTCCGAGCCGTCGCCCAGAATTTCGACGGCGTAGGTGCCGCTGGCGACCGACAGTGTGTCGGCCGTCAATGCTCCCGCGAAGGCCACGGTGCCTGTCGTGTCGGTGATCGTGACGGTCGTCACAGCCACCGAGCTTTGGAACGTCGTGCCACCGGAGTTGGTGAGCGTCAAACTACTCAAGCCGCCGCCGACCGTCCCGGTGAATGTGACCAGGCCAACGGTGTTGATCTCGACCGTCTCTTGGCCCGCTCCTGCTGCACCGTTGATCGCCCCAACCTCGATGACATTGCTGAGCCCCGTGCCCAGCACGAGCGATCCTCCATCGGGAAATCCGACCGAACCGAGCGTGATGGTGCCGGCCGAAGCTCCGCCAATCGCGGCTGCAAGCGAGATCACCGGAGTGTCGGCGTCGCCTAGCGTGATCACGCCGGTCGTCGCCCCGATCGTGCCCGCAAGCGTGACCGTCGCCGGCGCGGTGGCCACGACGCCGCCGGCAAACGTGAAGGCATCGTTGCCCTGGTCGCCGAGCCGGAGATTGCCCGTGTTGAGGAACGTCGTCGCACCCGCGATCGTGCTCGCACCGTTGCCACCGCCGAGGAGCCTCAACTCGTAGGGCTGGGCGGCAGTGGCGAGGCCCGTTGTGAGATCCAGGACGCCGGCGAGTTCCACGTAGTCCGTGGCGTCGGTGACCGTGACGGTGCCGGCGTTCACGTTACCTTTGACGACCACCTCCTTGGCGTTGGTCAAGGTGATGGCTGCCAGCGGTGTCGTGCTGCCGACGTTACCGGAGAGGTGATTCACCCCGATCGTCCCGCCCGTGCCGGCGTTGAGCGTGAGCGTGCCGGCGCCATCCACGGCGTCGTTGATCAGGATCCCGCTCGTCACGCCGCCACCGCTCGGCACGGTGCCGCCTGCCGTCGTGTCGAGCGCGAAGTTTCGGCCATTGAGATCGATGGCCCCGCTCAGCTCGACGAGGTTTCCGGCCGTGGTGATGGTCGTGGTGGAGCCCGCGGCGCCGCCGGTGAGCGTCAGCGGGTTGGCGACCACATTCTTCGAGTCCCGCGGCCCCGCGCTGAGGGCGAAACCTCCGGTTGTGGCGTAGTTGAGGCCGGTCAGCGTGATCGAGCCGGGGTCGGTGCCGTCGGTGGCCTCGACCAGCGTGTTGCCCACGATGCCGTCGATCACGCCGAGTGTGATGTCGTTGCCCGTGACCGTGAGCGAGAGGAGGGCGACGCCCGAGCCCACGTTGCCGATCGTGCCGGTCACGAGCACATCGCCGTCGGTGCCGGCCTTGATCTGGATGAATTGGTTGGTCGTATCGCTCGTCATCGTACCGCGGATCGTGATGGCCCCGCCGGTGAGAACGGTGCCCGCAGCGGTCGTGTCGAGCACCACGTTCCCACCGAGCACCACCGTCGTGTCGCCCCCCGCGCCGTCGTCGATCGTGATCGTCTTGCCTGCGTTGGTGATCGTGTTGGTGAGCGTGACGCCGGCCCCGGAGCCGATCGCCAGATTCATGGCGTTGGCCGGAGTGAGCGACGTCGAGACGATCGTGGAGCCGGCGTCAGCCGAGCCGACGGAGAGGGTACCGGCGGTAATCTGGTCGATCTCAGCGGTGGTGAGGCCGAGTGTGAGCGGGGTGCCCGAAAGCACATCGTCGCCGCCGATGTCGATGAGCGTGCCGGCCGTGCGGGGCCGGATCGTGACGGTGGCGTCGCCCGCCGCCCCGGCGGTGATGCTGCCGGCGGCAGCCGCGGAGTCGGTGTCGAAGAGCACGCTGTCGGCGACGATCGTGACGTTGCCCGAGCCGCCGCTGGTGATCTTGCCCGCGTTGCGGAGCACGACAGCCGCGCCGGCGGCCGTGCCGGTTCCGGTGATCGTGATGTCGCCACCGGCCGAGGTGATGGCCGCGGTCGGGGCGGCCTGCGAGGCGGCGATAAAGTTGTTGACGATCACCCCCGAGTTGCCCGCGCCGCCAGTTTCAGCAGCCGTGCCTGTCACGCTCACGCTGCCACTGCCGCCGGCGGCGATCAGCGCGAAGCTGGTGACGCTCACGCCGTAGTTGCTTTCCGCCCCGCTCGCTCCCCCGGCCGTGCCCGTCACGATGATGCTGCCGCCCGCCGTGACGATCGCGGAGTCACCGTTGGCTGCGGCACTGTTGCTGAGCAGCACACCCGAGTTGTAGCCGACCGGCGTGGACACGCCCCCGATGCCGGTCACGCTCACGTCGCCCGCACCACCCGCTGAGATCGCAGCCCCAGCCTGCAGATAGACCCCGTAGGCACGGCTCGTGCCCGAGCCGGCTGCCACCGCGTCGCCACCCCGGCCCTGCACGGTGATCGCCCCGGTCGCGCCCGAGATCAGATCGGTGGCCAGCGTCTTCACCTCGACACCGCTGCCGTTGACATGCACGCCATGAAAGGCACCCGTGACTGTCGAGCCGGTGTCGCCGATGAGCGAAATATCACCGCTCGTCGAGATGAGGTCGGCCGTGATCACGATATTGCGGGCGGTCACGGAGACGTTGCCCGCGATCACCGATTCGGCGCCGGAGAAGGTGACGGCCCCCTCCGTGCCCGCGTTCACGGTCAGGCCGGCGGTTCCTCCATACAGACTCCCGACAAACCCAAGGGCCACATTGCCACCACCGGTGGCGTTGATGACCACGTCGCCGTTGAGGACGACCGGGCCCGCATAGGTCTGGTTGCCGGCGCCCGAGTCGAGCGTGATCGCAGCGAAGGACGTCAGGCAGTTGGCCCCGATGGAAATGTCGCCGCCGTCAGTTGTGATCGAATCATCGATCCGGGCGGCCGTGACATTGGACGAGATCGAAAGCCCGCCGGTGAGCGTCTGGTCGGCCTGAGCGAGCGTGAGGTCCGATGAGTTGACCGTCCCGGCATCCGTAACGACGAGTTTGGTGATCGTGCCGGTACCGGAGGTCACGTTGGCCCCGGTGGCCGAGTAGCCGGTGGCATTGATCGAGAGCGAGACGATGTCGTCTGATGCGTCATCAAAGGCGACGGTGAGCACGCCATTCACGTCGAGTGAGATGTCGACTGCCATCAGCCGCCGCATTTCGAGCGACTCGAGTGCCGAGAGCCCTTCGACAGCCAGCCCGACGGCGGGCCGTTCGCTCCGCAGGCCAAGGCGGCGGGGCCGCCGGCTGAACACGCACCAGCCCCGACGCACAGCGCGGGTAATGCCACATGATTCGAGGAGATTCGCAAGCGGGCTCAACATAGGCAGGTGGATGATCCGGGGGTGGGGCAGATGACAGCGGGGACCGTCGGACGATCCAATTCGAAAGTTTGCTAAGAATACCAACGTTGTGCAGCACCTAGCCATTTTTGGGCGGGTGAAATCGCCCCGGCGCAAGCATCGCCACATAGCCGCCAGGCGCAAGCCGGCGGGCTGCTCCTTCCCCACTCAGCCGCCAGGCGCAAGCCGGCGGGATGACGCAACAGCCAACGCTGCTTCAGCCACAGGGCTTGCGCCCTGTGCTGGGTGGGGTGCTGCAAACTGTCACTTGCCTGGGGCGATCCGGTCTTTGCCCATCCAGGGACGCAGCGGCTCAGGGATGTTCACCGAGCCATCGGCGTTTTGATGGTTTTCCAACAGCGCGATGATCGCTCGGCTGATCGCGATCGCCGTGCCGTTGAGCGTATGGGCAAACTGCGTGCCCTTCTCGCCCGCCTTCTTGAAGCGGATGCCCAGCCGGCGGGCCTGGTAGTCGGTGCAATTGGAGGTGCTCGTCACCTCGCCCCATTCGCCACCCTCGCCCCGGCCCGGCATCCAGGCCTCCAGGTCGTATTTCCGGTAGGCTGGCCCGCCAAGATCGCCGGAGGCGGTGTCGATCACACGGTAGGGGATGCCGAGCCCGTCGAAGAGCCTGCATTCGAGGTCGAGCAGCTGCTCGTGCATCGCGTCGCTCTGCTCGGGTGTCGTGAAGGCAAACATCTCCACCTTCGTGAACTGGTGCACGCGATAGAGCCCCCGCGTCGCCCGGCCGTGGGCGCCGGCCTCGGTGCGGAAGCAGTGGCTGATGCCGCAGAGCTTGAGGGGCAGTTCGTCGGCCGTGAAGATCCGCTCGTGAAAGGCACCGCCAAGCGTGATCTCGGCTGTGGCCACGAGCGAGAGATCGCTGTCGGTGATCGAATAGATCTGTGTCTCGGGGCCACGGGGGATGAAGCCGGTGCCTTCAAGGATCACGTCTCGCGCAAGGTCAGGCGTGGTCATCACCGTAAAGCCCTCCCGCAAGAGCAGGTCGACAGCGTAGCGCTGCAGGGCCAGCTCGAGGAGCACCGCGTCGTTCATGAGAAAGTAGAACCCGTGGCCCGCCACGCGGCCCCCCGCCTCGAAGTCGAAGAGCTTCAGATGGCTGCCGAGATCGACGTGGTCGATTGGCTTGAAATCGAACCTGGGGATCGGCGTGGCTCCGCGGCGGATTTCCACGGCGTCGGCCTCGCCCCCCACCGGAGCGGCCGGGTGGGTGAGGTTGGGAATCTGGCGGAGGATCGCATCCCCTTCGGCAACGATCTCGGCCAGCTTCGCCTCGAGGGCCGCCACCTCCTCCCGCAGCCTGCGGCCTTCGGCCTTCTTCGCCTCCCGCTCCGCCTCGTCGGCAGCCTTGCCGATCGACTTGCTCACCTGACCGGCCTGCTGGTTCAGGCCGTCGATGTCGGCCTGCATCGTGCGTCGCAGCCGATCGAGGTCGGCGAATTTTGCCACGTCGGCGGTGGAGCCGCGGTGGCGGCAGTTGGTGGTGACAAGATCGATGTTGTCGGCGACAAAGCGGCGGTCGAGCACTGGGCACTTCTCCGTGGGCGGGCCTTATACTATGGCAATCGTCCGGGTTTCCTGCCTCGGGAGTGTGCCAGACCGATGCCCTCTGCCGCCAGTGCCACGCCTGTCGCCGATCCGGTGGAGCCCGTTGCCGCACCGGGCGCCACGCCGCGGTCCCGTCCGCGGCGGCAGCCCCGCTACCACGTGGTGCTCTGGAATGACGAAGACCACACCTACGAATACGTGATCGCGATGCTCAAGCAGCTCTTCAGCCACCCGGCAGAGCGGGGTTTTCAATTGGCCAAGGAGGTCGATCGGAAAGGCAAGGCGATCGTGCTCACGACCACGAAGGAGCATGCGGAGCTCAAGCGTGATCAGATCCACGCCTTCGGCGCCGATGCGCGGCTCGCCCGCTCCAAGGGGGCGATGTCGGCCTCGATCGAGGCCGAGTGAATGCGTGCTCATGATGCGACGGACGCTGCCGATACGACCCGGCGGGCCTGGCTGCTGATCGGTGGGTTTTTCGTCGTGCGGCTGGTGATCGCCGCGATCCTGCCGGCCATCATCGACGAGGCCTACGGTATCGTCGTGTCACGGGCCTGGTCGCTCTCCTACTTCGATCATCCGCCTGTCTGCTTCACGACCGCGCGGCTCATGGCCTGGCTGACCGGGTCCGAAAATATTTTCCTCATGCGGCTGCCCTTCGTCGTGGCAGGAGCCATGAGCGGCTGGCTCGTCTACGACATCACCCGCCTGGCCTACGGGGCGACCGCGGGTCTGTGGGCGCTGGCCTGGTTTTCGCTCACCCCATTTTTTCTGATCTCGGCCGGGCACTTTGTCGTGCCCGACGGCCCGCTCCACCTCTTCTTGCTGGCGACGCTGCGGCTGGTCCTTCCCGATCTGCTCACTCCCGGACGGCCACTGCATGCCGGCCGCTGGCTGGCCGCCGGGCTCTGCTTTGCGCTGGCGCTGGCCTCGAAGTACCACGCCGTGCTGTTCGGGGCCTCGGCCCTGGGCTTTCTCCTGCAGAGCCCGGAGCAGCGCCGCCTCTTCCGGTCGCCCGTACTCTGGCTCACGCTCGCTGTCGCTGGTCTCGGCGCCATGCCGACGCTCGCCTGGAACGCCGCCCACGGCTGGATCTCGCTCGGCTTTCAGGCCAGCCGGGCCGGCACCCGCTCGATGGCGCTGCAGCCACTCAATTTCTTCCTGATGCTCGGCGGTCAGCTGCTCTATCTGCTCCCAGGCACTTGGCTGGTGATGATGCTGACGAGCGTCGGCGGCCTCGTTCGCCCGCGGACGATCGCCGATCGGATCTTTGCCTGGTTCACGCTGCTGCCGCCGGCAGTGTTTCTGGCCATCGCGGTCGTGAGCTCCGGATCACTGCCGCATTGGGCGATGAGCGGATTCCTGTTTGGGTTTCCGTTGGTCGGCGACTGGACCGTGCGGAAGCTGCCGCAGTGGGGAGAGGCGATTCGCCTCACCTGGCGGGCGACGGCGGTCGCTGTAACGCTTTTTGCGGTCGGCTTCAGCCTGCAGGCCCGGGCGGCGATCTTCACCCGGCCCTTCACGGACGTAGCGCCGCGCGGCGATCTCAACTGGCAGTTTCAGGATTGGCCGGCGTTGGCCGAAGCATGGCCACGGCTCGGGAACGCGGAGAGAGTGGTGGTGGGCAACTGGGTGACCGGCGCGAAGGCGGGGCATGCGCTGGGGCCGGAGGTGACGGTGGTGCCGCTGTCCGATCCGCGGCACTTCCAGTTTGTCGGAGCCGACCGCTACGGCGACCGGCTGCCGCATGCCGTGGCCGTGCAGCCGGTCGCGGCCGGACTGGGGGCAGCGATCCAGCCGACGTTTTCAGCGGCGCTCGAAGCCAGCGGATTCCGGATCGCCGGCCCGCCAGAGATCATCCGTCAGCGGTTGGGCAACTACCTGCGGTTCGAGATGATCGCCGTCCCGGTGGAGTACGAGGGCCAGCGGCGTTAGCTCTTCGCCACCACTCTCCATCCGTTGCCGCGCTCGGGCGAGCAGCCTCCGGTCGGTGATCACCGACGCGATCACGCCGGTGCCCAGAATGCTGACGATCAGGCCGAGCAGGTAGAGATTGAAGTGTGGGCCCAGGCTGTGCTTCAGCGTCTCGGCGGCCAGCATCTTGCCGCCCACCACGAGGAGCACGATCGCCAACGCGGGCTTGAGATACCGGAACATGCCGACCATGCCGGCCAACGCGAAGTAGAGCGACCGCAGCCCCAGGATGGCGAAGACATTGCTCGTGAAGACGAGGAAGGGATCCCCCGTAATCGCGAACACCGCGGGAATCGAATCGACGGCAAACACAAGGTCGGCCCCTTCCACGAGCATCAGGGCCAGCGCCAGGGGCGTCAGCACCAGCGCGCTTCCGTGGCCGTCCTCGGCCGACCGCGGCGCCAGAAACCGCTGGCCGTGGTAGCGATCGGAGAGCGGCAGCCAGCGACGCAGCTGCCGCACTAGCCCGCTTGCCGAGGGATCGGTGTGTTCGTCCTTCGCCAGCAGCATCTTGATCCCTGTAAAGATCAGGAAGCCGGCGAAGACGGTCAGCAGCCAGTGAAACTCGGCAATCAGCCGGGCCCCGACCACGATCATTACGCCCCGCATCGCGATCGCGCCGAGAATGCCCCAGAAGAGCACCCGGTGTTGATAGATCGCCGGCACGGCCAGCGAACTGAAGATCATCGCGATCACGAAGATGTTGTCGACACTCAGTGATTTCTCGACGACATAGCCGGTGAGGTACTTCTGGGCCGCGGAATAGCCGGAATTGATCGCCCCGTCGACCGGGTCGAGCGCAAGTCCGAGCCCCCACCACTTCATCTCGTAGGCGTAGAAGACGAGCACGGCAAACGACAATCCCATCGCGAGCCAGACTGCCGACCAGCCGAGGGCTTCGCGAAAGCCGATGGCGTGTGCCTTGCGGTGGAAGACTCCCAGATCGAGGCCGAGCATTACCAGGACGAAGCAGAGAAACCCGATCCAGGCCGGTGCGTGTTCCATGAAGAAAAAAAGACCCTTGTCGTGAGGGGAAGGAAAAGGCCGTCGATGGCTTTTTCCACGGGAAGTTAGGAGGCGAAGGGGAGGGAGGAGTGGAGGCGTGAAAACACTTTCCTCGACCGCGCGGCCACCTCCGTCGCCTTGCGTTGGCGGGCGCGGGCATCGGTGCGTCGTTTGTCGAGTTCACGTGACACGACGATGCCGACCCGAGCCGTGGCCCGGTCGATGGCGGCATACCAGCTGGGGTCGACGACCAACGCCACCGCGGCACCGCATCCGCGGGCCTTGACCAGCACGCGACACGCCTTGTCGACGCCCCCCCGCGGCCCGTTGACGTCACGCAGGAAGACGACCACGCTCTCGATGCGGTGGCCGAAGCGATCGAGGCTGCGGCGGAGTTTCCGCTCGATGTATCTCGAAAGATCTGCCGGGATGCGGGTCGTGCCGGACTTCAGCTGCCAGGTCATGGTTCACCTCGGGGATGGAGGGATGGATGCGATCGACAGGAGCATTTTTCGGCGACCACCGTCCATCGACCAGCTAGAATGATTCGCAGAGAAACATCGAAAATATCGATATGTCTTGGCCCTCGTCGCGGGAGTCCGCATGGACTGGCTCAACTACCACCACCTCCTCTATTTCTGGGTCGCGGCGCGAGAGGGGAGCATCACGAAGGCCTGCCGGCTGCTCCATCTGGCCCAGCCCACCGTGAGCGGGCAGATCAAGTCACTGGAAAAATCGCTCAAGGCAAAGCTCTTCGATCGTGCCGGTCGGTCGATCGTGCTCACCGATACCGGGCGGGTGGTCTACCGCTACGCGGACGAAATTTTCTCGCTGGGCCGCGAACTGCGGGATGTCGTGCAAGGCGGTGCCACCGGCCACGGTCTGCGGCTCAACGTGGGCGTGGCCGATGCGTTGCCGAAGCTCCTCGTGCACCGCCTGCTGCAGCCGGCCTTGAGCATTGGCGACGACCTGCAGGTGAACTGCATGGACGGTCCGCCCGATCGGCTGCTCGCGCAGCTTGCCCTGCATGAATTCGACGTCGTGATCAGCGATGTGCCGGCCAGCCCACGGCTCGGCATGAAGTCATTCAATCACTTGCTGGGCGAATGTGGCGTGACCTTTTTCGGCACGCGGGAACTGGCCCGCCGCTACCGCCGGGATTTTCCCCGCTCGCTCACCGATGCGCCGATCTTGTTGCCGGCCGGCAATACATCGCTGCGGCGGACGCTCGACCAGTGGTTCGATGAACAGGGCCTCCGCCCGCGGGTGCGCGGCGAATTCAGCGACAGCGCCCTGCTGAAGACATTTGGCGCCGTGGGGGAAGGCATCTTCGTGGCGCCGTCGGTGGTGGAGGCCGACGTGCGGCGGATGTATGACGCGGCGATCGTGGGGCGGGAGGAGTCGGTGCGGGAGCGGTTTTATGCGATCACGGTCGACAAGCGGCTCAAGCATCCCGCGGTCGTCGCGCTCACCCGTGCCGCCCGCACAAGACTGTTTCGGGGAGACGCCGGCGACCGCGAGCCAGATCACCAGTAAGCCGCCAGGCGCAAACGTTTCCTACCCAGCCGCCAGCTGCGAATATTTCCCACCCAGCCGCCAGGCGCCAGCCGGCGGGATTGCGCCGCCAACCACGGCCGCTGCAGCCCCAGGGCTCGCGCCCTGGGCTTTCTGGGAACGGCACAGCCCGCCGCCCCCACCCAGCCGCCAGGCGCGAGCCGGCGGGATAATGCGTTACCTTGCACTGCCCGCCTGGAGGGCGGGCTTACGCGAGCGAACGGATGTTCGCCAAGAAACCCGAGGCCACGATGGCGAGGGTTTCGTAGAGATAGCCGCCAGGCGCGAGCCGGCGGGATAATGCGTTACCTTGCACTGCCCACCTGGAGGGCGGGCTTACGCGAGCGAACGGATGTTCGCCAAGAAACCCGAGGCCACGATGGCGAGGGTTTCGTAGAGATAGCCGCTCACCACTTCAGGCCGAAGCGGGCGCCGTCGGATGGGCTGCCGAGACCGCCCTTGAGGGGCGTCGTCCGCGTCCGCTTTACCGGTGCCGGCTCCTCAGCAACAGACTCGGCCGGCTCGTCCGCCCCGGCGTGCTCCGCCGGCTTGGCTTCGAGCGCCTTGATCGAGAGCGACATCCGCTGTTCGTCGGGATCGACGGAGATCACACGGCACTCGACAGGCTGCCCTTCCTTCACCACATCGGCCACGCTGCGCACGCGACGCGACGCGAGCTCCGATACATGCACGAGCCCCTCGACGCCGGGCTCGAGCCGCACGAACGCGCCGAAGTCGGCAATCCGAGTGACGGTGCCCTTCACGGTCGCACCGGTGTGATACTTCTCGGCGGCCTTCGTCCACGGGCTCTCGATCAGGTCGCGGGCCGAGAGGGCGATTTTGCCGGTCTGCCGATCGACCTTCTTTACGACGACCCGCACTTTCTGCCCCGGCTGCATCACGTCGGCCGGATTGGCGACGCGTTCCCAGGAAAGCTGGCTGACGTGCACGAGCCCCTCGACGCCGTTGCCGATGTCGACGAATGCGCCGAAGTCGCGCACGCTCCGCACGATGCCGTCGAGCTGCTCGCCGACGTCGAGCGTCTCGAGCATCTTTGCGCGGGCATCGGCCGCCTGCCGCTCGATCACGGCCCGTCGCGAAAGCACCAGCCGCCGCGCGGCGGGCACGAGCTCCGTGACGAGGCTCTCAAGCGTCTGGCCGACCATCTCTTCGAGGTTTTCCGTCCGCCACGGGCTCACGGCCCCGGCCGGCATGAAACCCCGCAGGCCGCCCACCTCGCACTCGAGGCCTCCCTTGTTGGTGCCGGTCACGCGGGCCTCGACGATCATGCCCACGTCGAGCTGCGACCAGTCTTCCACGGCAATCGCCCGGTTGGCGGGCGCGACCTCATAAAGACCGTCGTCGTCATTCCGGCCACCGATGCCGACCTCGATCGTCTGACCGACCGCGGGGAGATCCTCGCCCTCGTTGAACAGGCCGACGAGTTTCATGGCGCCCTGTCGGCGGCCACCCAGATCGATGAAGGCGGTGTCGGGGCCGACCGCGATGACGGTGCCGGTGACACGTTGGCCTGGTTCGAGCGGCTTCTCGGCCTGGGCTGGTGTCGTCTTGTCGAGCAGTTCATCGACGGCGATGCCATCAAGCGCCGCCGCGAAGTCGGCCTCGAGATCCTCGTCGAGATCGCCCCGCAGGTTGGGAACGGCGACCCGCTTCTGTGGCGGCAAGACGTCGGCAAACGGCGACTTCGGCTCATTGCCACCGCGCCGATCGCGTCGACCTCGGCCACCCGATCGTGGCTGGCGAGCCGGCTCGCTGCCCGCGGGCGATTCAGCATGTGTCGCAGCCGAAGGCGCGATGTTGGCTGACGAAACTACCTCCCCGACGTCGGCTGCCGGAGACGGTGCTGCCGGCTGCGTGGGAGTCGGTGTCGCTGCCGGAGCCGCGGATGCCGACGTGACATACTCCACCTTCGGGGCCAGCGACGGCGGCTTCACGCCTGCCCGCTGCGTACCGATTGGAATGCGTCGCGGAGGAGCCTGCTCGTGGGCTGGCTGCTCGTGAGGTGCCTCGGGCTGGGAGGTTTCGGACGCTGCGCCGTCTGACATGGGGGCCTTCACAAGAAAAATGCGGGAAACAGGACTTGAACCTGCACGGTATTACTACCACCAGGCCCTCAACCTGGCGCGTCTGCCAATTCCGCCATTCCCGCGGATTCAAACCAAATGGATTGTCAGGTGGATTTGGCGCCAGTCAAGTCCAGGGACTTGTCTCAGCAGTCAAGTCGGCCACTGCTGGCCGCACGAGAGCCACCGCCTTCAGGCCCCCGAAGATGGCCGCCGTCCATGCCAGATCGCCCACCGGCATCCAGCGATAGAAGGGCAGCGCCGCGACGAAACATTCCGCCAGGCCCGCCGCCGTATGCGGATACATCGTGGTCAGGGCCCAGCAGGCGAAGTTGGTGGACAGAAAAAAGACGAGCGAACTGGCGAGTGCTCCGCCAAAAACCGCGATCCATTTTCCCGAGCGGACAAACCGTCCGAGTAGTACTGGCCACGCTGTGGCAGCAAATACGATCACGGCCATGGCCGCGCTGCCATAGCCGGGGAGCACAAGATTGCTGATCGCGAGCGCCGCAAGCGGCACGGACGCAGCCACCGCGGCATTGGGCATCGCCGCGCCGGCGGCCAGGGCCACGCCAGCCATCGGGGTGACGTTCCAGAGCGGTTCGCCCCTCCAGGTGGGCTGCCACAGCCGGCCGATGACGGCCACCGCCACCAGCACGAACCAGACGCCTGCCAGACCAGCTCGACTCTTCATGAACACTCGCGACTCCTTTCGGGAAGACGGATACACTACCTGTTTTTGCCGGTCCGGCAAGCGAATCCGCCGCGGCCCGCCCGTCAGGGAATCAGCGCCATGACCGTCATCGGCCGGGAACGCCGCACCCTCGCCGTCGAACATCTCGAGAGCGGGGTGGCGGTACTGCGGTTTTTCGTGCCCGACCACAGCCAAAACGTGCTCACGGCCGAGGTGCTCGCCGACCTGGCCGCCGTTCTCGAGAGCATCGACGCCGGCCCCGAGCCGACGGGCCTTGTCATTGCATCGGCCCGCGAGGGGTCGTTCTTCGCCGGGGCCGACATGAGCCGGGTCGCCGCCCTGAAAACGCTGGCGGCGGATGAAATCCAGCGGCTCTGTGCCGCCGGCCGGTCGCTCTTTGGCCGGCTCTCGAGCCGAGCGTGGCCGAGCGTGGCGGTCATCGATGGCGTCTGTCTTGGAGGCGGCCTCGAACTCGCGCTGGCCTGTGACATGCGGGTGGCGACCGATTCGCCCCATACGCGGCTGGGCTTTCCCGAGGTCAAGCTCGGGCTCCTGCCAGGCTGGGGGGGCACCGTGCGGCTGCCGCGGCTGATCGGCGCCGGGCCGGCTGTGGAGCTGGCGGCGGCTGGTGAGCCGGTAGACGGCGCGACGGCCGCCCGGCTCGGGCTGGTCGACGCCTGCGTCTCTCCCGAGCAGGCACTGCGTTCGGCGTGCGCGCTCATCGAAGCGGCTCGAACGACTCATTCGCACATCGACCGCCGCCGCGTGCAGGCAGCCGCCATTGCGATCGATCCCGACGAACGAGCTTTTCTCGAAGCGACCACCGCGGCGGTGATGATGGGCCGCACCGGGGGTCACTATCCAGCGCCCGCGGCGATTCTGCAGACCATTCTTTCCGGCGCCGCCGTTCCGGCCGCCGAGGCCGCGGTGATCGAAGGGCGTGCCTTTGCCGACCTCGCGCGTTCGCCCGTATCCGTCCAACTCGTGCGGCTCTTCCAAATCGGTGAACGCAACCGACACGATCCCGGCCTCGATGATGCCGGCGACATCGAGCCGCGGGAGATCGCGAAGCCCGCCGTGATCGGCGCCGGAATCATGGGAGCGGGAATCGCGGCCCGCCAGCTGCGGTCGGGCTTTACGGTCACGCTGGTCGACGTGCAGCCGGAGGCAATTTCGGCGAGCGTCGGTGGCATTCTCGATGAGGCCGCCTGGGATCGCGACACGAAGCGGATCGATCCGTCGCGGGCGGTCGCGTTGGCCGGCCGTCTCCGCACGGCGACAAGCCTCGCCGCCATCGCGTCGGCCGATCTGGTGATCGAAAGTGTGGTCGAGCGGACCGACATCAAGCGGCAGGTGCTCGCCGACATCGAGCGGGCTGTGGGCTCCGACACGGTGATCGCCACCAACACGTCGACCAACCCGATCGCGAAGCTGGCGGAGGTGCTCACCGACCCGGCGCGATTCTGCGGCATCCATTTCTTTAATCCTGTCCGCCGGATGATGCTCGTGGAGGTGATCCGCGGGCCGGCCACGAGCGACGCCACGGTGGCCACCGCGGTGGCCCATGCCAAGCGGCTCGGCAAGTGCCCGGTGGTGGTGCAGGACAGCCCCGGCTTTTTGGTCAACCGCATCCTGATGCCCTACCTCCATGAGGCGGTGGAATTGCTTCGCGAAGGGGTCGCGATGCACCGCATCGATCGGGCGGCCCGGGCGTTTGGAATGCCGATGGGGCCGATCGAGCTCTACGACATGATCGGCCTCGACACGGCCTTCTATGCCGGTCTCGTGATGGCGGCGGCATTCGGTGATCGCATCGACGCCTCGCCGGTGATTCCGGCGTTGGTGAAGTCGGGCCGACTTGGCCGCAAGACGGGTGGCGGCTTCTATCGCTACAAGGTGCCGGCTGATGGCAATGCCCAGCGGGCCCGGATCGACCGGCCCGACGAGGGCGTGCCCGCCATTCTGGCGTCGTACGCGCTGCCCGACACACAGCCCACCGCGGCCACGATCACCGACCGGCTCGTCATCCCGATGCTCCTGGAGGCGGTGCGGGCGGTCGACGAGGGCATCGTGCGAGATGGTCGCGACATCGATCTGGCAGTGATCCATGCGCTCGGCTTCCCGGCGTTTCGGGGCGGTCTGCTGGCCTGGGCCGATTCGCTCGGCGCGGCCGAGATCGTCCGCCGCCTCGAGCCGCTCGCGCCGCTCGGGCCCCGGATGACGCCCCCTGACCGCCTCCTCGCACTGGCCCGTTCCGGCGGCCGGTTCACCACCGACTGACAAAGAGTTCTGTCTCACCATTCATGAAGCCCGCCTCCCGCACTCCTGAAACCACACCCGTCATCGTCGCCTGCTGCCGCACGGCGATCGGTCGATCGCATCCCGACCGCGGCGTCTTTCGCCATGTGCGGGGTGACGAACTGGCGGCGGCCGTCATCAGGACGGTCGTCGATTCCAGCGGCGTCGATCCGAATACGATCGAAGACGTCGTCTTCGGAGCGACCCAGCAGCGGGGAGAGCAGGGGGGCAACGTGGCCCGCTGCGCCGCCCTCATGGCCGGCCTCCCCTTCACCGCGGCCGGCACGTCGATCAATCGCCTCTGCGGGTCGTCGCTGCAGGCGCTTGCCCAGGCCTGCCATGCGATCGCCGCCGGTGCGGAAAACGTGCAGGTGGTCGGCGGCGTCGAGCACATGCACCACCTACCGATGGATTCCGCGATCGACATTCATCCGCAGGTGTTCGCCCGATCCAGCCGGGGCATGCTGTCGATGGGCATGACGGCCGAACATCTCGCCGCCGTTCATGGCATCGCGAGACAAAAGCAGGAGGCCTTTGCTTTGGAGAGCCATCAAAGGGCCGCTGCGGCCACAGCCGCCGGGCTCTTTGCCGAGGAGATCGTGCCGGTGTTTGGCCACGACGAGGCCGGCGGCCTCGTGGAGGTTGTCGCCGACCAGTCGATTCGCCCCGACACGTCGCTCGCCGCGATGGCCGCGCTCGAACCGGCGTTTCTGCCGGGCGTCGGCACGGTGACGGCCGCGACGAGTGCGCCGCTGAGTGATGGCGCCGCGGCGCTGCTCGTGATGAGCGAAGCCGAAGCGCGGCGGCAGGGGCTCGCCCGTCTCGTGCGGGTGCTGGGCACGGCCGTCGTCGGTGTGCCGCCCGCGGTGATGGGCACGGGGCCTGTGCCCGCCGTGATCAAGCTGCTCGATCGCACGGGCCTCGCGGCTTCCGAGATCGATCTTGTCGAACTCAACGAGGCCTTCGCCGCCCAGGCGATCCACTGCATCGAGACACTCGGGCTCGATGGGGAGCGAGTCAACGTCCACGGCGGGGCGCTGTCGATCGGCCATCCACTCGGGGCCAGCGGCGGCCGCATCGCGACCACGCTCGTGCATGCCATGCGACACCGCGGGGCGCGGCTCGGCATCGCGACGATGTGCATCGGGCTCGGGCAGGGGATCGCCGTCGTCTGTGAGCAGGCGGAGTAAACCAATGAACCCGGTCGTCGTAAGCCGCGAGCTGGAAACGAAGAGTGTGGGCCGGGCACGGCCGGCAACGCTCGTCGATCTCATGGTCGCCCGCGCCGCGGACTCGTTTGACCGGCCTGCCTGCATCAACGTCTTGAACGGCCCGACGACCATCGCCTGGGGCCAGCTGATCCAGCGGGCTCTCGACGTCGCCGCTGCCCTGACTTCGGCCGGCCTCGCGCGGGGTGACCGTCTGGCTCACATTGGGCTGCACTCGATCGACTGGATCACCGTCGACCTCGCCTGCCTGCTCTCGGGTGTCGTGCATGTGGCGCTGCATGAGGAGGCCGGGCCGCAGGAGCTGGTGGAGCAGTTTCGATGGCTTGGCCCGCGGGGCGTCGTGTTGAGCGGCGGACCGCGGCCGATCGCGGCGCCCGCGGGGGCGGTGGTGATTTCTCTGCCACCATGGCGCGCGGCCGCAGGGCCGCTGGATCCCGACGCGGTGCAGACGAGCCTCGCCGAGTGGGCCGACGCGTGCGAACCTGACGCTCCCGCGACGATCGTGCTCTCGTCGGGAACGACGGGGCTGCCCAAGGGCATCGTGCATTGCCAGCGGGCACTCGTGACCAATGCGGTGGCGTCGGCGGAGGTGTTTCTCGACGAACCCAACGACGTGCGGCTCTCCTGGCTGCCGATGAGCCATGCCTTGGCCCGCGTGGGTGATCTCTACACGGCCCTCGTGCGCGGCGGCTGCTTGAGCGTGGTGACCGATCGCCTGCGTGTGCTTGATGCTTGCCGCAGCGCGCCCCCGACGGTGATTCTCGGTGTGCCGGCGCTCTTTGAACGGCTGGAACGGGGCGTGGCCGCGGGTCGAATCAGTGATCTGGCCGCGACGCTGGGCGGCCGTGTGCGGGTGTGCGTGTCGGGCGGCGCTCCGCTGCGACGGCGGACGGCCGACTGCTTCGCTCGGCATGGAGTGCCGCTGGTCGAGGGCTACGGCCTGGTGGAGGCGGGGCCGGTGGTCGCCCTCTCCAACCCGCGAATCAATCGACCCGGCGCCGTCGGCCTGCCGCTTCCGGGCGTGGAGGTGCGGCTCGATGAGCGAGAGGAGTCACGCGGCCAGCTGCTCGTGCGAACGCCCTGCCGGGCACTGGCCGTGATCGAGCCGACCCGCGACGGCTCCCGGCAAACACCCTGCATTGCCGACGCCTGGCTCGCGACCGGCGACACGGCAGCCTTCGACACCGACGGCCAGGTGCGAATCACCGGCCGCCTCTCCGATACGATCGTGCTGGCCACGGGCATGAAGGTGCCGCCGGCTGAGATCGAGAGGAAACTTGCCGAAGACGAGGCGGTCGCGCAGGTCTGCGTGTTGGGCGCGGGATGCCGTTGGCCGGTCGCGGTGATCGTGCCGGAGCCGGCGGTGATCCGGGCCGCGATCAAGCGCATGGGCGTGCGGGTGCTGAGCAAGCGGGCCGCGATCACGCATCCGCGGGTGCTCGCCTGGCTCGCCCGACGGCTGGCCCGCTGTCAGGAGTCGCTGCCCCGGTCGTGGCGGGTGCGGCGGGCGGTGCTGGTTGGTCGCCCGTTCGATGCGGCCCACGGCGAGGCGACCGCATCGCTCAAGCTCAAGCGTCCGGCTATCGCCGAGCACTTTGCATGGGTCACACAGGCGGCGGCGCGATCGGTCGATGCGGCCGGCGAGACTCTGCAGGGTCTTCCACGCGGGCTCGCGGTCATCTCTTCCGGAGGCGATCGCGAACAGATGCCCTCAGCGGATGCCCACGGACGGCGCTGGCTGCCGAACATGCTGTGGCACGGCACCGGCGATGATGGCTTTGCCATGGCAGCGGGCCGGGCCATTGCGCCGCTGCGGGAGAGGGTGGCTGCCGTGCTCGAACGTTCCGCGCAGACGATTGCGCGGCTCCGCGAGACCGGCGAGCTTTACGATCCGTTGCCGGCGGCCGACCATCGTCGGCCACCGATCGACGATGCTCCACCGCCGTCAACCGGGCTGTTCTCGCGGACTGCCGAAGTGGCCCTCGGCGAGGCCGGCCTGTGGGGCCTGGCCGTGCCGGAAGCCTTCGGTGGCACCGGCTGCACGATGCAGGAATTGGCCGCTGCTATCACCCGCATCGCGGCCCTCGCGCCAACGGCCGCGGGCCTGCTCTCCGTGCACTCTGCCATCGGCGGCGTCTCGGCGTTGGCGGCGTTTGGCACGACCGATCAGCAGGCCCGCCATCTGCCGGGGCTGGCACGCGGAGAGCCGCTTTCGATCTTTGGCGGCACCGAGCCCGAGGCGGGGTGTGACCTCGGTGCGGCAGCCGCGCGGATCGAGAGGATCGACGGGCGACTCGTGCTCAGTGGCACGAAGCTGTTCATCACGGGGGCCACCTACGGCCGGCTCGTGAAGCTGCTCGCGAAACGGGATGGTCGGGCGTGTGTCGTGCTCGTGCGGCTGCCCGAGCAGGATACGACCGGCTTCCGTCTCGTCGGCTACCCGCTCCATCCGCTCAAGCATGCCCACAACAACGCGCTCGAGTTTGATCACTTTCCGATCGATGAGCGGGACGTGCTTTCGATGCAGGCTGCGACCGCCGATGGAAACACAACCGATGCCATGAAGATCGTCTGGCATGGGCTCAACCGCGGCCGCGTGACGCTCGCCGCCCAGGCGGCCGGCACACTGCGAATCCTGCTCGAACAGGCGGCGGCGTTTGCCGTGCGGCGGCATACCTGGGGCGCGCCGATCGGATCACGAGAACTCGTGCAGGGCAGGCTCGGCCGGCTGGCGGCATCCGTGCTGGCCTGCGACAGCCTGGCCGCCTGGGGGGCGGCGGCCATCGATGCTGGTCACACCGGTGAGTTGGAGGCGATCATCGCGAAGGTGGTCGCGAGCGAATGCGTCCGTGCCGGCGCGATCGACGCGCTTGGTGTGCATGGCGGGCGGGCATTTCTGGTCGGTCACCCGCTCGGTGATTCCTTCCACGATCACTTCGCCGTCACGATCTATGAAGGGGAGAGCGACCTGCTCGGTCTCGCGCTCTTCAAGGGCCTCGTCAAGCATCATCCGGCGGTCGGTGGTGCCAAGCGGCGAGCCGCAGTGCAGTGGCTTGCCTGGCGGGTCGGGCAGCTGGCGACAGCAGTGCCACCAGATGGTCGCACCATCCTCGATCGCAGGCTCCGGGCTCATGCCCGCCATGCCCGTCGTCTGCTCGGCGGGGCTGCCCTGCGGATCGACCGCGTCGTGAGGAAGTATGGCCGCGGCCTCGCCGACCGCCAGTTGCTCGCGGGGGGCTGCTCTGCCGAGGTTCGCGATCTCGTGAGCGTGTTGGCCGTCGCCCATCGCGGCGACACGCTGGGCGACGAGCAGTCGCTGCTGGCGGCCGATTGCTGGTGCCGCATGGCACTGGCCCGGGCGGCAGGTCATCGCCCCGCGGCCGCCGCCAATCCGCAGCTGGCAAGGCTCGGCCGGGCCTCACTGCCGGGCTAATTTGGCATGGCTCCTGGGGCCGTGTTTCGTCACGATATCGTGCGATATCACCATGGCACACGACGCCCACCATCACGGTCATCACGCCGCCAAGAAGGGCCCCTGGGCCCGTCTCGTCGCCATCCTGCGACTGGAGCGGCGCGATGTCTACATGATCTTCGCCTTTGCGCTCGGCACGGGCCTGCTGTCGATCGCCACGCCGGCGGCCATCGAGGCGCTGGTCAACGTGGTCGCCTTCGGCGTGCTCCTCTGGCCGGTGATCGTGCTCGCGCTCGTGATGCTCGCATTCCTGCTCTTTGCGGCGCTGCTGCGGGCGATGCAGGTGCTCGTGGTGGAATACCTGCAGCGGCGGATCTTCGCCCGTACCGCCCACGACTTCGCCGTGCGGTTTGCCAAGGCGGAGATCGAGTCGTTCGACGGCCGCAACCCGACCGACATCGTGAATCGGTTCTTCGAGGTCGCCTCCGAGCAGAAGGCTCTCGCCACCCTCTTGGTCGAGGGCACGAGCGTCGTGATGATCACGATCGTCGGCATGGCGGTGCTCTCGTTTTACCATCCCTATCTGCTCACCTTCGCCCTCGTGCTCGTCGGGCTGGTCGTCTTCCTGCTCGGCGTGCTCGGGATCGGTGGCGTGCGGACGGCGATCACGGAGAGCTATGCGAAATTCGACGTGGCCGGCTGGCTCGAGGAGATCGCCAAGTGCCCGCACACGTTTCGGTTTGGCCGTGGTGGCAGCGTGGCCATCGACCGGGCCACCGAACTCACGAGCCACTACATCGCCTGCCGGCGGCAGCATTTCCGCATCGTCTGGCGGCAGACGATCTTCGCCCTCGTCTTGGAGGCGATTGCCAGCACCGTGCTCTTGGGGCTCGGCGGCTGGCTCGTGATCAGCCGCCAGCTCACGCTCGGCCAGCTCGTGGCCGGCGAGCTGATCGTCACGCTCGTGCTCACGGCGCTCTCCAAGAGCGGCAAATACCTCGAAATCTTCTATGACCTGCAGGCGTCGCTCGACAAGCTGGGCGTGATCGAGGATCTACCACTGGAGCCGGCCGGCGGCGAGCGGCTGCCTGACAGCGACGAGCCGATGCGCTTGGTGGCGGAGATCCACCACGATCAACGTGTGAAACGCCTGGAGGCCCGGCCCGGTCAACGCCTTGCGATCACGGGAACATCAGGCTGCGGCAAGACGTTTCTGCTGGAGACGCTGGCGCTCCTCCGAGTCCCGCACGAGGGGCTGCTGGAGTTTGATGGCATCGATGCCCGCTCGCTCGATCGGGCCGCCACTCGGCTGCGGATTGCCTTGGTCGGCCATACCGAGACCTTCGCCGGCACCGTCGCGGAAAACATCCGCGTGGGCCGCACCGAGCTCTCTGCCGCCGACATCCGCGAGGCGTTGCAGATGGTCGGGCTCCACGGCCGCGTGTCGCGACTGCCCCAGGGAGTGAGCACGATGCTCGGCTCCGACGGGCTGCCGCTCTCCACCAACGAGATCCTGCGGCTCACGATCGCCCGCGCGATCGCCGGCAAGCCGCGGCTGCTGCTGATCGACGGGATGCTCGACGGGCTCGACATCCACGACTGCCCCGAGCTCGTCGCATCGCTGTTTGTCCGCGACAATCCGTGGACGCTCGTCGTCGTCACGGCCCGTGATGCCATCATCAACTCCTGCGACGCCACTGTGGACTGGTCATGAGTGATTCCCCATCCCACGACGCTTTGATGAAAGGTGTGGCCACGCCGCGGGTGGTGCGGTGGCTGGGCCGCTTCCTTTTCCTGCTTTTCCTCTCCACGCCATTTTTGCTGGCCTTCGTGCCTTGGCAGCAGACGGTGATGGGGCGGGGCGCGGTCGTCGCATATTCCCCAGTCGAGCGGATGCAGGTGATCACGGCGCGGGTTTCTGGCCAGGTGCGGACCTGGCACGTGGTCGAGGGAAGTCGCGTGAAGTTGAACGATCCGCTGGTCGATATCGAAGACAACGATCCTGAGCTTGCGGCAAGGCTTGAGGCGCAGCGGCAGTTTCTGGCCGAGCGACTGCTGGCCGCACGGCAGGAGGTTGAGGAACAAGCGGCCGCCGCCAAGGCCCAGGAGGCGGCCCGTGAGGCGGCGGTCGATGCGGCA
>CAMCYH010000044.1 GCA_945883745.1 Candidatus Kuenenia stuttgartensis
TTCGGCTTTCCAGATCGTCGCCGCAGCTTTATGAAATGCTTGCTATCGCCTCATGCACACCACTGCCTGACCGAGGGCGAGGCCGCCGTCGTTAGGGGGCACACGCTCGTGCAGAAGCACGTCGAAGCTGGCTGCCTGCAGGGCCGCCATAGTGCGCTGTACGAGCACAGCGTTTTGAAACACACCACCGGTGAGGCCGACCGCGCTGATGCCCGTCGTGCTCCGCAGCCGCTTGCACACGTCCACGATCGCCGCGGCAACGCCCGCATGAAACCGCGCTGCAATCGTGACGGCGGTGACACCATCCAGTACATCGCCCACGATCCCCGCTACCGCCGGCCTCCAGTCGATCCGCAGCGGGTCGCCACCGAGCAGCGGCAGTGGGTATGAGCCATCCGCTTGGCTCGCTCCCGCTAGCGTCTCGAGGTTCATGGCGGCCTCGGCCTCGTAGCTGATCGACTGCCTCACACCAGCGAGCGACGCCACCGCATCGAAGAGTCGGCCCATGCTCGTGGAGGCCGTGCAGTTGAGCACGCTTTCCAACTGTTGCCGAAGCACCCGCGCAGCCTCGGCCGAGGCCCATTGCACTGGCGGCAGCCGCGGATCCCAGGCAACGCCCGCCGCATGCAGCAGCGCCAACGCCACCCGCCAGGGATGGCGGATCGCCGCGTCGCCTCCCGGCAGGGCAAACGGCTCGAGATGCACCGCTCGCATCATCGGGGCCGCCACGCCCTGCGGTACGACAAACACCTCACCTCCCCAGATCGTGCCGTCGCGGCCGTAGCCCGTGCCGTCGAAACAGATGCCGATCACAGGCATCTCGAGAGCTCCATGATCGGCCAGCAGCGACGCGACGTGCGCCTCATGGTGCTGGACGGGCACGAGTCGAATCCCGCGGTCAGCCGCAAAACGCCGCGCCCAGTCGGCTGACAGGTAGCCGGGGTGCATGTCACAGGCGATTGCCACGGGCGTGACATCGTAGAGCCGCAGCATGTGGTCGGCGGACCGTTGCAGCGCGTCGAGCGTCTCGAGATTACCCATGTCGCCGATGTGCTGGCTCATGATCGCCACGTCATCGCGAGTGATGCAGAGCGTCGCCTTGAGTTCTCCGCCGACCGCGAGCACGGCTGGCCCCGGCTGGCCAAGGCGAATCGGCAAAGGCGTGTAACCGCGGCTACGACGGATCGGCAGCGGGGCCCCAGCGACGCAGCGGATCACCGAGTCGTCGCAGGGGACTTCGATAGCGCGATCGTGCATCAGAAAGCCATCGACGAGCCCACCGAGGCGGGCCGCCGCCTCGGCATTGCCATGGGCGATCGGCTCCTCGGCGAGATTGGCCGACGTTATCACCAGCGGCGGCATCTGTTCGCAGAGCAAGTGATGGAGCGGCATCGCAGGGAGCATGAGGCCGACAAAGTCATTGCCCGGTGCCAAGCCCTCCGCCAAGTCGCCGCCGTCAGGCCGCTTGGCCACAAGCACGATCGGCCGCGCGGGGCTCTCGAGCAGAAGACGTTCCTGCTCGCTCACGTCGCCACACCGCCGAGCGATATCGATGTCGGCCACCATCACTGCCAGCGGCTTGGCGACCCGCTGCTTCCGTTCCCGCAGCCGGCCGACGGCGGCGTCGCTCGTCGCATCGCACACAAGGTGAAACCCACCGAGGCTTTTCAGGGCGACCACATCACCCGCGCGGATTCGTGCGCGGGTCGCCTCGATCGCGGCATCGCCGCTGCAGCCGCCGCCGGGTCTTGCGATCGCGATGCCGCCGGAATCATGCACCGTCGTAAACCACACCCGCGGCCCGCAGGCCGGGCAGGCATTCGGCTGGGCATGGAAGCGGCGATCGGCGGGATCGGCATACTCGGCAGCACAGGCCGGGCACATCGGGAATGCCGCCATCGTGGTCCGCGGCCGATCGTAGGGCAGGCTCTGGATGATCGTGAACCGCGGGCCGCAGTCGGTGCAGTTCGTAAACGGATAGCGAAAGCGACGGCTGGCGGGGTCGCGAAGCTCCGCGAGACACGCCGGGCAGGTGGCGATGTCCGGGGACACGACCGCAGAGCCACCCAAATGTGCGTTGCTTTCTGAGTCAAGAATCTCGAACGCATCGGCCTGCGCGGGATCGACGGGCAGCACCTCGACGTCGATCCTCGTCACATCGGCCAGCGGCGGGAGTTCCTCGCGAAGGGCCGCCGCAAAGGCCTCACTCACAGCGGGTTGCCCCTGCACCTCGATCACGACGCCGGCCGCCCCGTTGCGGACAAAGCCAGCGAGGCGATGCCGCTGCGCCAGCCGCCATATAAACGGGCGAAACCCCACCCCCTGCACGGTGCCAGCGACGTAAAAGCGACAGCGGGCAATTCCCATATTGCCAATTTTACCACCCGCCGACCTTGGGCATGTTTCGCTCTCGCCCCGCGGCCGGATGGGCCGCTACGTTCCCGGCCATGCCGTCGCTTCTCGATCAGCTTCGCAGTCTTCCGCGAAACCAGCTTTTTGGCCGTTACGCCTTTCTGCTACTTCATCTCATGCTGCTGCCGGCTCTCTCCGTCATCACGGAGGGCCATCCGAAGGCCGACATCCTTGCCATGCTGGCAGAGCAGTCCCTGTTTGTTGCCGCGGCAGTGCTGATCGGTGGCCGCCGGATGCTCTGGGTGGGAATCCCGCTCATGATCCCGAGCATGATCACGGCAGGGGTGACGGTGGCCTTCGGGCAGATCCCAGAAGAGCATTATCCACTCTGGGCAGTGGCTCGGGCGGCGAGTTTCATCGTGCCGATCGTCACGGTGGGCCTGCTCATACTCGTCGACGTCTTGGCGGCGGAGCGGATCGTGTTCGACCTGATCTTCGGCGCCCTCTGCGTATTCGTGCTGATCGGGCTCTGCTGGGCCAACGTCTACCAACTCATCGAGCGGCTGGCCCCGGGGTCGTTCATGGTGGACTATGCCCGTTACCATCTCGATACCGCAGCTGATCCGTTCGCCTCGCTCGGACTCTTCACCTACTACTCGTTTGTTACGCTTACCACGGTCGGCTACGGAGATATTGTGCCCGTGTCTGCCCTGTCACGCTGGCTCGTCTGGCTGGAAGCGGTGGCGGGGCAGTTTTACATGGCGGTGTTTGTAGCCCGGCTGATCGGGCTGCAGTCGAGCGTGGCGACGCCGACCGTCACCGCCGTGGCGGAGAATGAGCTACGACCGGCCGAACTTCGGCGGGCAGCGTGAGCGCCAGCCTCAAGGCTTGACGCTCGCGACGGACCGCACGAGAAGCTGAGGGGTCGGCGTAAACCTTGCCGGTCGTGCAGGCCTGGCCCCGGAGGCGACCGGCTGAGACCGGGGGACGGGACGGGTCCGGGCGGACGGGCCAAACGGCGGTCTGATGGGCAGGGGGTGAGGCGTTTCATCGCCCCGCCCACTCCACGGCGTCGAAACAGAGACAGGCTCCAGGCTGTCACACCCTTTCCGTCACTCCGATGCACTACGTCGCATGCCCCCTGCTCTGCTTCCTCGCCCTCGCTTTTACGGTACCGTCAGCCATCGCCGCCGCTGATGGTGACTCAACCGACATTCCCACCGCCCCGCTGCCACCGGACCTCTCGCTCGACACGACCACGGCAACCGCCCCGTCGCCTCCGTCGAGCCATGAGTTCGACTCGCTCCGCCACCAGATCGCCCGGGTGTTGGCAACCTACCGCCGCCGTCCACTCAACACCCTCGACCATACCCCGTGGGAAGTGATGCACTGGTCACTCACCTGGGGAGCCGGGGCAACAATCCGCCAGGGCAACGCCGGCGGCGACCTCGTGAGGGCATTCGAGTGGCTCAACCGCGGCGGGCGTTGTAATGGCCAAGTGATGGTGGGCGTCAGTCGCGGCCAACTCATTGCCCTCCAGGGCAAGGGAATGCAGGGCCACGCCTCGCAATACCTGGCGATCATGGCCCAGGCCCGGCTGCCGAAATCGACACCCGTCACAGTCGACGGAAAGCAGTTCATGATCTCGCACCTGCTTGAGTCCGAGAAACGAGCCTGCCGCGAGAAGACCGAACTCACGTTTGCCCTGATCGCGATGTCGCACTACCTCGACACCGACGCCACCTGGAAGAGTGCCGACGGCACGACATGGTCGCTCGCCAGACTCGTCGAGGAGGAGCTTGCCCAGCCGATCCACGGCGCGGCCTGCGGCGGTACCCATCGGCTCTTCGGCCTCGCCTACGCCTGCCAGGAGCGGCGGATCGCGACAGGCCGCCTCGACGGGGTCTACGAGCGGGCCAATCGGTTCTACCGACTGCACCAGCAAAAGATGTTCAGCGAATTGCAGAACCGCGACGGCAGCTTCAGCACGGCGTGGTTTGAGCGGCCGGAAGACGGCAAGGATGTCGAACGCCAACTGCGAACCACCGGCCACATGCTCGAGTTTCTCGTGTCCACCGCCGACCAAAAAGTGCTCTACCATCCGAAGACGCTGGCAGCCGTCGGTTTCCTGGCGGGCATCCTCGACAAGGAGCCCGAGAAGGAATGGAAGATCGGCCCGATGAGCCACGCCCTCCATGCCTTGGCGATCTACCAGGAGCGGGTCTGGAGCAGCCTCACGCCCGATGCCCTGGCCGCCTACTCCGGTGATATGAAAGCGAAGGCAACGCCGATGCCGCCGGCACCGAAGGCGTCGGTGTTTCCCGTGTCGCTCCAGCGGTTTCAGACGCTGTTTCGGTAGGGGCGCTGATTGTTCAAGCATCCCGCCGGCTTGCGCCTGGCGGCTAGGTTTACGAAACCCTCGCCATCGTGGCCTCGGGTTTCTTGGCAACCCTCCGGTCGCTCACGTACGCCCGCCCTCCAAGCGGGCAGTGTCATACCTATCAAGCCCCAGGCACAAGCCCAGGGGCCTGTCCCACCCAGCCCCGAGCGCAAGCTCGGGGGCCTGTGGTTGGTTCGGTCGCTCATGACATCACTGTTGCATGGCACTACGCCGTGCTGAAGCCTTTTTGGCTTGCCTTCTGGGCACCGCTGTCTACCCTTCCCCCACTGTCTCGTTTTCCCCCCTCCCCTCTGGAGACTGGTCATGAAGGTTTCAATCTGTCTCGGTATTGTCGCCGCCTGTGGCATCATTACAGCCACGGTCGCATCGGCCGCGCCCTGCAATCAACAAAAGTCGAACGGTGTCGTGCGGCATCGCACTCCCGTGCACGAGACGATCATCAGTGAACGCGTGATCTCGTCTCATCCCGTCCGCGAGGTGGCAATGGCCGCCGCTCCCAAGGACATCGTCGATACGGCCGTCGGCGCTGGCACGTTCAAGACGCTTGCCGCCGCTCTCGGAGCGGCTGACCTCGTGACCACGCTCAAGGGGGCTGGACCATTCACCGTCTTTGCTCCCACCGACGAGGCCTTTGCCAAACTCCCGGCCGGCACCATCGACTCGCTTCTCAAGCCTGAGAACAAGGAGAAACTCAAGGAGATCCTTCTCCTGCACGTGGTGCCTGGTGAGGTCTATGCAGCCGATGTCGTAAAGCTTTCAGACGCCAAGACGGCGGGCGGCAAGACGGTGAAGATCTCCACCGCCGGCGGTGTGAAAGTGGGCACCGGCAAGGGCATGTCGAACGTCGTGAAGACCGACATCAAGGCCAGCAATGGTGTCATCCACGTGATCGATGCCGTCATTCTGCCTGAGTGACCTGAGATAACTACGTTCTTCCAGGCCCCCGGGCTCGCGCCCGGGGCCCCCTGGTGGACGGAACTGCTCCCGTCACCGGCGCCACAGCAACTGCAATCCCAATCCCAGTCCGTTCTCAAACGTCACCACGTCGGTCCGCCCCGACGAAAAGTTGGTTCCCTGGAAAATCTCGCGATCGAACAGGTACGACGCCATGAATTCGAGCGTGAAGCTTCTGCCAAGCGACTGTTCCAATCCGACCGCGGCTCTTTGGTCGAAGACGTAAAACCGCTCCTTGTCATTCGTCCGATCCGCGAGAAAGTAGATCTCCGTGTCGGTTCGATAAAACGCTACGAATGAAAGGCCGTCAGTCAACCGACGCCGCGCCGTGGCGTTGACGTTTACTAGCGGGAAGTAGTTGACGCTTAGTGTCCAATCGTCGGTTGGTCGCCACTCGACGCCCGCCGGTACGCCGACCTTTGCCTCGAAGGCATCGCTCGGCCGCCAGAGGTAGGCGATGCCCGGCAGCGGGTAGGGCAACTGTGAGGTGGGTGAATAAAAGAGGCTGAAACTCCACTCGTCGTCAGGTCGCCTGGCCGGCCGGTTCATGAACAGGACTGCCATGAGCGTGAGATCGCGGCCCGCCGCATACGGCCGATCACTCGCCGAACCAAAGAGAAACGTGCCGCCGAGCGTGCCGCCGTCGTCTTGCGGACGGATGTGGGTAACGCCCGTCTCGATGAGCCAGAGTTGATCGGGCACCGGCTGACCGCTGTCGGGGAGCATCGCGTCGGTAGCCAGTTCGAGCCGGCCGAACCGACCTATCGCCAGCCAGAGCGGCCGCCCTTCCTCAGGCATGCCGATCGGTGCCGCCACGCGGGCATACTGTGCATTGATCGAGAGCGTGTCGTCCTGACCATCGATCCGTACCGGCGGCGCCCAGAAGCCACCGAGCGACACCGGCGCCGAAGAGCCAAACGGCCCGCCCCGCCGCTGCTTCGGCGTGGCCGCATCGGGATCGAGGTCCGACACGGGCTCATTGGCAAACGTGTCTTCCTCTAGGTTGAAATCGATCGGTGGGAGGAGGGCGATCCGCTCGGGCTCGCGCGGAAGTGGGCTAGCCGCTCCGCCGACCGGTGGCAGCACCTCCTGCCCGACCGCCGCCGACGCAATGAGCAAGCCGGCGAGAACGGCCGACGGTAGCAGTCGCAGTCGCTCGGCCACGCCTCTCGCTCCTCGCGGTCGCAGAAAGATCACGCCAGGTTTGTAGCAGAGCCCGAGGGCCACAGGTACGGCAAAACCAGCCCTTGCGGACACGGGCCGGCCGCCGGTCTACACTTGCTCGGAAACAGAACTATGCGCCTCTTTCCTTTCCCTCACCGTCGCCTCCGACTAGCCATCGCAATGGCTGCGGTCGGGTTCGTGGTGGCAGTGGGATGGTGGTCGCGATCCCGTGGAGACGACTCAGTGGCTGCCCTCGCTGTCGGTGACAAGGCCCCGATGTTCCAGGCCCCCCTCGGTGATGGCGGTTCATTCGATCTTGCCGATTACATCGGCAAGAAGGCGATCGTCATCTTCTTCTATCCGAAGGACGACACGCCGCTGTGCACGCAGGAAGCCTGTGGGTTTCGCGACGCCTATGAGCAGTTCGTGGCGGCGGGCGCGGAGGTGGTGGGCGTGAGCGCGGACACGCCGGCCAGCCACGCCGCGTTCGCCCGCAAGCACAAGCTTCCCTTCCCGATCGTGAGCGACCGCGACGGTCGGCTCCGCGCGCTTTTCGGCGTGCCCAAACTGCTCGGCTTTCTGCCGGGCCGCGTCACCTACGTGATCGATCGCGCAGGGGTCGTGCGGCTCGCCTTCAACTCGTCGTTCACCGCCGCCGGTCACGTGCAGCAGGCGCTCGATCTGGTCAGACGGGATGCCGCCGCCACCTGACCCACCAGACGGGCATACGGGTCGCTCATTGCCGCCTCATGTCGCCTATGAATACTATGTGGCATGTCGGAAAGTACCCCCCCGCTGCCTCTTGACATCGTCGCTCGAGCGGCCGCTCTGCCACCGCTGGTGACCGCGGTCGTCCATCCGTGCGATGCCTTGTCGCTCACGGCTGTTGTCGCCGCCCGCGACCGTGGCCTGATCGATCCGATCCTCGTCGGCCCACTGCACAAGATCGAGGCGGCGGCTGCCGAGGCCGGACTGAGTCTAGCCGGACTGCGGATCGAGGTTGCCCCGCACAGTCATGCCGCGGCCGCCCTCTCAGTCGAACTGGTTCACCGCGCTGAGGCGGAGGCTCTCATGAAGGGCAGCCTCCACACCGATGAACTGATGACGGAGGTGGTCAAGCGGGATACCGGGTTACGGACGGCGCGACGGATCAGCCATGTGTTTGTGATGCTCGTGCCTGGCTACGACCGGCCGCTTCTGGTCACCGACGGAGCAGTCAACATCGACCCCACGCTCGAAGAGAAGGTCGATATCGTGCAAAACGCGATCGACCTGGCGCGGGCGCTCGGCATCACCACGCCGAAGGTGGCAATCCTGTCGGCGGTCGAAACGGTGACCTCGAAGCTCCGCTCCACGATCGACGCAGCCGCCCTCTGCAAGATGGCCGACCGCGGGCAGATCCAGGGGGGTGTGCTCGACGGACCACTGGCCTTTGACAACGCCGTGTCGATCGCGGCCGCCCGCACCAAGGGGATCGACTCACCCGTGGCCGGCCGGGCCGACATCCTCGTCGCCCCCGATCTCGAAAGTGGCAACATCCTCGCCAAGCAACTCGAGTATTTCGCCGGCGCGGAGGCGGGCGGCGTGGTGCTCGGGGCCCGGGTGCCGATCATCCTCTCGAGCCGGGCCGACTCGCTCGCCTCGCGGGTGCTTTCCTGTGCCGTGGCGGTACACCTCGCCCACACCCGCGCGACGGCCTCCCCATGAGCGGTTCGGTGTCTGCCACGACGCTCGTCATCAATGCGGGCTCAAGCAGCATCAAGGCCGCAGCATACGACGATCACGGCCCCTGTCTCCAGGCCCATGTCGATATCCGCGACGATGCCGCGCGGCTCGTCGTCAGGCCCCGCGATGGCAACGAGATCGCTGCACAGATCTTCGCCCCATCGTGGCAGGCGGCCCTCGATCTGCTCTTCGATCACCTCCTCGCGATGATTGCCCCTCCGAGCATCGCGGCGGTCGGCCACCGGATCGTGCATGGCGGCACGTACTTCACGGCCCCCACGGCCGTTACGCCCGCGGTTTTGGCGACGCTCGACACGCTCGTTTCGCTTGCCCCCCTCCATCAGCCGCAGGGCCTCGCCGCTCTCCGCACGGCGCTGGCTCGGCTGCCCGAGGCCTTGCAGGTGGCCTGCTTCGATACGGCGTTTCATCACACCTGCCCATCGGAAGCGATGCGGTTTGCGATTCCGCGGGCATTGCACGACGCGGGAATCCGGCGGTACGGCTTTCATGGGCTCTCCTACGAATCGGTGACGGCTCGTTTGCAGGCGGTCACCGGCAGGCTGCCGGAGAGGGCGATCATCGCCCACCTGGGCGCGGGTGCGAGCCTGTGCGCGCTCCGCGACGGGCGAAGCATCGCCACGACGATGGGCTTCACACCGCTCGACGGTCTCGTCATGGCGACGCGGTGCGGCAGCCTCGACCCCGGCGTGGTGCTGCATCTGGCAGAGCAGCTGGGGATGCCAGTGGCGGCGATCGACACGCTCCTCTCCCGCGAATCGGGGCTGCTGGGCGTGTCGGGAATCAGCGGCGACATGCGGCGGCTGCTCACCAGCGACGACCCGCAGGCCGCGGAGGCGATCACCCTCTTTTGCTACCGGGCGGTCCGGGAGTTCGGATCGCTCGTGGCAGCCTTGGGCGGCCTCGATGCGGTCGTCTTCACGGCCGGCATCGGCGAGCAGGCGGCGCCCATCCGCAGCCGCATCGCGGCCGGCCTCGCCTGGCTCGGGCTCGAGATCGACGAAGCAGCCAACGCCACCCATGGCCCCCGCATCAGCCCGCCAGAGAGCCGTGTCTCCGCCTGGGTCATTCCCACCGACGAACAGTCCGTCATCGCCCGCCAAGCCCGTGCGTTCACTCCTCGGCGCCCAAGCGGACCGGATCGCGGAACGCGATCGCAAACCCCACCATGATCGCAGCCGCCATCGCCGCAAAGGCAAACCAGAACGGCTGCCAGGGAAACACGTCGGGCACCTTCGTGAACGCGTTGGCGATCTCGGGAAACGCGATGTTGCCGACGTACATGCCGGCTCCGTAGGTGAGGAGCGCGATCAATCCCTGAGCGCTTGCGCGGAGCTGCCGGGGGGCGACATGATCGGTGTAAAGTTGCCCCGTGACGAAGAAGAAGTCGTAGCAGATGCCGTGCAACACGACGGCCGTCACGAGCATCCACATGCTCCCGGCGCCATAGGCAAAGAGCACGTAACGGGCCACCCAGGCCGCCATGCCGACCAGCAGCATCGTCTTCACACCAAACCGGGCGAGAAAAAAGGGCATCAGGAGCATGAAGCCAATTTCGCTCATCTGGCCGAACGTCATCACCGTCTCGCTGCCCAGCCCGAGCATCTGCTGGATGCCCATGTCACCGATGTACTTGTTGGCCATCGCGTAATAGACGGCCAGCGGAATGCAGATCAGGAAACTGGCGGCGGCAAAGATGCCGAATGCCGGCGCCTTCATGAGGCCGATCGCATCGAGACCGAGCAGCTTGGCCACGCTCACCGGTTCCCCCTTCCCCTTGGGCGGGCTGCTGGGGAGCGTGAACGAGTAGAGGCC
Source organism: Candidatus Kuenenia stuttgartensis (assembly GCA_945883745.1). Classification (GTDB taxonomy): domain Bacteria; phylum Planctomycetota; class Planctomycetia; order Pirellulales; family UBA1268; genus CACORA01. Next base: position 10,430 of record CAMCYH010000044.1, read on the forward strand.
GAGCACGAGCGACGTGGCGGCGGCCAGCAGGAAGGGCAGATTCGTCTTGCCAGCATCGTTGCCCGACGGGTCGCCCAGCAGCATGCCCATGATACCGGCGGGCACGAGGCCGCCGTCCATCAGCCGTGGCAGGATCGATCCCACCGTAATGCCGGCGGCGATCCAGCCGATCGTGCCCCACACCCGCACGAGTGGAAACTGCTTCCGCGGCTCGGACAACTGATCGAAGCTCACGGAATTAACGAGCGCGAGAGTCGGCATGTAGCAAAGGCCGGCGGCCAAAAGCAGCCAGTAAAACGAACCCGGGTCGGTCGCCCGCGCGACCGCGACGAGCAACGCCGCTCCGATCAGATGGAGCACGCCCAGCACGACCTGACCAGGCAGAAAGCGATCGGCGAGGAGGCCGACGAAGAGCGGCGCGATAATGGCGGCGATTGAACCGGTCGAATACGCCTGCCCGATGATGACGCTTACGTCGGGGCGATCGGCGAAGACCGTGGCCAGATACTTTCCCATCGGCACGGCCCAGGCGCCCCACAGAAAAAATTCCAAAAACATCATGATGCCCAGCCGCGTTATGGCCAGAGGTGCCGGGCCGTGGGTCGGGCCATGGGCATCGTGTGCGTGCATGCGAATCTTTCTGGAAAGACCGTTGTGCGGGCGATGCATTTCAACAGCATCCGCCCCCGCCGGAATGGCATCAGCATACCGGCGGCCCCCGTCGAGCCAAGTCAAATGTCGCACGCACGGCTGCGCCTCACAAGCAAGCCGCCGCTTCAGGCCGCCGACACACCTCGGCCGGATGCGCTCTCGCGAATGCACCTTCAGACAAACGGCTGGGCCCACAGGCAAAGCGGTTGCTTCACCGGTGGGCCCATGCATCGATGAAACGAATGTCTGCGACCGCTGATCAGCGCTCGAACTGCTTCAGCGCCGAAAGAGCGGCAATGGCCCGGTCGGCCCCACCGAACGTCGACGCGACCTTCTTGGCGTTGATCAGGTCATCGACCGAGATCGCGCCGGTACGGGATGGAGCGGCTTTCCCGGCGGCCACCTTACCTGCCATCGGGGCGTGGGCGGCCTTGCGACGCTTCCGCGGCCGAAAGCCCATCCGCTTGAGAACCATGCTCACCTGCGGCGATGAGACGTCGACACCCTGCTTCTTGAGCGTGGCAATGATAGCCACCGGACGGGGTTTCTCCCCCTTCGCCTTCATGCTGGTCGCGACCTTGCGAATTTCCTCGGACTTGTTGACTTCTTTGCCGGGCTTCTTGGCGACCGCACTTTTTTCTGACATAGAGACTACCTGGCCTTTGAAAATACGTGTGAACATTGGAGATCAAAACTGAGACGACCTTCAGTATCATAGCCCTTATTGGCATCGAATCAATGATACGAGGGTGAATGCCACAGTATTTCCACTTATGCTCCGCTCATCGGGGGGATAGTAAGCTGGCTTCATCGATGTGGCGATAACATCCGGGGGAATGTCACATCGCCGATTTCCCAGGCCGGAAAGTTGGCCTTGAGCCTGCAAACGTGGCTCCGCTACCGTCCGCAAGCCTGCGGTCGAAGACGTGTCTTCACACGTGGGGACCGTGGACATTCATGGCCGCCATGACGCACCCGCAGATACCGATTGTTTCCCGTTGCCGATTGATCGTGTTGGCCGGAGTGGTGTCGGGCATGCTGGCCGTGGCTTTCAGCCCTTTCAATCACGCGGCACCCGCAGCCGAGCCATTCGAACGCGAGCCAACGGGCACGATCGACGGCCACCCGGCGCTGGCTCGTTCACCCCGTCACACGACGACGTCGAAGGGGAATGCCGGTGATGCGATCAATGTGGCCTTCATCGGCTCCGAGGAAGACCTACACCGTACGCTCGCTGCGGCCGGTTGGTATGCGGCATTCGAGCAACCGCACGGCGACAGCCCCAAGCAACGGCATCACGTGCGCTTCTGGCGATCCCGCGAGGTCGACGCCAAGGCCAAACCGCTCTGGCTCGGTGCGGCCACGTTTGACGAGCGGGTCGAGATCAGCCGTACGACCGGGGGAATTACCCACAAGATCGGGCCCGATATCGACAAGGAGCGGAACAAACTCTTGAGCGATACGATTCGCGTGGGAGCGCTCGACGGCTATTACTGGGTTGACCGGTTTCACGAGGTGCCCGAGGGTAGAAATGGCGGTGGCGACCCCTACTTCACCGACCGCCGCCTCGCCGTCGGCGTGATCAGCATCCAGCGGTAGGGCCGCAGGGACCACCATGAAGCCCACACGGCTGCTCGACCAGGCCACCACGCCCGACGGCACACTCCTCGCGCTCTACGAGCATGACGGCGACTTCTCGATCCGCGTGGGGGGCGTGCCGCTCATGTCAACGCGGCAGCATCACTCGGAGGAGCGGCTGGCGGAGCTGGCCTGCGCCGGCCTGCAGGACCGCCGCCGGGCGGCCGTGCTCATCGGCGGGCTCGGCCTCGGGTTCACGCTCCGCGAGACGCTCCGGCACGTGGCGGCCGACGCGACGGTCGTGGTGGCCGAACTCATGACCGCCGTAGTCGCCTGGAACCGCAATCCGACCTACGGGCTCGCGGCCGATGTGATCGACGACCCACGGGTGGAGGTCGTCACCGGCGACGTGGCCGACGTCCTCGACTCGAGCCCTAGCCGGTTCGACAGCATCATGCTCGATGTCGATAACGGCGCGAGTGCACTCACGGCTGCCGCCAACAGCGGGCTCTACAGTGCCGCGGGGCTCGGAGCGGCCCGGGCGGCGCTCAGGCCAAAAGGTCGACTCGCCGTCTGGTCGGCCGACGCCGATCCGCTGTTCGTGGCTCGCATGGAGAAGGCGGGTTTCGCGGTGAACGCAGTCAAGGCCCGCGCGTATTCGGCCGGCGGAAGCTGGAACTCGATCTTCATCGGCACGCGATCGTGAGGCTCGATCATGCCCCACCCGCCTCAAGAGCCTCCCACCGCATGAAGGCCTCGGCAAGGCGAGCCTCGAGATCACGAAGGCAAGCCTGATCGCGGGCCAGTAGGTCGCCCGGCTGACGGAAATAGCCTGGCTCCGCCATCGCCTTATGGACCGCGGCCATCTCGGTTTCGAGTGTTTCGATCAACGCGGGCAGCGAATCAAGCTCCCGCTGTTCCTTAAACGAGCGTTTTTTCTTGGAACCATCCGCTGCAGGTGGCGGCGATGCCGCGGCGGAGCGCGAGCGAGGTGCCGTCGCCGCAGTCGTCGGGTTCGCAGGCCGTTGCCGCAGCCAATCGCTGTAACCTCCCACGTATTCCTGCACGCGGTAGGCCCCACCCGCGCCGGCCGCTTCGAACACGAGCGTGCTGGTCACGACATTGTCGAGAAACGAGCGGTCGTGGCTCACCACGAGCACCGTGCCGGCAAACTCGACGAGCCGTTCCTCCAGCATCTCGAGCGTCTCCGCATCGAGATCGTTGGTGGGCTCATCCAGCACGATCAGGTTCGCCGGCTTGGCGAACAACCTGGCCAGCAGCACACGGTTGCGTTCGCCCCCCGAGAGAAACTTCACCGGCGTGCGGGTGCGATCGGGCGTGAACAGGAAGTCCTGCAGGTAGCCGACCACGTGCCGGGGTTGGCCGGCAATCTGGACCGTTTCGTATCCGTCGGCCACGTTGTCGGCCACGGTCTTCTCGTCGTCCAACTGGTCGCGAAGCTGGTCGAAGAACGCGATTCGGAGGTTGGTGCCGAGGCGCACCGAGCCCGTCGCGGGGGCGAGCTGGCCGAGCATGAGCCGCAGGAGCGTGGTCTTGCCCGATCCATTGGGGCCGATGATGCCGATGCGGTCACCCCGCATCACGGAGGTGGAAAGATTCTGGATGATCGGCCGAGGGCCGCGCAGGAACGACACGCCCTCGACCGCCGCCACGAGCGCCCCGCTGCGGTCTGCCTCTTGAATCTCGAGCTTCACGCGGCCTGCCGCGTCGCGTCGCTGGCCCCGCTCGCGCCGCATCGCCTCGAGCGCTCGCACCCGACCCTCGTTGCGGGTGCGGCGGGCCTTGATGCCGGTGCGGATCCAGGCCTCTTCCTGCGCGAGCTTCTTGTCGAACAGGGCGTTCTGCTTCTCCTCAGCGGCGAGGGCCTCTTCCTTCCGCACGAGAAATGTGTCGTAGTCGCATGACCAGTCGAAGATCCGTCCGCGATCGATTTCGAGGATGCGGTCGGCCATGCGGCGGAGAAAGGTGCGATCGTGGGTAACGAACATGAGCGTGCCCTGCCAGCGGCCCAGAAATGTCTCGAGCCACTCGACCGCCTCGATATCGAGGTGGTTGGTGGGCTCGTCGAGCAGGAGTAGGTCTGGCTGCGCGACGACCGCCCGCGCGAGCAGCACGCGGCGTTTCAGGCCTGCCGAGAGTCTCTCGAAGGCCGCGGCAGCGTCGAGCCCCATCCGCGAGAGGATCTGGGTGACGGCCTGTTCCCGCTGCCAGGTGTCATCGGCAACTTCGGCAGCCGCAGCCGGTGGCAGGCCCGTCGCGACGAGATCATGTACGGTGCCGGCGACATCCTGTGGGACATCCTGTTGAAGGAGGGTGACGGTCGCCCCCGGCGCGAAGTCGACGCTCCCTGCATCGGGCTGGATCATTCCCGCAAGCAGCCGCATGAGCGACGTCTTGCCGGCGCCGTTGCGGCCGAGCAGGCCGACCCGTTGCCCGGGCTCGATGTGGCAGATGACTTCATCGAGCAGCGGCGGGCCACGAAACCGAAGCGACAGATTGCGAAGCGTGACAAGCGGCATGGCATGACTCGAGCGCCGGCGATTCCGTCTCGCCGTAGGCTCCCATCGTAGCAACCGCCGGCCGCTCGCTCGCTTCTGGAATGCCGTCGATGCCCTCAGCCAGTCAGCCCCCGACGACACTCGCCCTGAGCGGCAGCAGGCCGTCATGGGTGTCAGCGATAGGTAAGCGTGGCCGTGGCACGACAGGCCGATTCGGTCGTGAAGCGAATCCACTGGGCCAAGAACCCGTCGGGGAACGTATGGCCGAGGGGCCGGCCTGCGGGCACGTCGAGCGAGGCGTATCGGTACCAGTCTCCGTCACCGACGGGATCGATCTCGACCGTCACACGAATCGCCTCGCTGCCGTCGTGGGAAAGTTCGAGCGACTTCTGGTCGTAGCCACCCATCAGGTAGGGGTCGCTGGGCACGCCGGCCTCGACAGCTGTCTGCAGCCATGGCCCACCACGGCCGGTCGGTTTGGGAAACTTCCACAGTTCATCCACATCGCCCACCCACACGGCCGGGCCATGGGCCGTGGCTCCAGTCGCATCGCTGGTGCCGATGATTCGCGACACGTTGCCTGGAGTGGCAGACGCAACACCACCGGACGACTGCCTCACACCACCGAGCACGAGCAGGCCACGCCACGAGCAGAAATCGGTGATCCGCTTGCTGTGACTGCACACAGGGAGAATCTTCGCCGCACCGCCGCTGGTGATCCTTGGCAGCACATAGAACGTGCCTGCCGCATTGAGCAGGCTTCGCTCGGTGACCACTTCCCGCATGCCACGCGGCCATCCCGTCGCGAACGGTTTTTCATACGCCGCAGCGACCGCCGCATCGAGCGGCTTCGGCAGGCGAAAGACCCTCTCGCCTTCGGCCAGCACCACACTCGCTGCATCGAACGACACATCAGGCGAGACCGGCTCGGCCTTCTCGCGCAGGAATTTCGCGACGGGATCCTCGTCGCCGCGTTCGACTGGCAGCTCACCGACTTTCACCCGCCACGCTTTGGCGTCGGCCGCATGTCCGGCCGTGTTGACCTCCCGGGCCAAGACATCGAGCGGCAGTGACTCACCTCCGCCGCTGCGAAGGACCGCACCGATCCAAGGATCGTTCAGACGCACATCGGCGAGTGCCGCAAAAAGGTCGGCATCCTCCACGCATCCGCCGCGGGTTCCATAGCGGAACACCGCGGTCACGCCGGGTGCGTCGCGATCGATCGTGACCCGCACCCAGTCTCCTCCGACATCGGCCGGGAGCACGTGAAACGCATACCCTCCTGCCGGCACACTCACGTTCTCCACAGTTTTCCAAGCATCACCCCCGCCGGTCGCAACCGTAAACGTGACGGCTGCGTCCGCACCATGGGCGAGATGCACGATCCGGTGGCCGTAGCCACTGCCACCCGCCAGCAGCAATGGGTCCGACGGGACCCCCGCCCGGACCGATTCCCGTTTCCACACGTAGCCCGTTCCGGTCGGTCGGCCCAGTCGCCCGAGCCCCTCCCAGGTCGTAAACCACAGGTTCGAGTTTGAGCGCGCGTTGAGATCGTTTCGCGTACTCTGATACTCACTCTTGAAACCGCTCTTCGCTGTGTCGTCGCAGCCGAAGACGATCATGGGCTTTCCCTGTGGAGACCACGACGCCACGTCGCCTGTGATTTTGAGGTGCGTGCAGAGGGGGCGAAGGCCGCCGGAGGAAGCGGCCGAAAACGTGCCGGGAAAGTCATACCATGCGCCGTGCATGGTCAGAATGAACCGGGCTGGGCTCCCCTCGCCCGCTGGCACCACCTCACGGATCCGCGGCCACTCGGTGTGCCAGCCGTGGTCACCGTCGTAACTGTGACATGCCTTCGGCAGTCGAAACGTATGCCAGGGATCGCGGCCCGCAGCGGCGTCTTCGGCGCTGCGGACCATGAGCAGCACGCTCTTTGCATCCCACCCTATGGCCCACAGCGGCGCGTTGGCGGAAGGCGGACCATGGAGTCCGCCGGGCCCCGTGACATCAGCAAACTGCCGTCGCCTCACAAGCCGCCAGGCCTTCGGGCCATCCGCCGGAGACCATTCGGCGAGCACTCCAGCCTCGTCCCTTGATGACCGTGTGTTGGGAATCGCATACAGGAAGGGCTCGAAGTTCGTCAGGCCGGCGGCGTGCTCGCCGTTGTTGGCGATGACGACGACACCCTGCCCGGCGTACATGCCCTTCCCGTGCCAGCCGGGGGCGGCCCGCGCCGCGACCAGATTCGGCTCGAGGGTCTTCATGTCGAGTTCGTACAGCAGCCCTTCCATGTCGTAGACGAGGACTTTGCCGGTGGGATCCGTCGGATGCTGGGCCGCCGCTGAGAGTCTCCCCTCCATCTGTTTGGGCGAGACGGCCCGCACCCCTCCCCGCTCGTCGATCACATACGGTCCGATCACAAGCTGCCGCGTCGGGTCGTGAATGAACCGTGCCGCTGGCGTGCCGCCAACGCTCTCGGGTCTTGCAACGAGCCTCACGTGGTCGTCGATCTCGTACAGCCGGTCGTCGCTCCCGTGGCGAGCATGCGGGGCATACGTGATGAACCAGAGTTTTTCAGCCCACGGCACGACGGCGCCGATTCCACACTCGCCAGATGAGTTGCTCACGGCGAGATGCGGATACCGCCCACCGAAGGAAGGCAGCGACTCATCGGCCTCGGCCGCGAGCATTGACAGAACGATTCCAAGAAACACGAGGTTTTTCATGCGGACAACGCCTCTCCAAGAACGATGAAGGCGGATTGAAGCCGTCGTACTCGAGTTGCCAGCGAAACGCAACAAGGAGATCGTTTCGGTATCCGCCGACCACGCATTGTCACTTCTGACAATACGGCCAAACGCTCTGAGGCGTCGTTCCCAGCCTCAACAGCAACCGGCTCCGTCGACCCCGCACTTTTCCGGGGCCAAGCAGGCCGTGTGCTTGGTGCCAAGCGAAAAGAGCAGCCCAGCCGGCGTGACCTCCACACCGGCAACCGGATACTGGGAGATCGTTCCCTCCTCGTACTCGACTTCCACCGGCAGATCGCCACTCTTGAGCACCGCACCGGCGACTTCCATGATCGCCCCCAACTTGGTCGCCTCAAGCCGATGGTCTAGATCGTCAGCCACCCAGACCTGAAGCAGACAGGATGCCACGGTTCGAACCGTGCCACCACAGTCGATGAAGTCCTTCTGCACACGCCCCACTTCCGTGATGTGGTAGTGGGCTGGCACGAACGATCGGTCAGGGAGCATCCAATGCATCTTCGTCTGGGGATGAGCGGCAAGAACGGCCTGCAATTCTTTTACGGTCATGCGGCACCTTGTGCGGTCGTACGAAATCCTGCGAGTCAGAGTTTGGAACCCGCCTCCAAAGTATTGCAAATTCTTACGCCGCTGACGTCGGGAATTGCGTGTACCGAGCCCGGCCTGAGTCGCTCATGCCCGTGAGGCACTCACCATGAGCCAGAAGCCGGCACAGAACAGCCCGATGATCAGCCAGAGAGCAATCAGTTCAAACATGGCCAGCAGGGTCTCCGGAACGCGGCGAATCGAAGGTCCGCCCCAACTCTAGTTCAAGGATCTGGCACATGCCGGCAGCCCCATCCCGCCTCGTTGAACGCTCCCACAACTCCGCACCACTACCCCCAACCCGGGGTGCACGATCTAGTCCGACCGGAACTGCATGGATGTGCTATCTTTTGCCTAGGCGGATCGACTCGTACGGACAACCCAATGAATCGACGCTCTGCCTGTATCTGTTTTCTCGCTTTTCTGAAGACGTCTCTTGTGTCTTCAGTTGCTGTGGCTGCCCAACAGACAGTCAAAACCGTCTCTCGAATCGCCGGGCCACGATGGAACGTGAACGGCGACTGGACGCCCAGCCTTGATGAAATTCAGGGCCATCTCCGGGCGGCTCATGGCATCGAACCGGGTGCGTTGGGCATTGAAGACCTGCTCACCATGCATGACAACGACCACAACCGCAGGGGGCACACCTCCAGCCACGGCCACAAGAAGGCGACCAAGGGATCCGCGAAGGGGTATGCCAAATTCTAGGTGCCGGTGGAGAATTGCACCCCAGAGCCCTGCCCAAAGGAGTCGTCTGCCATGCCAGTCCTCGCCGAAGTCGTCTTCGAGTCTCTGCCGTTCGATGGTGGCGTTGTCAGCGTTGTTCGTAACGGCGTAAGCCTTGGCACGGTGATCGCCGTGGTTTGTTCCTGGCAGCGAAACCGGTCGATCCTCTGGGCGATCATCGCCGGTCTGTTGTCATGGATTTACGTCATCTACTTCGCGATCACGCGACGGCCGGAAGAGACGCGCAGTGGCTGGTAACCAGCAAGCGGGATGACACCCGCCAACCGACCTCCTAAAACTGACCTGCCCCAGATTCGTACCCGGGCATGATTGCGTGGCTTCAAGACCCTGCATGGCTAACAAACCGGCTGGTACCAAGTTGGGGGCAGCGTCACTCGAGTTCGACCCGCAGTCCATCGGCTGCATCACCCAAACAATGCCAAAGCCTTGAAACCCACCCTCATCATTCTCACCGTCCTGTTGCTCGCGCCGCCGACTGCGCCTGCTCAACAGCCAACGACAGCAAATGCAGCCGAGATTGTCGGTGATGGCAAGCAGGATGATACGGCAGCCATCCAGGCGTTACTCGACTCCCGTCGCACGCTGGTGTACCTGCCAGCACCACCCAAGCACTATCTCATCAGCCAAACACTGCGGATCCACTCGAACCAGACGCTTCAACTGGATCGCTTCACGGTGATTCGTCTTAGAGATGGCAGTGACTGCCTGATGATCACCAACGACGACCACGAGCGCGGCAATGAAAATATCGCGCTCGTCGGTGGCGTGTGGGATATGAATAATGAAGGCCAGTCCCTCGCCGAGTATCAGAAGACTCGAAACTGGAAGGGCACGTATGACCCGGCCCGCTATCTCGGCGTGCTGATGCGGTTCAATCGGGTCAAGCGTCTCACCTTACGCGGGCTCACGCTGAAGGACCCGGTCACTTTCAGCACGCAGTTGGGCAATCTCGAAGACTTCACCATCGAAGACATCTCCTTCGATCACAACCTGAAGCGGACGAACATGGATGGCATCCATGTGCACGGCAGTTCCCGGCACGGCCGGATCACCAATCTCAAGGGGGCGACCAACGACGACCTGGTCGCACTCAATGCAGACGATGCCGGAATCTTCGAGATGAGCCGCGGCCCGATCGAAGACGTGGCCGTGGACGGCCTTTGGGCAAAGGATGGTTACACCGCCGTGCGGCTACTCTCGGCTGGCTCGCCGCTGCGGCGCATCCGGCTGGCGAACATCTTCGGCAGCTACCGCTACAACGTCGTTTCTTTCACCAACCACAAAGTCCATCCGGGCACGGAAAGCACCTTCGAGGATATTTCCATTCACGGACTCTTTTGTGGAAAGAGCGGGATTGGTATGAAGCTTGACCCGTCACAACCGGGAAATCCAAACCTCTCGCTGATTTGGGTTGATGCGCCGGCTGTGGTGCATGGATTGACCATATCCGATATCCGGCGCACCGAAAACGTGTGGCCCGCCGCGACCACATTCATCGAGCCGGGGGCCACGATCAAGGTCCTGCAATTGACGCAAGCCACCGTCTTCAACCGCACTCCTGGTCCGCTGGACCTGTTGGTCAACTGCGGCACAATAGGACACTTGAGTTTGAGTCAGGTGAATATGGAGGCGTCGGAAGGCCCCGCTCGTGGTGCGGTGATCCGCAACAGCGGCCAGATCGGCAGTCGGAGCCTTCAGCAGGTATCGGTCGTGAATGCGGCGACCGAAGCTGCCAACGAACACTGACCCGGCAATGTTTCACTCCGCCGGCCGTTTTTCACAGGATTCAAGCCGCGGCTGACAGGATGGCCGGCGGGCGGCAGCGTATGATGGAACCATCTTGGGGGTTTAGCAGTGCCGCAGACAATGCAATGGATGCGTCGGCTGCCTTCCCCGCCTGGTGGTATCTGCGGATGCTGCCGGGCCTCGTCGTCATCGTAGCGTTGGCTGGTTCCGTGCAGTTGTTCGACAGTGCGGCGGCCGCTGCACCCGGCATCGAGTGGGTGACGGTAGGCGCGGCCGGTAATCCGCCCGATCCAGTCAACGGCCGTGGCGCCGTAGCCGGCGTGTTTCAGGTCAGGAAGCACGATGTCACGGTCGAACAGTAAGCAGCGTTTCTGTCGGCCGTCGCGGCCCGCGATCCGCACGGCCTGTGGTACGACCGGCAGAAGATCGACCGCGGCAGAAAGGACTGAGGCCTACACCTACGTGGCCCGCAAAGGCCAGAAGCGGGAGCCCGTGATGGCCGTGGGCAGCCTGGCGGCTACTGGCGGTTTCCTACACGGAGCGACACACACCCCGCGCTTGGCCCGCCCGAACACGCGCGAACCAACCCCCATGTCGATTGCGGGTAGTTCCTCAGGCGAGGTCTGAGAGATCGTCCGGTCGTCATGGGCCTGCACGAGCTCGCCCCAGTCGGTTGGCGGGCCCCGGCTCCGTGATGAACGCAATCAGCCGGATGTCGCCACCACAGGCTGGACACTCAAGCGGAAACTCCTCCCCCACCCGGGCCATGAGCTTGATCCAAGCAATCCGTGACATGTCGTGCGAGCGGGGCTTTTGATTTGGATTCGCGTCACAGCAGCCTCCCGTGGCGTGACCCTCGTCCCCATGCCCACCCGTCACAGCCTCCCGTTGCCTGCCGATGTCCCCGATGGCCATCGCCGTGACGGCCCGCCTCAGCTTGCGATTCGGAGCAAAGACGCCGTGATACCAATGCCAGCGCTTCCGCGGCGGCGGCACGAGATCGGCGAGCCGGTCCAAGAACTCAAACGGCGTGAGTTCAACGACGCCAAAGGCTCCCGGCCGCGTGGACTTCCGGCCGCGGCCGGGTCCAACCCAGTTGGCGGCTTTGGGTCTGGGCAGCACGTGGCGGACGCGGGCGATCCGTCCGCCAGCGCCGCGGATCACGGGGCACCGCTCCACGGCAAAGGACGGCCGGGCGCAATACCGCAAAATCGATCACGGCCAGAACACTCTTTCCCATCAAGACATATACGCTACACACATGACTTAATCTGTTCCCATCCGTCAGATGCCACAATGATGGCAACGGATCTAAGACTCTCACCCTTAGTCGTAGAGACAGATGGCGGTAGTTCCCAGTCGACTTCTCGGATATTTTCCAATGTTCTATACGCCTGTTCATACCATTTTTTTTCTTTGCAGATCATATGAAGCATGTTCATTGCTACGTGACACTTACTATTTCGAGCACCCTCATGAAGTGATCTACAGTGATTTTCCTTATCTCCCGCCTTCCCAGCAAACCATTGTGACGCTCTCTTCGCTGCACTATAAGCCAGCGTCAAGAAAGAAACACCGGGCACAGACTTTAAGGCATTGGCAGGGTTCTCTTTTTTGGCGATGAAATATAGTACATTTTGATAACATGCGTTGCTAAGAATGAGCGTTTGCTCCTTGGTTTCATACATCTCTATTCCACCGGGAACCCATCCGATGATCCCCTTCGGTCTTTGGCATGTGCATTCGAGGGTGGGGCCACCTCCGCCGCGCTCGCGAGCATAAATCGCTACTTTTATATCATGAAGCGTCTGGAGTGTGTCATGTTTTGCCGAGAGATCCGCCCATGCAATCCAAGGGGCAATAACGGCCCCAACTACGTTCACACAGGGGGCGGGCGCAACGATCGGCGCAGCCAACTGGACGGCTGCACCTACCGCACTCGGCGCAGCCAGTGCAGCCATGTCATTTGATATCTTCAGGTTTTTCTCATGCGCTGCTTTACTGTCGTTCTTTTTGGACGCACTATTGGGGTCCTCATCTTCTCTTTGTAATGACAAAGCCATGAGTGGGTCCCCAGTCTGCCCCAGTTGATCAAACTCTTGATATCGCTGGATTATATTGGCAAATGTGATCGTATGCCAATTGTTTCGCAACGTCAGTTTTATCTTCTCTATTCTGGTTGCTAAATCATTCAGCAGATCACTATTAGCAAGCATCTGTCAGCCTCTCATAATTCCATTTGTGCTTTACATGGTGGCCTGGGTCTTGCGTCTCGCGAGCTGACGCACCATGCTCACGCTCTCATCGTCGCCATCGGGTCAGGCGTACATCTTAGCAAAATGCTATGGTGTTTGTTGCGATGAAGGACCGGCCATCGCCTTGTGGTAAGCGTTGGACCGGGTGCCAGGGGCTTTGTCGAGCGCTCGCCGCTTGAAGTCTTCGACCGGCTGGCCAATCTCGTGCCGCCGCCGCGGAAGCACCGGCATCGTTATCACGGGGTGTTCGCCCCGAATCACAAGCTCGGGTCCGCCGTCACGGCGCTCGCCGTCGGGAATGTCGGCAAGCGCCGCGATGCCGCGGCTGGTGGGCATGCGGTCGGCGGACATGCGGCGGACGGAGATGCCACCGGCCCCGGCTGCGACTCATGCGACAAACTGCCTTCCCACGACACCTCCCAACGCCAAGGGCCAGACTCATAGCTCGGGTGGGCGAGGAGTTTCCCCTGGAGTGCCCGGGGTGTGGTGGCGACATCTGACGCAAAGAAGACGGCCAGCAGGAGCGGGCTCATTTCGAACCGGAGGTTCACATGCGTGAGAAGGGCAGAATGGCTTCGCCCGCGTGATGTGAGCCACTGCCACATCTCGGCGAACCGCTCGCACCACCGCCCGTCTCGCCGGCCCGTGGCCCGCCGACCGACTGGGGAGAGCTCGTGCAGGTCCACGACGACCGGGCAATCTTTCAGGCGTCGCCCGACGAGCTGCCCGACATCGACAGCCTCTGACGGCATTCCATGCCACGGCGCGGACAGCCCGCAAGAGGAGCGGTTTCAAGACCGGTCTGCGTTAACGAGAAAATCCAGCGTTGAGGGTGGTGGGTGCAATTGGCCGACCTATCCTTGGGATCATGCACGGCGTCGTGCGAAATGACCGCGGGGTCAACCACCCGATATATCGCTGCAGCATCTACACGAAGACCACCGGAAAAAAGCGCACCCATAACAACATCGATGCCGAAGCCCTGCTGCAGTTCACGGCAGGGACACTCCCGACACTGATGCGGCGATCTGCGGGCAAGGACAAATTGCGGCCGGCCGTCGAGGCCCGCATCCGGGAGATGCAAAAAGCTCCGCCATCGCCCGACGAGGCGATTCGTCAGGAGGTGCTTGCGAGGGTCGAGCGGCTCCGACAGAAGGTGGCCCAGGCTCCGAGGCGAATTCGCGAAGAAGACGACGATCTCCGGGCAACGCTACGGAAAGGTTTCCGCGATCTGCAGGCCGAAGTGGCCGAAGCCGAGAAGGTAGTCGCCGAAGTTGAAGAGCGGATGCCACATCGCGAGCGGCCGGCGAGCGTGGAGGTCGAGGTCAAGAAGGCCATGGCACTCACGGACAGAATAGAGGCAGTCTGCGTTCATCCGGCGGCCCGCGAGGAGTTGAACCGGCTCGTCCAGGACCTCGGCATCCGCATCAGCCTCACCTTCCGCGAGGGCCGGCGGAACAACCGCCCCGTCCGCG
>CAMCYH010000045.1 GCA_945883745.1 Candidatus Kuenenia stuttgartensis
AGCGCGGCGAAGTCATGCAGTGTCTGGATGAGATCGCTCACGGCTGCTTCCGGGTGCGGGCGATCGCGGTCAGCATGTTGCGGTTGCGGGCGTCGTTCTCGCGTCGGAGCAGTTCGAATCGCCGCTCGATAAGTTCTGCCGAACCGACGAAAAATGCGGGGATGTTTTCCTCCGTCATCTTGAGCGAGAGCTTCAGCCGCTCGATGCCGGTCATGCGGCGATAGTGGTCGAGTGTTTCCTGGCTGAGCATGGCGGATCGAATCCTGGCTGCGGGCTGCAAGATTAGTGCGGCACGATCGCGGACTCCTCGATTGTATCAAGGGCAGACAGCGAACGTCTGCACGCGCCGCGGCATCGGATGCGGCCTGTCACGCGGCCCAAGGTGCGGCTGCGGACTTGGCTTCCGAGGAATAGCCCCGCCCAAGGGCACCTCCGCAAGCATTGTCTGGCTGATGAGCGGGCATGCCGGGGCGTCTCTTCTTACAGAGTGAGCAGCGCGAGTTCCGCGGTGAGTCCGGGCCCAAACGCCATTGCCATGCACGGGCCCGCGCTGCCCTCCCGGGCGAGGCGTTCGAGGATGAAGAGAATCGTGGCGCTCGACATGTTGCCATGATCAGCCAGCACGCCGCGGGAGCAGTGCAGAGCGGGTTCGGCAAGACCGAGCGCTTCGGCGACGGCTGTCAGAATCCGCGGCCCGCCCGGATGCACGGCCCAGGATCTCACGTCGCTGCGCTTCAGGCCGTGTGCATCAAGCAAGGCATCGACGCCAGCCGGCAGATGCATGGCGATCGCATCAGGCACGCGGGGCGAGAGCGTCATTTCGAAACCGTGGTCACCGATGACCCAGCCCATCTGGTCGGTTGATTCAGGGAGCACCTGCGACCGCTGGCCGAGGAGTTGCGACCGCGATTGCGTCTCCGAGCTGGATGCTGTGGCCACGATCGCGGCGGCACCATCGGCGAAGATGCTGTTGGCGACGACATGATCGCTGCGGGTGCCATACTGAAAATGGAGGCTACAGAGTTCGACACAGACCACGAGCACGACCGCGGCGGGATCGGCCGCAGTGAAGGCGTGGGCCACTCGCAGGGCGTTGAACGCCCCATGGCAGCCCATGAAGCCGACGTGGGTGCGGGCCACCGTGCCGGGCAGGCCGAGCGCGGCAACCACCTCGAGGTCGACGCCTGGATTGGCAAAGCCCGTGCAGGAACAGGTGACGATGTGCGTGATCGCCGCCGCCGGTCGGCCGGCCTCGCGCAGCGCTGACCGAGCCGCCGCGATCGCCAGCGGCCCCGCCTCATGGGCATAGCGTGCCATCCGCTCTGCGGTCGTCGGGCCGGCATCGTCGCCATGCGTGGCTGGGGGAAAAAAGGTTTGCGCGAAGGCGGCGTCGCCAGGATCCTCCAGCAAGACCGACCCACGCGTGCGGATCCGCGTCTGCCGGTAGATGGCGGCCAGCGTCCGCTCGCGGCCGGCCTCGGCGTTGGCAAAGTCGATCGCCAGCGTGGCGGCGTCGGCCTGGGCGATCTGCCGCTGTGGCGTGGCGGTGCCGATACCAAGAATTGAAAGGCTCATCGGGCAGACACTCCCGGGCTGCCCGCACTTCCCACGAGCACTGGCACGAGGGGGGCTGCGATCCATGGAGCCGCGGCGGCGACACGGATCGCGGAGCCCACGAGAAGCGGATGACGGAGCACTGCGGCGATGCGACGGCAGCGACCGTGGTGCTGGCGTGCGAATGCGGCGTAGGTCTGGCTGTAGTCAGCCGCCGGTGACGGGCTTGTGAGCAGGGCGTCGGCAGCGAGGCGGCCGCCGGCGAGCGCCCAGCCCATCCCCTCCCCTGTGAATGGCTCGACATAGCCGGCGGCGTCGCCGACCCGTAGGATTCGTCCGCTCCCGCCTGCTACCGATCCGGCTGACCGAGTGAGCGGGGGCGTTGCCAGGAATGCGCCGCGCGCGACGGCGTGGCAGGCTGGAGTCGCCCAGTCAGCGCGACCGGCAGCTTCGCGGAGAATCTCAGCCACCGCGGCTGCGACGCCTCCCGCGGCCGTGATCGCCTGCCGATCGATCGCGGCAGCGACGTCGATGCGGCCATCATCGAGCTGCACGATGCCGCAATAGCCTCCGCGGCCGACGGCCATCATGAGCTCTCCGGCAGGGGCGTCGATCGCGCCTGCCGGGAGTGTCGTGCCCACGCCGATGCGGCTGTGTGGCTGAATCACTCGCGGGCCACCGCCGGGCACCCGCACATGATCGGCGAGTCCGGTGGCAATGAGGGCGGCTTCAGCCTGCAGCGAAAGCGCTGCGCCCGCCCGCTCACCAGCCTGTGGGCGACAGGTGACGTTTACCAATCGCTGGGATGGGGAACCCTCCGTGATGGCCGTGACATCGGTCCAAGGCAGCCATGCCGCGCCGGCGTCGATGGCCGCCTGCACGAGTTGCGTGTCGAGTGCCTCGCGGGAGAGGGTGCCACCCGGTGGCATTGGGAGCGTAACGGACCGCGCGGCGGCGACCACCCGCACCCGCTCGAGCGGGTGTGCCCCTAGGAGTCGGCCTTGTTCATCAGGGGCAAAGCCCAGCCTCCGGAGTTCGGCCAGCGCCGTCGAGGAGAGACAGCAGCCACACACCTTCGGTCGTGGCATGCCATGCCGATCGACGAGCAGGACACGGCGACCACCTCGCGCCAGACGAATCGCCGCCGCGGCACCGGCGGGGCCTCCGCCGATCACGATCGTGTGCCAAACAACATCGGCAGCCTCCTCAGGCCGCACGGTGGCAGGAAGACCGGTGCCCAAAGACTCCGCGATCATGCCGGTGCCTCCCGACGCCATGTGATCAGCACCCGCTCCGGCCACGTGCGGCGAATCATCGCCGAGGCCAGCCCGGCCTCATCGAGCAGTCGCCGGTACTCGTCGGGGGTGCGGGCCGCCCGCACCGAGAGCGGGCCGTCGACGCGGGCCACCCGTGACCGAGAGAGCACGCTCGTGCCCAGCACGGCCAGGACCAGGCCAAGTCGGCTGCGGATAAGATCGGAGACCACGAATCCCGTCCGGCAGGAAGCAGCCATCGACTGCAGCACCCGAATGGCCGGCGCATCGTCAAGGTGGTGGAAGAAAAGGGAGCTGATCGCGATGTCACACGGCATGCATCCGCTGGCCACGATATCTCGGGCCGCGTAGGTGAATCGCAGCGGCAGATTGGCCACTGAAGCACGTGCGGCCGAGATGCGGGCGGCAGCCCGGTCGAGGCCACGGCGGCTGAAGTCGACACCGGTCATGACGATCTCACGGCCACCAAGCGACCCGGCCAGCCGGAGACCGCAGGCGAGCGTGACGTCGCCACCGCCGCAGGCAAGATCGACGACATGAAGCGGGCCCGTTGTCTCATGCGGCACGATCGCCGCAGCCGCAGCCGCGACCTGACTTGCGGTCCGCGATACCGCGTTGATCGTCGCGAGCGCCTCAAGCGCCTGCAGATGATCGGCCTCCGGCAGGCCAGGATCATCCATCAGCTCGGCCTGCCGCACAGGCTCCAGAGACAGCAAGCCCATGCAGATTCTCCACGGCGTCGCCATGCACTCACACGACCAACACTATACCCGGTCAGTCGAGGCGACGTGGGGCCGCGGTCATTGGCAAGGGGTGCAGGGCATTTCTCCGCCCGTCATGCCGGCGGGCACGATGTATTCACCCGGCGGGCAGGGCGAGCCCTGCAACGCCGCAGGCTGGACAGATGGGCCACAGGGCTCTCCGGCCATCGTGGGTGCACCGGCCACGGGTACGCCTGGTGCCGGCACACCTGCTACGACAGGTGCAGCGGCACCAGGAGTTCCGGCCACAATTGGCTGCTGGTAACTGGCCGGCTGTGGGTAGACGGGCGGCGCGTAGGGGGGCGCATAGGCGTATTGGTCTTTCCGATGATGACCGCAGCCGACGCTGCCAACAAGCAGGCAGCATGAAAGGGAACACAGCGACAGAGCGGCGGCGCGCATACAGAAAACTCCAGACGCCACCCTGTGATGGCGGAGAGTCGCAGGGAGTCGGACGCGGGTCAAGGCCGTTCAGCGTGCGGATCAACGGCTCTGCCCGCCGGCTATCGCATCATCCCGCGGGCTTGCGCCCTGCGGCTATGTGTGGGAAACGCTTGCAGCACACCAGCCAGCACAGGGCGCAAGCCCTGTGGCTGCGGTAACGCTGGCTATCGCATCATCCCGCGGGCTCGAAGAGCGCGATGCTGGCTGTGAAACCATGCATGAACGTGCGGCTGCCGATGGGACCGATTTCTCCCTGCGCAAAAAACCCAGTCGCTGGCAGCGGCCCAAGAACCTGCTGCAGGCAGGCGGCATCGTGGTGGGGAACGCTGAAGAGCCGACTCCCCCGACCGTTGCAGGTGAAGACGAGCGCACCGACGGCGGTCGAGCCCCGCTCCCTCTCGCGGGTCAGCAGCGACACGAGGTCGTCATGGGCACTTGCTGAATCACGAACATGAAACTGCACCGTCTGCCCGACCCGCACCAGATCGCCGACGGCCAGCACACCCGAATCGGGATCGGCACCCGCCACGGTGCGGACGAGAAAGTCGCCCTGCTGAAACGATTCCTGGTATTCGTTGGCTGCGCGGCCAACGTGGAGCGACGTGCGCACCAGCACCCGGTCATCGTGACCGAGTTCGGCGTAGATCTCACGAAGCCGCTCGAGTGCCGGCTTGCCGCCGAGCTCGATGATCACGTTGGCCTCGGCCCGTGTGATCACCAGCGGCTTGCCGATCGGCCGACAGCCCTGGGAGACGACCGGCCTGATGCGAACGCCCCCACCGATGACGACGCCCACCGCGCCGGAGTCATAGGAACGATTCCCCACCACGAGCGTGTTGCAGCCCGGCTCATAACCGCCGCTGGCCATCCCGCCGACGACGGGCACGCCCGGATGATCCTCGTCCAGTCGCGCGAGGAGGCGATCGACGGGACAGGTGAACGGGTCGGCGAGGAGCAGGAGCGAGGCGTGCGGCGGCCAGCCGTCGTCAAGCTCCGCCGGCCAGCCGATAAACGAGCCGCCGTCGGCAGTCTGCGCGTACTCCAAGGCAAGCGGCACGAGCGTTGCCCCAGGGAGCCGGGCCAGCCAGACCGACACGGCCGGACCGCTTTCATGCTCAACGTCTGCCGCCAGGAGCCCTTCGACCGTCGTGCCGAGTACCACGCGGGCCGGCACTGTTTCCGACAGTGTCTCCATCGCGGGGCGGATCGCTGAACCATAGGCCTTCGAGACGAAGACGACGGCGAGATCCGCCGGCCCATCCCGCCCCAGTTCGGTGACCGCCCCTTCCACAGCCACCGCGATCGCCGCAGCCAAGTCCGGCTCTGTGGAGGCCGCCGCACCACAGCGGAGGCCCCCTGCAGCAGACGGATTCCCGGTCGGAGTGATGCCATCCATGGCGATCGCGTGCTCAGGTGACAATGTCGGCGAAAGACTCAAACGGCTCGTGCTCGAGCAGACCGCCCGGATCCCGGTTTCCGGGCCGCACAGCCAACGCCGTAGCCATGCCCGCCTGCCGCGCCGCATCGAGTTCGGCACCGACATCGCTCAAGAACAGGATCTGCCGCGGCTCACAGGCCATATCGGCTGCGATGCGGCTGTAACTGGAGGCCTCTCGCTTCGGGCCGGTCGTGGTGTCGTAGTGGCCACGGAGATACCGGGTGAGATTGCCGGCGGCAGTGTGGGCAAAAAAGAGCCTCTGGGCCTCCACGGAGCCCGAAGAATAGACCCGCACGTCGAGACCCGAATCGGCCCAGCGGGCGAGTGCTGGTGGCACGTCGGCAAACACGTGTGCCACGAGCTGGCCCGATTCAAATCCGCTTCGCCAGATCATGCCCTGCAACGCCTTGAGAGGGGTGCTTTTCACGTCGCGGTTCATCAAGTCGACCGCCGCCTGGACGATCCGCTGGAGGCCGGCCGGGTCATCGAGGGAAGCGTCGGCGATCCCAGCTTCGGCCGCCAGTTGGGCCGCCGCCGCCCGCACCACGTCGGTACCCACTTCGCGGGACAGGAAATCGGCGACGTGGTCCTTCGCAAAGGTGAAGAGCACGTCGTACACGAACGAGATGGATGACGTCGTGCCCTCGACGTCGAGCAGGATGGCCTGCCCGTCGAAGACGATCACGTCGCGGTCCCTCTGGCTGGTGCGATCCAGGCCGGCCCGAAGCAGAGCGGCTCGAAGCCCGCATGGACGCTATCCTCGAGGTAGTGCGGTGTCCACCCGCTCGTGTCTTGAAAGAGCCGAATCGCACGGATGCGACGGTCGGTGCAGAGATCGAACCAGTGTCGTGTGCCCAGTGGCACGCTGATCATGTCGCCGGCCCACACCTCGATGGCAAACACCGGCCTGTCACCGGGGTTGATGTGAAACACGCCACGGCCCTGCAGGATGAAGCGGACTTCGTCTTCGGTGTGGGTGTGTTCCTTGTTGAACTTCTGGAGCATCGCATCGAGATTGGGCGTGTCGGGGTAGATGTCGACGACGTCGGCCGTGACGAAGCCGCCACGCCGCTTGAGTTCCTCGATCTCGGGATCATAGGCGTCGAGAATCTTCTCGGCGGGCGCCGCTGGATCGACACGATCCTCCAATGGCCAGACCGAATACTCGATGCCATGCCCGGCGAGAAAGGCCGTGATCTCGCCTGAGTCGGTGATCCGCCGGGCTTCGGCCGGCACGGTGACGATTGCCATGACTTCACCTCCAGAATGTAGTTGCGTGAAAGAAGCAGTGAGCGGAAACGGTACGGAAGCCTCTGATGCTGGTCATGTCGCGGCGGTCAGCATCCGACTGCGGGCGACCACCTCGAAGAGAAACTCATGAATCTCGATGTGGCGACGGGCCTCGTCGAGGTCGCGGCCCCAGGTGTAGAGGCCGTGCCTTGCGAGGAGGAAGCCGTGGAACGGCGGCCGTGTTGGATTGCTCCAGTCGGCGGCTGCGAACCGTGTGCGAATCTCCTCCGCGAGCGACGCCATGTCTTGGCTGTTTGCGAAGATTGGCACCTCTTCGATCGTGTCGTGGGTGGCGATGCCGGCAAGACCCTTCAGCATCTCGTAGCCCTCGATCCGGAGGCTTCCCCGCTCGAGGTCAGCACCGGAGAGGATCGTGCTCCAGACCGAATGCGTGTGGAGCACGGCGCCCACGGACGGAATCAACTCGGCCAGGAGACAGTGGAGCAGCGTTTCGGCGGATGACTTCTTTCCGCAGCCATCGACGGGCCGGCCGGTCGCATCGACCCGCACGAAGTCGTCGCGGCCAAGGGCCGACTTGTCCTTGCCGCTCACCGTGATGAGCAGCTCGAGCGGCTCCCGCGACGCCACCACGCTGTAGTTGCTGCTCGTGCCCAGCGACCAGCCGCGGCCATGGAACTCCCGTCCAATCGCCCGCAGGCGATCAACGGCGTCAGGTTCACTCGGTGCCGCGATAGTTTCATTCATAGGCCACAAAATGTATGCCACTCTGACTCCCGTGCCAACGCTGTTGCCACATTAGGCAGCCCCGGTAGCAGGCCCGGGGCTCCGCAGCATCGCTGGCTGGTGCGTCATCCCGCCGGCTTGCGCCTGGCGGCTGGGTGTTGGATTTCGCAACAGCGTTGGCTGGCTGGTGCGTCATCCCGACGGCTTGCGCCTGGCGGCTGGGTGTTGGATCCCACAACACAAAGCCCCGGGCGCAAGCCCGGGGGCCAGCAACAGCGAGGGCCGCGTGGGCTACAGGTAGGGCGAGAAAAGCCGCGCGATCCCATCGCGGAGCCGCACCGGCAGGCTCCGGCCATCGACGTCGGCGAGGGTCCTTGGCGTCGAGCGGGCGATCACGCCCTCGATGTGGGCGTCGAGCCGGGCCGCGAGATCGCGGTCATAGGTCTCCACGTTGAACTCGAAATTGAGCCGCATGCTCCGCTCGTCCCAGTTGCCACTGCCAAGCATCGCCCAGGCGCCATCCACCACCATCAGCTTGGTGTGATCGAACGGGGGCGGAGACATCCACACGTTGCAGCCGCGGCCGAGCACCTGCCAGAGCATTGCCGTCGAAGCCCAGCCGACGAGTTCGAGGTTGTTGTGGCCCGGAAGCACGATGTCGACTCGGACGCCCCGCATCGCCGCGACATCGAGCGCCTGGCAGACGGCGTCGTCGGGCAGGAAGTAGGGCGTCATCAGTCGCACCGATTTCTGCGCCGCCGCGAGGGCACCCACGAGCACAAGCTTGATCTGGCCGACATTCTGATCGTCTGGCCCATAACGGATGCCGCGGGCGAGGCCCGTGCCCGCCGGCGCGATCTGCGGTCGCCAGGCCGCGCGAAAGTAGCCGTCGATATGATCGCCGGCCAGCACCTCGCCCGTGGCAAACGACCAGTCCTCCAGAAACACTTCGAGCAGATGAGCGACCACTGGGCCCCGCAGTTCGAAGTGCATGTCGCGAACCGGATGGCGGGGTTTGTGGGAGAGCCAGCAGCCATCGCGGATGTTAAGGCCTCCGGTAAAGCCCACTTCGCCATCGACGACGAGAATCTTGCGGTGGTTGCGAAGATTTGCGTAGGGGAAGTAGATCGGCACGCTCGTGGGGAGGAACCGGTCGACCCGCACGCCAGCCTTCGCCAGCCGGCCGACGATCGAGGGCCAGGTGTAGCTCGAGCCGATGCCGTCGATGAGCACCCGGACCTCGACGCCCCGCTTCACGGCGGCGGCAAGGGCATCGGCAAAAATTCGTCCTGTGGGGTCGTTGTCGAAGATGTACGACGCCATGCCGATGCTTTGCTTCGCCCCTGTGATTGCATCGAGCATCCGCGGGTAGGCCTGGTCACCGCCATCGAGTGGCTCGATCCGGTTGCCGTCGCAAAGGTCACGGCCGGTGACGTTGCGGACGAGCCGCTCGAGCGACCGCAGGGGTGCGCTGGCGGTGCCGATGGCCTCTCGCAGTCGGTCGGGCGCGGCCACCGCATCGCGGAGTTCATGAGTCACTGTGATCAGACCGGCTCGCAGCTGGCTGGCGCGGGAGCGAATCCGGTTTACACCGAAGACGCTGTAGGCGATGGCACCAAAGACAGGCGAGAGCCAGATCAGCCCGACCCAGCCGATCGTGCTCCGCGTGTCCCGCTTGACGAGAATCGCGTGGGCGGATGCGACCAGGTTGATCGCCAGGATCGATGTGCCCAGCACGTGCGGCCAGAGCACGAGCCACCACCGCCAGGCCGTTTCGAAGGTTGCTTCCATGGGCGCGTCAGCCGACGATGCCGCGGGTCGACGATTGGATGCCCGCGAGTCGCATCCGCAGTGCCTCGGCACTGGGGGCCACCTCGCAGGCGGCTTCCTCGTCGACGAGGCCCTGCTTGCAGAGGTGGTAGAGGGCTTCGGTCCACCCGATCATGCCGGCGTCACCGGCCTCGATCACTTCGGAGATTTCCGTGTCACGGTCCTCCAGGATGAGTTTGCGAATGATCGGTGTGGCGATGAGCACCTCGCAGGCGGGTACCCGGCGGATCTCGGGATTCCTCGACTTGAGCAATTGTTGGCAGATGATGGCCTGCAGATTGAAGGCGAGGGATTGCCGCACCGCATCCTGTTCCTCTTCCGGGAACAGGCCGAGAATGCGGCCGATGGCCTGAGCTGAGCGGGCTGCATGCACCGTGCCGAAGACGAGGTGGCCCGTCTCGGCCGCCTGCAGCGCAGCCCGAAACGTCTCGGCATCCCGCATTTCGCCGATCAAGACGACATCGGGATCTTCGCGGACCATGGCGCGGAGAGCGGTCGGAAAGTCGGGCACGTTGATGTGCACTTCCCGCTGGTTGATGACGCACTTCTTCTCGGTGAAGAGAAACTCAATCGGGTCTTCGATGGTGAGGATGTGCTCGGCTCGGGTCTCGTTGATATGGTCGAGCATCGCGGCCATCGTCGTGCTCTTCCCGCTACCGGTGACGCCGGCCACGAGGATCAGCCCCCGCTGGGCGTCGGCGATTCGCCGCAACACGGGGGGCAGCCGCAGGGAGTCGAACGACGGGATCGTGCGGGGCACGAGCCGCGCCGCGACGGAGAGCCCCGAGTCCTGCCGGAAAATGTTGATCCGGAAGCGGCATTCGGCGTCGAGGTCATAGGCGATGTCGACCGAGCCCTGAGAGACAAGCTTTTGTTGTTCCGTGTCGTCGAGAAGGCCAAGCACACGAGCCTCAAACTCTGCGACCGGCAGCGGCTCCCGTTCCACTCGGCGCAACGTGCCGTCGATCCGTACGCGTGGCGAGCAGCCGGCCCGCACGTGGAGGTCACTGGCGCCGGTCTTGATCACCGCCCGCAGAAAGGCATCAGTCTCAGGCGAACCGCGGCGGGGCCGCGTGCGCAGGAGCGTGTGATGGACGGCCGCGTGGGCAGGAGAATCAGCCGCGTGGTGCGGCGCGGAACTATCGGTCATTGCGAAGGCCCCAAGGGGATGAGCGTGGCCAGTATTCTGCCATACGCGCAAACAGCCTGTCGCTCCGGGCGGGAAACTGGCTACAGGGCCGCCTTGATCGCCTTGACCTCGGCGGCCTCGGGCAGCGCCTTGTAATAGTCGTCGAGCGGGTAGCAGCCGCTGCGGAGACCGTGGCGGGGGGCCGTGGTGCAGTCGGAGAACGTGCGGCAGATCGCGGTGCGAACAAGCGTCTTGCCCGCAAGCGAATCGGCCGGGAGGTGCGGATAGGAGAGAACCATCCGGCCGAGACCCACGGCGTCGATCCAGCCCGCCCGTACGGCTCCTTGGGCGGCATGCACGAGATAGTCTTGAAGATAGGTGTAGCCCGAGCCGATCAGCGGCAGGTCAGGCACCGCCTCCTTGGCCTGTCGGCAGGCGTCGAGCTGTCGCCACACACCCAAAAGCGGATCCTCCGGCGGGGCGTAGCCGTCGGAGGGCGGAAACGCTGCCGGCCGCTGGATGTGGGGTACGGTGTAGGGGCTCCCTGCCGAGAGATTCACCGAGCAGACGCCCATGTCGCGAAGCGTGTTCAAGAGTTGAATCGGCTCATCGAGATTGATTGCGAGCGGATTCATTTCGTCCACGCCGAATCCACAGTCGTAGGGCAAGGCATCGGCAAACGGAAACGGCTCTCCATGATCACCGACCTTGTGCCACGGCACGACGTCGAAGAGCGACAGTCGCACGCCGACGAGAAGCCGCGGGCAGGTCTCGTGCACCCGTTCGATGATCGTTCGCAGCAGGCGGGTGCGGGCCGCGAAGGCGCCACCGTAGGGGCCAGGTCGTCGCCGCGCCGAAAGAAACTCGTGGAGCAGATAGCCATGGCAGGCCTTGATGTCGACCATGTCGAAGCCAGCCGCCTCGGCATCACGGGCGGCGGTCAGATAGGCGTCGATCAGCCGCTCAACGTCGGCATCGGTGAGCAAGCATGCACTATCGCTCGGGTCGACGGCGTGACGGGCGTCGAGCAGCGGATGGTGGTAGGCGATCCGTGGCTGCCGCCCGGCTGGTGTCGGCTTGGAGAACCGTCCCGAATGCGTGAGTTGCAGGGCGACAATGAGATCGTCAGCGATACCAAACCGCTCCGCATGGGCGTCGCGAACGGCCTGCAGCAGCACGGCAAAACCGTCTCGACCGCAGGCGGGGGCACAGAGCTGGTTGGGGTTGGCTCTGCCCTCGGGCACCACCGCCACCGCTTCGCCTCCCCAGATCAGCTTGGCCCCGCTTTCCCCGAAATGCCGCCAGCGACGCAGCAGTGTGTCGGTCGGCCGGCCATCGCTGGTACCGTCCCAGCCTTCCATCGGGTGGATGCACCAGCGGTTGCCAGCCGTGCGATCGCCAAGCGAGAGCGGCGCAGCCAGTGGCGACCCTTCCGCTGCCGAGAGCGGCGCGCTGTCGAAGGGGATCGGTGCTCCAAGCGACTCGCAGTGGCGACGGAGATCAGCCACGGTGCGAAAGCGAGCGACGCGGGGGAACTGCATGGGGCTGGCGATCCGATGCGACTTCTTCAATACTCCGCCACATGATATCAGCCTCGGTAGCCCCCATCGATCTCGCCACGCTCGTGCGCCCGCGCCGCACGATCCGCGGCATGTCGGCGATTTTGCTCCCTTTCACTGCCGACAGGCAGATCGACTGGGATGCCTTCGCCGCCCATGTGGCCCGCACGGCCGCCTGCGGCATCACGCCGGCGGTCAATATGGATACGGGCTACGTGCAGCTGATCGACGATGCGACCCGCCGGCAGGCGTTGCAGATCACCCGCGACACCCTCGGCAGCGGCGAGTTTGTGGCTGGCGCGTGCGTGGTCGATGCGAAGGGAGACGTCTTCGACGAGGCCGCCTACGGGCGGCAGTTCGAGATGATCGCCGCGGCCGGCGGCCTGCCCGTGATCTTTCCGTCGTGGGGCCTCACGACTGGCAGCGACACGGACTTTCTCGATCGCTATCGGCGGCTGGCCAGCCGGGTGGACCAGTTCATCGGCTTCGAACTCAGCACCGCCTTCGTGCCCTCCGGCCGCGTGCTCGCGATCGACGCCTACGAGCAGTTGATTCAGATTCCCAACTGCATCGGGGCCAAGCACTCGTCGCTGTCGCGACAGCTCGAATGGGAGCGGCTCGTCGTCCGCAATCGGGTGCGGCCCGAGTTTCACGTGTTCACGGGCAACGATCTCGCGATCGACATGGTGCGGTATGGGAGCGACTGGCTGCTCGGCCTCTCGACCGCCTACCCCGAGGCGTTTGCCCAGCGGGACCGCTGGTGGGCGGCTGGTGACAATCGCTTCGATGAACTCGACGACGCCCTCCAGGCCCTCGGTGACTTCGCCTTTCGCCCGCCCGTCCCGGCCTACAAGCACACGATGGCAATGGCCCTCCGCCTGCGGGGCCTGCTCGCCAGCGACGAGCCGCATCCTGACAGCCCACGGCGGCCGGCCAGCGATCGTGAGATCGTCACCACGATCCTCGCCCGCATCGATGCCGTCCTGCACATGTAAGACAGGCGTCAGCCTGTCATGTTGCTATCAAGGTCGAATGAGGCACCGGTCGGTCCGTTGAACGCGTTAATCTGATGCTGCACGACGTTGTCGAACAGCTGGGCATGCCCAGCTACCGGCCCTGCGTGGCTACCAACCCGGCTGGTACCACGTTGGGGGTAGCGTCAGTCCCTTTCGAAGATGATCAGCACACTGTCGCTGCCGGCGGCTCCGGAAAACTCGCGTGGCCGCCAGCCGTTGCCGCCGCGGAAGCAGAGCCGGCGGGTGCGGTCGCCCACCTCGTAGATGCCCTTGAGTACGCTGCCCATGCCGTCGCCAGCGGTGATTTCAAGATCGATCTCCTTCGGCACGGCAAGCGGATCCATGGTGCTCGTGCCGCGGCTCACCTCACGTCCGTCGGCGGTGAGGATCCACGAGCCGTCCGGATGATTTTCCACGAGGATCGTCCGCTCGTCTTCCTGCGACACCTGGCCGTTGGCTTCGATCGAGACCATCCGCCAGGTTCCCGCGTAGCGTTCGCGGTCGGTGGCAGTCGGGTCTTGTCGAGCCGCGGTCGATGAGGGTTCTACCGAGGCCGCCTCACGCACCGCGGCCACCGTCAGCCCTCCCACGAGACACGAAGCTGTCAGGAAGAGCATGCCGAATGGCGGGCCATATTGTTGCGAGACTCGCATCGTGGTTACCTCCCGGGATAGCACCTCTCCGGCCCGCGTGCCGCTTGAGCACGACACATGATATCAGGGACGCTCATCGGAGAGGTTCTGCCACCGCAGATGTCGCGGCACATTTTATGGTCGCATCTCCCCGATGGCAGGGGCTGATGCCGGCAACGCCCGATCAGCCGTGCGAAAACCGGAACCATATTCCAGCGGCACGCGAGCCTTCTGTCGACAGTCTATTTGTTTCGGACCGTGCAACGTGGTGCTAAATCCTTGGGCCCACCGCAATGGCGTGAAGATCCACTTCAGCAGACTAGGAAAACCCACGGATAACACAGTGGACACAGCAGTCGTTCTTGTTGCTCGATGGAGCACGAGCCATGACAGAAGCGTGGAGAGAGGACTACAATCAGATTCCTCCGCATGGCTAGCAACCCGACTGGTACCAGTTCGGGAGCGGCGTCATTCGAGCGGAAGGTCAGGCGGAAGACGGCATGCGACTGCTCAGTTGGAACATCCATAAGGGCATCGGCGGCCGCGACCGTCGCTACTCACTCACCCGCATCATCGACACGATCGAGTCGGAAAATCCCGATCTGATCTGCCTCCAGGAAGTCGACCGCCTCGTCCGCCGCAGTCACTTCGACGACCAGCCGCGACTCCTGGCTCGTTACTTCCGCTGCCACTCCGTGTTTCAGTCGAACGTGCAGGTGGGCGAGGGTGCGTATGGCAATCTCGTGCTCTCCCGCTGGCCGGTGGTCAGCCGCCACCGGATCTCGCTTCGCAAGGGGAGCCGCAAGCCCCGCGGAGCCCAGCTGCTCGTGGTCGATTCACCCGAGGGATCGCTCCACCTCGTGCATGCCCACCTCGGGCTTGCGGAGCACGAACGGCAATGGCAGGTGGGGCGGATCGTCGGGCACGCGCTTTTTCGCTCAGCCGACAGCCTGCCCACACTGATGGTAGGCGATTTCAATGACTGGCGGGACACGCTGTGGCGTGAGCGGCTGGCGCCTCACGGCTTCGCGCAGCTGACGCATCCTGTCAGCCGGTTTCGTACGTTTCCCGCGTGGCTGGCAATGGGATCTCTCGACAAGGCGTTTGCCCGTGGCCCGATCGAGGTGCGGCAGGCCCGCGTGGTGAAGACGAGCCTCGCGAAGGTGGCAAGCGATCACCTGCCAGTCGTCTTTGATTTTCACTTGCTGTAGCGCGAGGCTCGCCATCCTAGCCTCGCTTTGCTTGCCGGCCTCCGGCCGGAAGATACCCGGGCCTCCGGCCCTTGCGCTCTCACGTTGGGCACCTGCAAGGCGACAGCCATCCTGGCCAATCAGAACGCGGCGAGTGCGTCGCGGGCGGCGGTGATCGTGGCCTCGATGTCGGCATCGGTGTGGGCACTGGAGAAAAACAGCGCCTCGTACTGGCTGCACGGCAGATAGACACCGCGATCGATCATCGCCCAGAAAAAACGTCCGTAGCGGGCGGTGTCAGACTGCGAGGCCGTTTTCCAGCCGGTGACGGGCACCGTCTCCGGGCCCCGCTGGAAAAACATCGTCATCATGCTGCCTACCCGCGCGATCCACACCGGTACGCCTGCAGCCGCAGCCGCGGCGCGGAAGCCAGCCTCGAGCCGTGCCCCGTGCCGTTCCAGTTGGGCATAGGGCGATTGGTCGCGGAGCTCTTCCAGCGTGGCGGTGCCCGCCGCCACGGCCAGCGGATTGCCGGCGAGTGTGCCCGCCTGAAACACTTTTCCCGCCGGCAGCACATGGTTCATCACGTCGGCCCTCCCGCCGTAGGCTGCCAGCGGCAGGCCGCCACCGACGATTTTCCCGAGCGTGGTGATGTCGGGGGTGACGCCGAGCAACTCCTGCGCACCGCCGAGGGCCAGCCGAAAGCCGGTCATGACTTCGTCGAACACGAGCAGGGCGCCGTGCTGAGCCGTCAGGCGGCGGGCGGTCTCCAGAAACTCGCGCGTCGGCACGACAAGACCCATGTTGCCGACGACCGGTTCCAGAAGCACCGCGGCGATCTGGCCGCCCCGCGTCGCAAACAACTCTTCCAACTCGTGTGGCTCGTTGTATTCGAGGACGACCGTATCCTGCGCGGTGCCCTTCGTGATGCCCGGCGAGTCGGGCACGCCAAGCGTGGCCGCGGAGGAGCCTGCCGCCACCAGCAGGCTGTCGACGTGGCCATGGTAGTTGCCGGCGAACTTCACGATCACCTCGCGGCCGGTGAAGCCGCGGGCCAGCCGCACCGCGCTCATCGCCGCCTCGGTGCCGCTGCTCACCAGCCGCACCTTCTCGATGCTCGGCACGGCATCGATGATGATCTCGGCCAGCCGGCTCTCCGCCTCGGTCGGCGCGCCGTAACTGGTGCCGGTGGCCAGCGCCCGCTCGATCGCGGCCACCACCCGCGGATGGCGATGGCCGAGAATCATCGGTCCCCACGAGCCGATGTAGTCGAGGTAGGTGTGGCCGTCGATATCGGTCAGCCGCTGGCCCTGGGCACTGGCGAAGAAGATCGGCTCACCGCCGACGCCGCCGAAGGCTCGGGCCGGCGAGTTGACACCGCCGGGAATGACGGCCTTGGCCAGGGTGAATGCGGCGTGGCTGTTGGGGCGGGCGGCCTGCGTGGCGGTCGTCGTCATTGTCATGGTTTCCTTCGTGTCGCGTCGAGTTGCTGGGCCCGCCGGTCGGCGCTGGCAAGCTGCTTGACCTGGTCGATTTTTACCGAGATCAGTGCCTTCCAGAGATCGAGATTGGCCTGCAGCTCATCGTCATCGGCCGGGAGGCCCACGGGCGTCGCCAGGACTTTTGGGCTGGCAACGAGGATCGCCTCGAGCCTGGTCAGCTGTTCGACGGGATCATCGGGCTCCAATGCTTCACGATAGTCACGTTCTATCCGAAGGTAGGGAGGCTTATCCCGCCGCACCCGCAGAGCCGCCCGCTTTTCCAGGCGGTCGACGAGGATTCGCTGCTTCAGGGCACTGACGCCTTCGGCCTGCGGATCGCCGACAAACCGGCGGAGAAACTCGTCGATCTCCCGCTCGGCGTCTTTCAGCCCATCAAGCCGCTCGGATGCAGCGGCGACGGTCTCGTCGATCCGGGTCCGCAGTTCGTCGGCCGTCAGCGGCCGCAGGAGGAGATATCCGCCCACGAGCAGCGCAGCGACGAGGCCGGCCACAGACGCGGCCTGCACCCAGAGCTCACGATTGTGGACTCTCTTTTCCTGAGCCGCCGCAATCACCTTCTCCCGTTCCACCGAGATGTGGCGGCTCCGGCGGACGGGGCCGACCTGGGTGTTCGCAGCATTGGCCTCGGTCGGCTGCTTCGTTCCTCCGTCGCGCTTCGTCGGATCAGCGGCAGGCGGCGGCGCCGTCGCGCCCTGCGTGGGAGCCAGAAGGCGAGCGTCGGCCGGGGTGGCGGGCTGGTCGGTCGTCACTTCGAGCGTGGAGTCGTTGGCCGAGACACCGGGGGCTGTCCGGTTCGCATCGACCGCAGGAGCTACCACGACAGGCTTTGCGGCAGCCAGCTCAGCCGTGATCGCGCCTTCAACTGCCTCGAGCAGACGGCCCAGCGCGAGCGCGCTCGCCGGCCGCTCAGCCGGATTCTTGGCGAGCATCTTCTGGATGAGCCGGTCGACCGGCTCCGGGAGGTCGGGCAGCAGCGTCGTGAGCCGCGGAGGCGGCGTCGTCTGCTGCATTCGCATCACTTCCGTGTAGTGCCCCGCCCGAAAAGGTGGCTTGCCCGTGAGCATCGCGAACATCACCAGGCCGAGCGAATAGATGTCGGCCCGGGCGTCGACCGGCTTGCCCGCTGCCTGCTCGGGAGCCATGTATTCGGCGGTACCCACCACGTTGCCGGCCGCAGTGTGGCCCGAAGCGCCGAAGAACTTGGCGATGCCGAAGTCAGCCAGCTTGATGTCGGCGAGGGTGCCCTTCTCTGGCACGAGCAGGTTGGCAGGCTTCAGGTCGCGATGAATTGCACCGCTATCGTGGGCGACTTTCAGCGCACGAGTCACGGCCGCCGCCACCGTGACGGTCTCCCGCCAGGTGAAGTGGCGACCGCTCCGCAGCAGCTTGTCGAGGGCCTGGCCACGGACGAGCTCCATCGCGAAATAGGGCTGACCGTCGTCCTCGCCGTAGGCCAGCAGCTGCACGATGCCGGGATGCCGCAGGCTCTTCAGCGTGGCGATCTCCGTCTCGAACCGGCTCCGTACGCCGGCATCGTCCGCCAGGTGCGCGGCCAACACCTTGATGGCGACCGCCTTGCCACTCCTCGGCTCCACAGCCTCGTAGACGGCACCCATGCCGCCGTGGCCGAGTCGGGAAACGATCTGGTAGGGACCCACCTGCTGCGGATGCATGCCCGCAGTGTATCCTGCCGGCATGCCAGCAACCCAGCAGACGATTCTTCTGCCGCGAACCACGAATCAGGCCCGCGGCTTGGCCCGTTACTGCCGCGACTTTCTCACCGCCCCGCGGCCGATTGGCGGAGCCACGGTCGCGCGGCTCGAGGCGTTTCACCTCGACAGCGTGGGCTGCGGCGTGTCGGCCATTGCCGCGGGGGCCAACGCGCCGACGGTGCTGCGGGTCGAGGCCCTCGCCATGCCCCCTGCCGCTGGCTCGCGCGGGGGCATCTGCTTCGGTTCCCCGCAGCCCTGCGCCGTCGAGAAGGCGGTGGCCGCCAATGCGTCTGCGGTGCGCGAGTGGGATTCCAACGGCACAAACTTCGGCTATGACGCCGCCAAGGGCCGCACCGCCGGCGAGTTTGGCCACAATGACTATTACCCCGTCGCGATCGCCGCGGCCCGCGAGGCGGGTCTCGATGGCGACGCCACGCTGCGGCTGATGCTCCTCATCGACGAAATCCGCGGCCGCCTCGCGGAGGTGTTTGCGCTGCGGAAGTACGCCATCGATCACGTGCACCACGGCACCGTCGCCTGCGCGGCCGCCTACGCCGCAGCGCTCGGGGGGAGCGAGGACCAGATCGAGTCGGCGATCGGGATGGCCGTCGCGCACTATGTTCCCTACCGAGCAATCCGCGCCGGACATCAGCTGTCCGACTCCAAGGGAGCTTCGGCCGCGGTCGCCGCCGAGGCGGCCGTCATGTGTGCCCGTCGCGCCCTCGCCGGCTTCATCGGCCCGCGGGATGTGTTCCGCAATCCGTTGGCTCTCTACCGTCTCAATGTGCCCTGCCCCGATGGCGAAAGCCCCTTTGATCTGGAACTGGGCGTCGAGGGGGATGCATTTGCCGTGAATGCGATGCACTTCAAACTTGGACTGTATGAGCACCAGTCGGCCGGGGCCCTGCAGGCGCTCGTCGATCTGTTCAACGCCCACCCGTCACTGGCAGCCGATCTCGATGCCGTACAGCGGATCCGCGTGGCGATCTACGAGCCGGCCTACTCGATCATCGCCGACCCGGCGAAGCGGTCGCCGACCACGCGGCAGTCGGCCGATCACTCGCTCCCCTACATTCTGGCGAGGACGTTTCTCAAGGCGCGGGGGGCCCAGGCCTGCGGCGAGCCGCTCGGCTGGGAGTCGCTCATGCTCCTGCCCGACGACTACTCCGCTGCTGCGATCAGTGACCCGGAGATCCGGCGGCTGATCGACCGCATCGAGATCGTGCACGGCGGCGGTGAGTACGACGCCAGGTATCCGGAGGGCATTCCAACCAGCGTGGCGATCGAACATGCGACGCTCGGCACCCTGGGGGGTGAACTGGCAATGTTTCCGCTCGGTCATGCCCGGTCCGATGCCGCCCGCACCGCAGCGGTCGTGAACCTCAAGTTTGAGCGGCTCGTGTCGGGCGTCGTCGACGATCCTGCCGCGCTGCGACGGCGAATGCAGGTGGGAGGCAAGTCGGCGGCGGCGCTGGCCGACCTCTACGCCTTTCCGATCCGGGGGGTCGTCACGTGACAGCCAGAGCGGAGCATCGGCTATGAACGGCGTGATCCCGATCGACAAGCCGGTCGGCGTGTCGTCGCGGAAGGTCGTCGATGCTGTCGCCAGGGCCCTCGACATGAAGACGGTCGGTCATGCCGGCACGCTCGATCCTCTCGCCTCCGGTGTCGTGATCGTCTGCGTCGGCCATGCCACGAGACTCGTCGATTTTCTCCACGAGCTGCCGAAGGCCTATTCGGCGATGTTTTTGCTGGGCCGCTCGAGCCCTTCGGATGACCTCGAGACCCAGGTACTGGTAGAGGTCGATCCGGTTCAACCAGACGGTGCTGCCATCGAGGCTGCTGCTGCCGGCTTTTGCGGTGAGATTCTCCAGCGGCCGTGCGACTACTCGGCGGTACATATCGAAGGCAAGCGAGCCTACCGCCTGGCGCGGAAGGGCCGCGAGGTGGTGCTAGCGCCGAAGCGGGTACGGATCGACCAGCTCGTGATTACGGCCTACGACTGGCCGCGACTGGGGCTCGACGTGGTTTGCTCATCGGGCACGTTCATCCGCGCGATCGGCCGAGACCTGGCCGCCGCGCTCGGCACGTCCGCGGTGATGGAGTCGCTCGTGCGGACAGCCATCGGTCCCTTCAATCAGGGAGCAGCGTTGCCACTGGATGCCGTCAGTCCGGAGACAGTTCGCGGTGCCCTGCTGCCGCCCCTCGCGGCCGTAAGGCATCTGCCGATGACGACGCTTGCCGATGATGTGCTCGAGCGTGCGATCCGCGGGGGGATCATCGACATCGGTGCGAGCGACCTTTTCTTGGCGGCTGTCGACGCAGCGGGGGATCTCGTCGGTATGTGTGCGAAGCACGAGTCAGGCCACCATCGACTGCGGCCAAACTTTCGTGGCGTGGGCTGACCTCGGCTGGCGCCGCGGTCGCCGGTGCGAGTGCATGGTCGAGCGCCGCGCGAATCACGCCAGCCCAGACCTTGTAGCCAGCCCGACTCAGATGAAGCCGGTCGTCGCGGAACAGTTCTGGGACCGGGCGGCCGGTGGTCGTGTCGAGAAAATGACGGGCCGTTGGGATGAAGAAGCTGTGCGAAGCATCACGACACATCTCTTCGATCATGCGGTTGAGGCGTTGCACGGTCGGCCATACACTCCAGCGAGACTCCGTAGGCGTGACTGCCACGTAGAAGATGGGCACTTCCGGGTGTCGCGCGCGAATTTGTGCCTGGGTCGCTCGGACGTCGATCATCACCTGCTCCGGATCCGGGGACGTCTCGGGACTCGTAATGTCGTTGGCGACGAAGATGACAATCGCCCGCGGCTGGTGGGCTGTGACGAGTCGTGATGCGAAGTGACACAGGTCGCGATAGGTGGCGCCGCCGTATCCGCGGCGTATCACGGCGTTGGGCGACATGTCATCCGCGATCGTGTCCCATAGGCGGATGCTCGACGACCCAATAAACAGGATGGCATTGGCGGGGTGGAGCGAGGACCGATCGAGGGTTTCGAGGTTTTTGACATCGCCCTCCCAGCGGGTAACCAATGGGTCGTCGGCCGCAACAGTGGTGACCAGCGGCATGAGCGGTTTGTCGGCCAAACCAGAAGCAGAGCGTCCGCAGACGCTGACCAGCAAAGCGAGTATGAACCCAAAGCGGATGGCAAGCAGCACGACAATCAGGCTCCGGTTATTGAGCGATTCAGCTCTGAATCCAGTGATCGGGCCTCCGGCCCTACGGTCAGCTCAAAATATCCTTGACGACATGGCCGTGCACGGCTGTTTCACGGAAAACCTGGACATCGTGTCCAGTTTTCCTTGGCACCCTCCGGTTGCTGGTATCGCACCCGGGCCTCCGGCCCTAACGTCAGCTCAAAATATCCTTGACGACATGGCCGTGCACGTCGGTGAGCCGGAAGTCTCGGCCCTGGTAGGGGTAGGTCAGCCGTAGGTGGTCGATCCCCATCAGGTGCAGGATGGTCGCGTTCAAGTCATGGACGTGCACTTTCTGATCGGGCGTGACGATGTTGTAGGAGTAGTCGTCGGTGGCTCCATAGGTGAGGCCGCCTTGGATTCCAGCTCCCGCCATCAGCATCGTGAAGCACCGCGGATGGTGATCGCGGCCGTAGTTTGTCTCAGTGAGGGCGCCCTGGGAATAGATCGTGCGGCCAAACTCGCCTCCCCACACAATCAGCGTGTCGTCGAGCAAGCCCCGCTGCTGGAGGTCGTCGAGGAGCGCGGCTGTTGGCTGGTCGGTATCTTTCACCTGCCCTTTGATCGCATTGGGTAGGCCGCCGTGGTGATCCCAGCCCATGTGAAAGAGCTGGACGAATCGCACGCCCCGCTCCGACAGCCGCCGAGCGAGCAGACAGTTAAACGCGTAGCTCCCTGGTCGGGTCACATCGGGGCCGTAGGAATCGAGCACATGCTTCGGCTCATCCTTGAACTCGATGATCTCCGGCACGCTCGCCTGCATCCGGAAGGCCATTTCGTATTGGGCGGTGCGGGCGGCGATGTCGGGATCACCGATCACGCTCGAGCGGGCGGCGTTGAGCGCCGCGATCCGGTCGAGTGTGTCCCGCCGCATCTCGCGGTCGACGCCGGCCGGATCGGCGAGGTAGAGCACAGGATCGCCCGTGTTGCGAAACCGCACGCCCTGGTGCTGATTCGGCAGAAAGCCCGCTCCCCAGAGCCGGTCGTAGAGCGGCTGATCGTCCTTGCGGCCTGAGCCGAAGCTCGTGAGCACGATGTAGGCAGGCAGGTCGGCATTGTCGCTGCCGAGGCCGTAGCTCACCCACGAGCCGATGCTCGGCCGGCCGGCGAGCTGGTGGCCCGTCTGGAAGAACGTGATTGCCGGGTCGTGGTTGATCTGCTCGGTGTACATCGAACGGATCATGCACCAGCGGTCGGCATGGCGGGCGATGTTGGGGACGAGTTCACTAAACCACATGCCGCTCTCGCCATGCTGGGAAAACGTGAACATCGACGGCGCGACCGGAAAGCTCTTCTGACCGCTGGTCATCGTCGTGAGCCGCTGCCCCTGCCGGATCGACTCGGGGAGATCCTCGCCTCGCCGCTTCTCCATCGCCGGCTTCGGGTCAAAGAGGTCCATCTGCGACGGAGCGCCAGACTGAAAGAGATAGATGACCCGCTTGGCCTTGGGGGGGAAATTGGGAAACGCGGTCGCCGTTCCGGCAGCGGCAGACGTCGCCGCTGTGGCTCCATTCGGCTGCATGAGGCTCGCGAGGGCGGCATAGCCGAGGCCGCCGCCAGCACCGCCCAGAAAGACACGGCGATTGAGCGCGTCCTGTGTTTGTGTGGGGCGAGTGAATGACATGAGCGTTACTCCCGCATGACGAATTCGTCGAGGTTGAGGATCACGTTGGCCGCCAGCGAGTAGGCGGCGAAGTCCGGTGCTGGCACGTCGTCGGGCTTTTTCACCATGCCGACGGCTCCATATTTTTCCGCGGCCGCCGGCTCGGCCGTAAAGCGGGCCAGATCGTCCTGGAAGCCACCCACCAGCGTGGTGAGTTCATCGCGAGAAGGCGTGCGACCGATCGCCAGTCGAAAGCCGTGGCTGATCCGCTCAGCCGGCCTCGCGCCCCCTTCAGCAACCATTCGCGCGGCCAGACCGTGGGCCGACTCGATGAATGTCGTCTCGTTCAGCAGGGCCAGCGCCTGGAGTGGCGTGTTGGTCCGCGACCGCTTCACAATGCAGACCTCACGGTTGGGCGCATCGAAGAGCAGCATCGTGGGAGGGGCTGCGGTTCGCTTCCAGATCGTGTACATCGTGCGGCGGTAGCGGCCAGGGCCCGCGTCGGGCTTGTAGCCGCGGAGATCGCCGTATTTGCTGGTCTCGTCCCATACACCGTCAGGCATCCAGGGTCGCACGCTGGGGCCCCCGATCGTGGGCACGAGCAGGCCCGAGGCTGCGAGCGCCGCGTCGCGGACGCTTTCTCCGGGGAGCCGGATTCGCGGGGCCCGGGCCAGGAGTCGATTCGCCGGATCGCGGTCGAGTTTCTCGGGCGTGACGGTCGCATTTTGCCGGTAGACGGCGCTCGTCACCAGCAGCTTTACGAACCGCTTCATGTCCCAGCCGCTCTCCATAAACTCAGCCGCGAGCCAGTCGAGGAGCTCCGGGTGGCTCGGATACTCAGCCTGACTGCCGAGGTTTTCGCTCGTCTTGCAGAGCCCGGTACCGAAAAAGCGCTCCCACGTTCGGTTGACCCACACTCGGGATGTGAGCGGATGGTCGCGGGAGACGAGCCACCTCGCGAGCGACAAACGGTCTGGCTTCATGCCTTCCGGAAGCGGCGGCAGGAAGGCAGGCAGCCCTGCCTCAACCTTGTCGCCCCGCTTGTCGTATTCGCCGCGGATCAGCAGGAAGGCGTCGCGGACCGGCCCCTCCTTCATCACCATGGCGCTGGGCAGGGAATTGCGGAAGGATTCGACGCTCTTGATCGCCGCATCACGGGCCGCCTC
>CAMCYH010000046.1 GCA_945883745.1 Candidatus Kuenenia stuttgartensis
GTGGAGGCGTCGATGGCCACGACGCCTCCTGCGATCGCCGTGGCGATCACCGACACCAGCCAGACCACTCCCACCACGAGCGCGACACCGCGACAGAGAGACGCTGCCTGGGCATCGCCCAGGGCGGCCAGAAGAGAGGCCAGCCCGAGCACCACCCCCAGCACCATCGGCATCAGCAGGGCGGCGATGACCGACCCAGTGAGGAGTCGGACCAGGGTCGAACGCATGGGGTTGGGCCGAAAAGGGCGGCACCACGCTCTCCGCCGCGGGCATGCGGGGCAACGACTCGCGCCGTGCCAAACCTTCCAGATTGTGCGATGGCCGGCTTGGCAGGGTCAAGCAACGTCGGGCGGCAGTGGGCGAATTCCCGCTGCGGGCGGTAAAGTGAGGGGCTGCGTGTACCCCGGCAGGTGGCCCCTTGAACCGTGACATGTTGAGCCTTCACGCACGCTGGCAACCCCCCACCGCGCGGCACAACGTGCTCCTGGTCGTGGCGGCGGTCGCTTGTGTCTGCGCCGTGCCATGGATTCCCGCTGCCCGAGGCGACCGTGTGGAACTCGCCGATGGCCGCGTGCTGGACGGGCAGTTCGTCCTGCTGCCAGGGGTAGCGGTTGATCCGAAGGCTGCGCCGCCGGAAACCAGCTCCACATCAATCTTGGTCTGCGACGACGAGTTGACCCGCACGATGGTCTCGAAGCGACGGGTCGTGAAGGCCGAGCCTGGCCAGACCGGTCCGGTGACGGAGCGAATCCCGATCCCTCAACGGATCGCGCAGGAAGGACGTCGCGTGGTGGGCGTGGGGGGCATCCTCGGAACCACGCCCTTCGACGACCATGGTCGCCGCATCCTTTCCCTGAGCACGGCCAGCGGTCAGCTCGACATTGTCCAGGGAATCACCCAGATCACGCCGCGGTGGACGAGTCTCGAAACCGTCGCCATGGAGCGGCCCCACCTGCTCGACATGCGGATCGCCACCTCCTCGATTCCACGTGACGTGCTCGCCAGGGTGATCGACCATGGCATCGAGCGCACCGACGCCGACGAGCGGCTGCGGGTGGTGAGGCTTTACCTGCAGGCAGAGCGATTCGACGACGCGCGACGGGAACTCGATGGGGTGCTTCGCGACTTCCCCGATCTGGCCGGCTTGGCCGCCGAGCGAGACGGACTGGCCAACCTGATGAATGCCCGAGTGCTCGAGGAAATACGGCAACGCGGCCGCGTCGGACAGGATCGGCTCGCCATGCGGCTGCTCGAGAATTTTCCAGTCGAGGGGGCCAACGGAGAGATCCTCGAGGAGATCCGCGAAGAGCGTGACCGCTACCGTGAAGCCCAGTCACGCGCCCAGCGGCTCGTCGCCACTCTCGCGGAGCGTGCGCAGCAACTCGGAGACGATGGTGATCGCCAACAGGCGGAGAGCGTCGTCGCGGAAATTCGCCAGCAAGTCACGTTTGCCACGCTCGATCGCCTGGCGACGTTTGAACGGCTCGGCCTCGACGCCTCGATGCCGGTTGATCGGGCCGTGGCGATCGGCATTTCCGGCTGGGTGCAGGGGGCGGCTACGGCCACCGACAACCTCAAGCTGTCCCTCTCCATGGCCCGGGTTCGCGACCTCGTTCGCGACTATCTCCAGGCCGGGGAGCCGGCCCGACGCACGGAGCTCCGCCGTCGACTCGCCGACGAGGAGGCCTTTGACGCCGCCACTGTCGCCGGCATCGCGCGGCTGATGCGGCCGCCGCTCGAACCACCCCAAGAGAAGTCACCGGGGCTCTACGAGCTCGAGGTGCCTGGGTTGGAAGGGCAGGGGGGGACTACCTGCCTCGTGCAACTGCCCAGCGAATACGACCCGCTCCGCAGCTACCCGGCCGTCGTATCGCTGCATGCGTCCTGGTCTACGACACTCAACCAGATCGAGTGGTGGGCTGGCGTGGCGGGCCCCGACGGCGTGCGTCGCGGTCAGGCCGACCGCCACGGCACGATCGTGATCGCACCACAGTGGGCCCGCGCAGGACAGGCGGCCTACGAATATTCCGCCCGCGAGCACGCCGCCGTGCTCAACGCGGTCCGCGCCGTGACGAAGCGGTTTGCGATCGACACAGACCGGATTTTTCTCTCTGGCCACTCGATGGGGGGCGATGCCGCCTGGGACATCGCCCTGGCGCATCCCGACCTGTGGGCCGGCCTCGTGGCCGTCGCCTCGGCTGCGGGAAACTATGTCACCCACTACTGGCGCAACGCAGAGTCGCTCCCGCTCTACCTCGTCGGCGGTGAACTCGACGCGGCGACATTTCAGCGCAACACGATGGAGCTCGACCGCTACTTCGCCAAGGGTTTCGATGCCACCTACATCGAATACCGCGGCCGCGGCCACGAGCACTTCTCAGACGAGATCCTGCGGATCTTCGCCTGGATGGCGATCAAAAAGCGGAATTTTTTCCCGGCCGAGATCGAGGCCGTGTCGCTACGGCCCTGGGACAACTTCTTCTGGTGGGTGGAATCGGCGGGGCAGCCGCCCCGGACGACCGTGCTGCCGGATGATTGGCCACCGCCCCAAGGCGTGGCCCCACTCTCGATAACCGCCAAGACGACACCCGGCAACTCGATCGTCGTCCGCTGCGGGGCGGCCGACGTGACGATATGGCTCTCCCCGGAATTCATCGATTTCCGGCAGCCGGCCACGGTGACCCTCAACGGCCGCCGCCTTTTCCGCGGAGAAATCACCCCCGATCTCGACGTGATGCTCGAAGACCTGCGGCTTCGTGGCGACCGCCAGCACCCCTTCTGGGCCAAGTTGCAGACTGAGTAGGGCTGTCTGGAAGCCCCCGGGCTTGCGCCCGGCGCTTACTGGATTTGGCACACTCAGCCGCCAGGCGCAAGCCGGCGGGATGACCTGCCAGTCAAGTTTGCTCCCACTGGAAGCCGCCGGGCTTGCGCCCGGGGCTGAGTGGAGTGCGGCGAACTACCGCGCCACCCTGCAGCGGCCGGGGCTTCCAGGGATCAGCGGCCGACTGGCGCGACGGGGCGGCGGGCCACCTCAGGTTCGGGCCCCTTCGCCAGCGAAAATCCCGTGATGGACCAGCCATCGGGGAGGTTCTGCAGGGCGGTAGCGCCAGTCCCAAGATAGCCGCGGATCAGGTCGAACTCCGGCAGTGTGCTGCCGTCGATCTTCTGCTCCCGCACATGTCCTTCCTTGCCGTCTCCGAAAACCCCGTTGAGCAGCTGCCCCAGCATGCTCTTCGACTTGGGCATCATGCCCTGCCGCAGCATCTCGTAGGCCGGCCGGATAGCTTCGTCTTCCCGGTTGAAGGACCGGGCCGCCGACTTGCCCGGCAGCAACTTGCCGAGTTCGGTGACAGAGGCAACGTAGTCGGGGGACGAGGCGAGCGATTCGGTGCCACTCGAGTTGGTGAGCACCCGCTCGAGGAAGTCGCGATGCGAGGCGATCAGAAGATGCCCGTTGGCGATCGTGACGGCCGAATGGGGCAGGAGCTTCTCCTCCCGTTCGCGGAGCCGCTGGCGGCGGCGGCGGGCATCGCGGGGGTCGTCGTCGTTATCGGCGTGGGCGATTGCGCCGCCCGGCGTCTCGATCTCGAGCTTGGGGATCTCCATCGTCCGATCAACGAGTTCCCAGATGACAAGCCCGTTGAAGTCGACTTTCTGCATGTCCGGATCGGTCGACATACTCTTGGCCACCGTCTGGGCGACTCGCTCCAGATCGGTCGCCTCGATCGCGATCACGAGCCGCTCACTCTCCACGCCGATCGGCTCGGCGTAGTCACTAATGACGGTCACCCGCTTGCCCAGGCAGCTCACGAGATCCTTTTCGACATCGATCTGAGGGCCGTCCGGATCCTCCTTGAGCGACGCGATCACGTCGTCAAATACGCCCTCCTCACCGACGATGTCGTCAACCAGCGGCTCGATCGAATTGAAGGCGTTTTGGAGATCCCACTGCAGCGAAATCCAGCTGGAAACATCCCGTGGTGCCCAGGCAGGAGGCGCAACCGTCTCAGCATCGGGAAAATGAAGCAGGCGGGCCGCTCCGTCAAACCGGTCGATCGCGAACGGCTGCCGCCCCTCGACCGGCGGTGCGAAGATCATCGCGTGGTGCCGCATTTCGTACACACCGTCATCAAAGGCAAGAAATCCACCCGCCCCTTTCACAGCGCCGAAGCCCTGGCGATTCAAGATGGCGACATAGTCTGGCCCCTTCTTCTTCTCCCGCGGCGGATTAGTGGCCTGGTAGGCCGTAGCGAAACCGAAGGGGTCGATATACCACCGCAGCGGAGCGGCCGAGGCTGTCACGTGCTGGCCGCACTGTTTTCGAACGGCAGTGAAGCTTGGCAGGGAGGCGAGACTGTCGGCCCGCCCCTTGGAAAGGGTGGCCAACACGTCGGCAACAGTCGCCGCGTGGTCGCCCACGATCAGGGCGGCCGGCGCACGGGCAAAGGCGACGCGTCGTTCCCGGATGTTTTTCTCATCGCGACGGGCCGCATCGGCATCGGGCGGCAACGAATACACGCGAAGCGCTTCGGGCAGGCCCTCGACGGCGAGCTTCTTCGCCTGCCGCTCCGTGAGCCGCTCCTCGATCTTCTTGAGAAGCGCATCCGCCTCGGCGTCGTGGCCGGTGGTGTCGACAAGCAGCACGGTTGCCAGCAGGCCGTCCTCCAGGCCGATCGCGGCAGCCGCGATCTCACCGCCGGGCACCGCATCGAGATCCTCGATTTTGAGGCCCAGCTTTGCCAGCCGCTTGCTGCCCGATTCGGAGAGTTGCTTGCGGAAACCCTCGACAAAGGGCTTCATGTTCGGGTCCTTGAGCAGCCGCCCGTAGGTCGACCGGTTGAAGGCATCGCCGAACCCGCGACTATCCGGAACACTGACCCAGGCCTTCGTC
This sequence comes from Candidatus Kuenenia stuttgartensis, assembly GCA_945883745.1. GTDB lineage: Bacteria > Planctomycetota > Planctomycetia > Pirellulales > UBA1268 > CACORA01. Next base: position 4,892 of record CAMCYH010000046.1, read on the forward strand.
GTAGACGGGAAAATGGTCTCGCTCGGCGGAAAACTGCCCCCATGGGCAGACGCCGAAACCACCATCGCCGCCACCCCGCAGTAGGCTGCCACCATCCGCGACCATCGCAGCGAGCCGAGCCGGGGGCACCGCGGGGCCGATCGTTCCTTGGTCAATCCGTGCACAACAGCGCTCCTTCTCGAGGTGGCAGATTTCGCATCACCGGCATACCCGGCTTGTATCGAACCAGCCACACGGAATTCTCAATATCCACAGGGAAACATTGCCTACCTTGCGCGAAGGCCCACGACAGGCTCTGTCAATCGAGCCAGTCTGGCAGGTCGAGGCGAAATGCTGCAACATCACTGGGGTCGCCGATGGGAAGAATCAGCAGGGCCCCAGCCACGAGGGCCAAAACCGTCGCAAAGGCGGTGTCACGTGCGGCCCCCAAGGCTTGGCAGGCTAGCCTGACCAGAATCAAAAGGCCCGCGTTGGCCATGATCAACGCCGCCACGATGACCGCCGGCCACGGCCCCGTCGGTGAACCGGCGGCCACGACCGCGGCCACCAGTGAAGGCCATCCGAGCACGGCCGCATGCCGAACGACCGACTCGAGGGACATCCGAGGGCCGCTCCCAAGCAGGTTCAGGCCGGCCCGCCGGCCCGGCGTCGATTGCAGCAGCAACGCCCAGGCTGTCTCACCATCCATGCTCCTGTCTTGAAGAGTCACCGTCGGCAGGGCGAGACAGATCATCCAGGCCACACCGAGGGCCGCTGCCCACCTCGCCTGCGTCGGATCCAGAAGGAGCCAGCCGACCATGGCCAGGAGCATGGTCGCCATGGCCGTTCGTCCGAGGAAGCGGCGCAGAGGCGTTTGCGAAATCAAGCCGGCAACCATGTCGCTGCCACTGCGGGGCAGGGGGGCATCAACGCGACCATGGAACCAACGTGCGAACCAGAACGCGAGCGATGCGAGAAGAATCCACATGAGTGCCGCGACCGGCCATGCGTGGACCAGGCCCCCGGCCATGACCGCGGCCGTTGCCGTCACCATGGCCAGGCTCATAATGTCGGCACCCGTCATGCTCGCCCGTCGACCTGCCCAGAGCATGAAGACAGTCAGCAGTGAAGCCACACAGGCCGCCAGCAACACGGCTGCGGCTCGTCCGGGCGCCACGCCAACACTCGCATTCATGGTCACTGCGACACCAGTCGCGAGGCCGAGAAGCGGCCACGCCATCCGGGCGGCGAGCCAACCGCTCAGCAAACGTGGGGCGACCGCTGGCGGCATCTCCCCGACCGCCGCGAACACGGCTATGGCCGCGACGGCCATCGCCGCTAAGGGATGCGATGCCCCGACGGCCCCGCAGGCGATGCCCGCAGCCAGCCATGATGCCGGCCGCCGGGCCGCGATGCGCACCGAAAGCGGCCAGATCGCCGGCCACAGCAACGCCGGCTTCGCCACCGCCGCCATCTACGACAGCCTCGGCCGAGCGGTTCCCTGCACCCGCAACGGAAGACCCAAGATTCGCAGGAAGCCCTCGGCATCGTCCTGATTGTAGGAACCTCCCGCCTCCATCGACGCGATCGCCGCGTCATAGAGGCTGTGGTCGCTGTGGCGGCTCTTCACGAGCATGTTGCCCTTGTAGAGATCGAGCGTCACGGTACCGCTCACGGGCTTTTGCGTCTCGCGAATGAAGGCCAGCAGAGCGTCCATCTTCGCGCAGTACCAGAAGCCGTAATAGACCATTTCGGCCACCTCAGGAGAGAGGCGGTCGCGGAGATGGACGAGATCGCGATCGAGTGTCATCTGCTCGACAAGCCGATGGGCCTCATAGAGCAGCGTCATGCCCGGCGCCTCGTACACGCCGCGGCTCTTCATGCCGACGAGGCGATTCTCGACGATGTCCGTCCGGCCGATGCCGTTGCGGCCACCGATCTCGTTGAGCGTGAGCACCATCTCGTGGGCCTTGAGCGACTTACCGTTGACACGCACCGGCACCCCCGCCTCGAAATCGATTCTGACGGTCTCAGGAGTGTCGGGGGCCGCCTGTGGCGATACCGTCATCCCGAAGTCGACGAGCCCGAGGCCGTCGGTCGTGAGTTCCTCGAGCAGACCGGCCTCGTAGCTCGTATGCAGGCAGTTCTCGTCGGAGCTGTACGGTTTGCTCTTGGAGGCCTTCACCGGGATCTGCCTCTGCTCGCAAAACTCGATGAGTTCCTGGCGGCCGGGAAAACGGTCACGGAATTCCTTCATCCGCCAAGGTGCGAGGATCGTGATCGCGGGATCGAGGGCCTCGGCGGCGAGCTGAAACCGACACTGGTCGTTGCCCTTGCCGGTGGCCCCATGGGCGTAGACCGTGGCACCCTCGCGGTGGGCGATCTCGACGCACACCTTGCTGATCAGGGGACGGGCGATCGACGTGCCGAGGAGATAGGTCCCTTCGTAGCGGGACTGCCACTGCATCGTCGGAAAGGCGAAGTCGCGGCATAGCTCTTCGCGGACATCGACGATCATCGCCTTCACAGCACCGCAGTCCCGCGCCTTCGTGAGGGTCGCCTCCCGATCCTCACACGGCTGTCCGAGGTCGACGTACACCGCCACCACGTCATACCCCTTCTCGATCAGCCACCCCAGAATCACCGAGGTATCGAGCCCACCCGAATACGCCAACACACACTTTTTGTTCATTCTCGCCTCACACCTCGTGTACCAACGCCATATTGTGCCCACCCGTCCCAAAACCGATACCCGCCACCAGCAGAATCCGGTCGCCACGCTGCAGCCGCCCCTCCCGCAGCCCCCAGGCACTCACGTGCTCCAGCAGCTGGTTGATGTCGGGGGAAGCGACATTGGCCAGCGGTGTCACACCCCAGTAGAGCGACATCTGCCGGAGCGTCGCGACGTTGTCGGAGAGGCCCACCGTCGGCACCGCACCCCGCCGCTTCGAGCGGGCGATGGCCGTCAGGCCGCTGCGGCTGGCAACCGCGAAGAGCTTTGCGTCGAGCTCGCCGGCGATCCGGCTCGCTCCATCGACGACGGCTTGTGTGATCGGATGGAGGCCATCGACCAGAAACTCCGGGGCAGGCAGAAACTCCTGGACAGGCACGCCGGCACTGCCCCGTTCGGCCATGAACCGCCCCTCCATGTAACGCCAGCGGTCGGCGAGATATTGTTTTTCCGTCTCACGGGCGATCCGCCGCATCATCTCGACGACGAGCCGCGGGTGCTCGCCGATGGCCGTTTCGCCGGAGAGCATGCAGGCGTCGCAGCCATCGAGGATGGCGTTGGCCACGTCGGTGGTCTCCGCCCTCGTCGGCCGGCGGGCGTGCTGCATGCTGTCGAGCATCTGCGTGGCCACGATCACCGGCTTCTGATACCGCTGGCAGGCCCGGATGATCCGCTTCTGCACCATCGGCATGCTGGCCACATCGGTCTCCACCCCGAGATCACCGCGGGCCACCATCACGGCGTCAGCCGCCTCGACGATCGAGTCGAGATTCTCGATGGCCTCCCGCTTCTCGATCTTGGCCACGACACGAGCCTGCGACCCACGGGTACGGAGGAGTTCCTTGAGAAGTTTCACTTCGACCGGACTGCGGACGAACGACAGGCTCACGAAGTCGGCCCCGGCGGCCGCCGCCCATTCGGCATGCTGCCAATCGGCCTGACTCATCGCCGCCACGGAAAGTTTTACACCCGGCAGGTTGACACCCTGACGGCTGCGAACGATCCCCCCTTGCACGACACGACAGCGGACAAAATCGGGTGCCTTCTCCTCGACCACGAGGCTGATCGTGCCATCGGCAAGCATCACGCTGTCACCCGCGGCGAGTTCATCGACGAGCGGCGCGTAGGTCGTGACAAAGCGATCGGGCTGATTGCTTTCCGTTCCACGGATGAACCACATCGACGCCCCCTCGACACACTCCACGGCTCCGCCGGGGAGCTCCCCAAGACGGATCTTGGGGCCGGCAAGATCGACGAGCACCCCCACGGGCCGCGTCAAGGCGTCGGAGACCCGACGGATGCGGTCGAGCGTCTCCTGGTGTTCCTCCATCGACCCGTGAGCCATGTTGAGTCGAAACACATCGACGCCTGCCTCGACGAGGCCATGAATGGCCGTCTCCTCGCGGCTGGCCGGGCCGATGGTGGCGACGATCTTGGTACGAACGACCGGCGGGGCCACGGGAGTTGGGGCGAGCATGGCGGGAGCACGACTCGACATGGTGCGCGTCCTTCGAGTTGGCGGATGGGGAAGGAGGGGAGAGGGATCCGGGAACCAGGCGGGAAGCGAACCAGAAGGACCGACAGTGTATCCTCAGCCAGTCACTTTCCCATCCGAGATCCGGTCATGGCCGCAAGAGCAGACGCAGAGAAAGCTTGGCATGGTCGCCGAGTCATCGTGGCCGGCGGCACCGCCGGCTTTGGTCTGGTATTGGCCCGGCATCTTGCCCGTCACGGGGCCGCCGTGCTCCTGGTGGGCCGGTCGGCTGAAGGCGTTCGTCAGGCGCTCGCCACGTGCGAACGGGCAGGGGAATCAACAGCGTTGGTGCACGGCATCACCGCCGATCTCGGCCGCGCCGGGGAGGGCAACCGTGTGGCCGGCGAGGCGATTCGCCTGCTGGGCGGGATCGACGACCTTTTTTTCTGCGTCGGCCGCTCGGGTCGGGCCACGATCCTGGGCACATCCGTGGCAACGCTGCAGGACTATCTCGATGCCAATCTGTATTCAGCCGTGGAGCTCACACAGGCCGTGGCCGCCGACGTGACGCGCGCTGCCGGGCATCTCGTGTACATCGGCAGCCTCGCCGGCAAAATCGTGATGCCGTTCATGGGCCCCTACAGCGTGGCGAAGTCGGCGTTGGCTGCATACGTCGATGCGGTGCGGCTTGAGCTCGAGCCCCGTGGCGTCCATGTGCTGCTCGTCTCACCAGGTCCGATCCGACGTCGGGCCGACGACCCGGCGGCCGACCGCGCGGCGGAACGCTACGCCGCCGAGGCCGCGGCGGCAGGGCTCCCTCCCGAGGCGGCCGTGCCGGGGGGCACGACGACGCTCTCCCAAATCGATCCCGACGCGCTCGCTCACAAAATCCTCACGGCCTGCCGGCGACGCACGAGCGAACTGGTGGTGCCCCGCAAGGTCGCGCTGCTCGGGGGCCTGATCGAGTGGTTCCCTGATGCGGGCCGCCGGCTGCTTGCCTGGGCAACGCGGCCGAAGCGGTAGGAACAGCACACTCGGCAGGTGACCAACAGCGACCCCCTCCGGAGACGGTCCGCTCCCCTGACCGATTGATTGTGCCCCTCCGCGTTGCGTTGTAGATTTAGCGACCTCAGGTAAGCGAGTGACCCCCCAGGTCGAAGTTGAAGGAGAGCCCCGTGATGCCTCGACAACCACGGACGTCATTGGGTCTCAAGCGACCTGCTCCCCACATGGGCTCCGGCTTTCGTGGCTTCACCCTCGTAGAGCTGCTCGTCGTGATCGCCATCATCGGCACGCTGATCGGCCTGCTGCTCCCGGCCGTCCAGAGTGCCCGCGAAGCCGCCCGCCGGATGGCGTGCCAAAACAATCTGCGACAGATCGGGATCGGGTTTCACAACTACAACGTCTCAAAGGGTTTTTTTCCCACCAATGTCTCGGGGAATGGGGCACGCCACTATTGGGTCGCCCAAATCCTCCCGTATCTCGAACAAAACCCTCTGGCTGAAATCTACGACTACACGGTCGCGTGCAATGACATCAGGAATCGCGAGGCAGTGCAGCACGCTCTGTCATTCATGAGCTGCCCGAGCACGCCCGGTGGGCCGCTGCCTGACCCGAAATTCAAGGCGACTGGCAGTCCTCAATGGGGCTCAATCGCCGCTGATTACTCCGGATCGTCCGGACCGTCGTCGCGACAGTGGGACATCGCACCTCAGCAGGTGAGTTACCCCAAGCCGCCCAACGTCAATGGATTTTTTGTTGGGCAGATCAAGCCCTCCGAGCGGGGCCTGAGCCCCGCGAAAATCACCGATGGCACTTCCAAGAGCGTGGCTGTCGTGGAGCGCGCCGGCCGGCCACAGGTCTGGTACTTCGGTCGCATGATCCCTGACTCGGGGCTCGCGGCAAGCAGCAAATATGTCACGCTCTGTGGGTGGGCAAACACCAACCAGGGCGATGTCCGAGGCTATCGGTTCGACGAGACACAGTCGGATCCAGCCAGTCAATACACCGACCCTGGCCCGACGATGATCAACGGGAGCAACGAACGGGGCGTTTATGCGTTCCACCCCAATGGCGCCCATATGCTTTTTATCGACGGCTCCTGCCGCTTCTGGAATGCCGACTCTTCCCCCGACATCGTGGCCGCGGCCCTCACCATCGCCGGCGGCGAGATGGTGCAGCTCCCGTAGACGGGGCATACTGCATGGCATGCTGAGTAGTCGCAGCGGATTCCTCGTCGTCGCCATCCTGACCGCGTTCGCGGTCGAGGATCAGGCATCCGGGCAAAACGAGGCCCCCCCGCGAGCGAGGCCGCCGCGAACCGAGACCGCCCGCGGGGAGTGGGTGGCCTCGCTGAGGGATCGCTACGCCCAACCGCCTGCGGAATGGCCCGCTCCGCACGTCGAGCGGGACGTGGCCTGGAGAGAGCTCGGCCGCCTGCCACCTGTCGAGCATCCCGGCGACAATCCCCATTCGCCCGCCAAGGAGCAGCTCGGCAAGTCGCTTTTTTTTGAGCCGCGACTCTCGGCCAGCGGAGAGATGGCCTGCGCGACATGCCACGACCCTGACCTCGCCTGGGCCGACGGCCGCACCGTGAGCTTTGGCCACCTGCGGAAGCCACTGGCCCGCAACGCACCGACGATCCGCAACGTCGCCTTTCAGCCATCGCTCTTCTGGGATGGCCGCGCAGCGTCGATCGAGGCGCAGGTCGAGGCGGTGCTCCTCAATCCTGCCGAGATGCACGTGACGCCGGAACACGTCGTGAAGGTGTTGTCCGACAGCGCCCGGTATCGGGAGATGTTCACGCAGGCCTTCGGCGATCCAGAGATCACCTTCGACCGTACCGCCCAGGCGCTGGCCTGCTTCCAACGGACAGTCGTGGGCGGCCATTCCCGCTTCGACCGGTTTTTGGCCGGCGACCGCGCGGTGCTCACCGACCAGGAGCTGATCGGCCTCGACCTCTTTCGCCGCGAGGCCCGCTGCATGAACTGCCACCATGGTCCGCTCTTTTCCGACGGCCAGTTTCACGACCTCGGCCTGAGCTACTATGGCCGCAGCCTCGAGGATCTCGGCCGGTTCGAGGTCACACACGAGGCGGCCGACGTGGGCCGCTTTCGCACACCAAGCCTGCGGGACGTCACCCGCACCCGTCCGTTGATGCACAACGGGCTCTTCGAGCTCTCCGGCGTGCTGGCGATGTACAACGTCGGCATGGTCGCCATCAAGCGGCCAGCCCATCAACATGATGACCCGCTGTTTCCGGTGAAGTCGCCGCTGCTCAAGCCACTGGGGCTCAATCGGCAGGATCTGGCCGATCTGGAGGCGTTTCTGGGAGCGCTCGAGGAGCCACGGCGGCGGGTTCGGCCGCCGTCTGCCGCGCCGCAATGACCGCGGCGTTCGGCAGGCCCCAGATCCGCACGCCGCCGTGTGCGGCAGTCACGAGTCGTGTCCCGGTGGGATCGAGCGCGATGGCCCGCGGCTCCACCCGACTGCCGGGCAGGCTGACGAGTTCGCGGCCGGCCGCGGCGTCCCAGATTCGCACCGAACCGTCCGCAGAGGCCGTGATGATCCGCCGGCCATCGGGCGTGAGCAGGATCTTTTCAACGGCTGCATCGTGAGCCTGCAAAACATGCACTTCTGCGCCCGTCGCTGTCTCCCAGACCCGCGCCGTGCCATCGTCCGACGCAGTCACCACCCGCGTTCCATCGGGCATGAAGGCGACATCGAGAATGCTCCGCTTGTGGCCCACCAGTTGCGACACACGCATGCCGCTCTGGCAGTCATCAACGTAGGTCGTGCCCATGGCCGTACCTCGGGCAACGAGGCCCCCCGGGCCCGCTGCCGTCGCCGTAACCATGCCGATGCGGGGGAGCTTGGCCACCTCCCGGCCATCGCCGGCATCCCACGCCTCCGGCTTGCCGCCCACCACACGGCTGCCGTCGGAGGCAAAGACGATGGTCCTGAAGCTGGCGCCACCGTCACGAAATCGCGAGTGCAGGGGGATGGTCTCGACGCGGAGCCGGTCGCCGGCCACCCAATCCCAGAGCATGACATTGTCTGTACGAGCCCCCGAACGAGTCAGAAGCCGCAAGCCATCTGAGCTGAAGTCGACCGTGCTGGCCCCGTCCGCATGACCATCGAGTTGAGCCAGGATTCGGCCAGTGGCGGCGTCCCACACGCGAGCCTCTCCCACTCCATCACCCGAGCCACACGCCGCCGCCACGTGGCGGCCGGCGGCCGAGTAGGCGATGTCGTTGACACGGCCACCGCCGGCATCGAGCACCCTGTCTCGCTCCATCGTGTGCGGGTTCCAGAGTTCGATCTGGCCTGCTCCGCGCGGCGCGAAGGCGATCTGCCTGCCGTCAGGGCGGAAGCAGACAGCCGTCATGTCAGTCACATCGGCAAACTGCGATCTCGGCCTGCCGTCCGTGGCATCCCAGATGCGGACGCTTCCATCGCGGCTCCCGGAAGCGATCGTCGCGCCATCGCCATGAAACGCGAGCGACGTCACGGCGGCCGTGTGGCCGATGCGTGTGCCGATGAGCTGCCCAGCGGATGCGCCCCAGATGGAGATCGCGCCGGTCTGCGTGCCGGCGGCAATTCGACTGCCGTCCGGACTGAAGCCGATCGAAGTCACGATACCGTCACCCTCTGCCAGACGGGAGGCCACCGAGCCGTCGGCGACCCGCCACAGCGTGATGGTGGTCTCCCGCGACGACGTGGCGAGCAGGGCTCCGTCGGGGCTGAAGTCCAGGAGCGTGTCATGAAAACCGATCCCCACCGGCAGCGCGACGGTCGTGAGGAGGCTCCCGTCGGAGGTGTCCCGGAGCAGCACTTCGCACCGCCCAGCCTCCGCGCTCGTGCCAATGAGCAGGGCCAGTCGCCGGCCATCGCGGCTGAACCGAAACGCCTCAGCCCTTCCTTCATGCCGCGGCCCGAGCGGCTGGCCGGTATCCGCATCCCAGAGCGTCGCCTTACTGCTGGCATCGTGCGTGAGGAGCCGTGTGCCGTCGGTCGAGAAGGCGGCCGCCTGCAGGCGGCCGCGGCCCGTAGGCACCACCGCCACCAGCCTTCCCGTCTCTCCGTCGATCACGTCAATTCCCCCCGGTGTCTGCACGGCCACTCGGCGGCCGTCGAGGCTGACCGCGAGCGCTGAATCGGACTCTCCGGAAAACCGGTCGCTGCTTTCAAAGCCGGACTGCCACCGTCGCACCCAGGGATCATCGCATCCAGGGATTCGCACGTAGTCACCACGGAGCCCCACGGCGAAGAGATGTGTGGCCCGCTGCGTGGAGTCTTGTGGAAAACCACCTGCCGCCAAAAAGGTGGCGTGAATGGGATCTTTGCGGTCACTTCGCATCGCAGCGTAGGAGCGGGCCAGCAGAACGCTACCGTCGGGGCTGAAGGCGACGTCTCGGATGCCGCCCTCCTCGAGATCGAGCACCACGAGTGCCTCGTCGAGCCTGTCGCCAAGGCAGTGCATTTCGAGCGGAAGCGGCTCTCCCACGATCGCGGCATTCTCGCGATAGGCGTCGCGAGCCATCTGCATGCTTCCGGTCTGGATCGCCGTCTGCGCGGCGCGGAGATTGGCCGCATAGAGATGGCTGGTCGCCTCACGACTGGCGGCATCGGCCCGCTGCCGCTCCGCGACGGCAATGAGCCGCTGCCGCTCTGCCCGCACCGCGAAGAGCGAAACGCCAACAAGGGCGAGGACGATCGCAAGCGAGATCCCCGCCGCCGTCGCCGCAGCGAACCGATGCCGCCGCGCCAGTTTCACGAGGCCGTCGACGAGCCCGGGCGGCCGCGCCAGAATCGGTTCCCCGCGGAGAAAACGGCCGAGGTCAGCTTCCAGTTCAGCGGCCGATGAATACCGGCGGCCAGAATCCTTTTCCAAGCAGGTGGAAACGATCGTAGCCAGATCCTTGGGAAACCGGCGATTGCCGGCCGTGATCAGGCTCGGCTCGGTCTCACGGATGATCCGGGCGGCCTCATGAATCGGTTGCTTCACGATCTCGTAGGGGAGCTGGCCGGCGAGCAACTCGTAGAGCACGATGCCGAGCGAATAGACATCCGATCGCAGGTCGATCTCGTCGGCATCGCCCGCAAACTGTTCGGGGCTCATGTACTGCAGCGTGCCCACGAGATGGCCGACGTCGGTATGCATCGTGGTAAGGGCCACGTCGCCGTCGGTGCTCCGGGCCACGCCGAAGTCGATGATCTTCGGCTGGCCGGCCGCGTCGACGAGGATGTTGCCCGGCTTCAGGTCGCGGTGAACGATGCCCTTGTGATGCCCGTGGGCCACAGCCCGGCAGACTTCGCGAAAGAGCTCCGCCCGCTGCCGGGTGTCGAGGCCACTTTCAGCTGCATACGTCGTGATCGTTCGGGCCTCCTCGATAAACTCCATCACGAAGTAGGGCAGGACACAGCCCGCCACATCCTGCATGCCGACGGAGAAGATCTTCGCGATGCCGGGATGGTTGAGCCGCCCGAGGATGTGGGCCTCGTGCTCGAACCGCCGCGCGGCGTTCGGCGACAGCAGACCGGCATGGATCAGCTTCACGGCGACGGTCCGGCAGGGCATGCCCTGGAGCCCCTCGTAGACGCGGCCCATCCCGCCGGCGGCGATGAAGCGGACGATGGCCACGTCGCCGAGCCGCGTGCCGGGGGTGAGCGGGTCGCTGCCAGCCATGGCAGCCTCGCCAAATGCGGTCAGCCCGCTGAAGCTCAGGCCCTCACCCGTCGCAAGGTCGTCCGCGGCCGCCGCAAACTCCGCCCCGGGCTCCGCGTGTTCGTCGTTGCGCAACGTCATCGGTTTCGATAGGCCCCGAATGCACCGCGGACCAAGGCGGCCCTTGGGCTCCGAGTGTACCGTATCGTGATCGAGGACCTGCCGCGGCCATAGCCGATGCGACTGAGCGGGTTTTGAACCCAGACCAAGAGCTGGTGGCGATCAACGCCGTCGCTGCTCTAACGGGTCAGAAATGCGACGGCATCCGCATGGCGATCTCCAATCGGCGACATCATGCGAGAATCCCCCGCGGGGATGCGGTCATACATCTCGAGCGTGACAGCCCCCCGCCGGCGAGGCGTCGCGGGACGATTGTCCCGGCCCTGTGTTTTGGGATGTTCGACACTGCTCATGCCATGACTCCATTCATAACCGTATCTGCGTTCCCCTGGCCTCCACCTTCCGGAGGCTCCAAGACCGACGAAAACCACGTCCTTCGCGACAAATCGCCGCCTCTGCGGTATACCTGTCGCCCGACGGCGGCCCTTCGCCGCTGTGACGACTTTCTTTCAGGCATCCGAGGAGCGGTTCGATGGCAGAGTTTTTCCCAGGCATTGGCAGGATCCGGTACGAGGGCCCGCAGTCGAAAAACATGCTGGCCTTTCGCCACTACGACGCCGACGCCCTCGTCGAGGGCAAGCCGATGCGGGATCACTTCCGCTTCGCCGTCTCCTACTGGCACTCCTTCCGCGGGACCGGCAGCGATCCGTTCGGGCCCGGCACGATGGTCCGTCCCTGGGAAACCGAGAGCGACCCGCTGGCGATGGCCCTCAGGCGGGTCGACGTGGCCTTCGAGTTTCTCGAGAAGCTGGGCTGCGATTTCTACTGCTTTCACGACCGCGACGTTGCTCCGGAGGGGGCCACGCTCGCCGAGAGCAACAAACACTTCGACGCCGTCGCCGACCGGCTGGAAGAGCACCAGAAGAAGAGCGGCAAGAGGCTCCTCTGGGGCACGGCCAACCTGTTCAGCAATCCCCGCTACGTCCATGGCGCCGCGACGAGCCCCAATGTCGAGTCGTTTGCCTTCGCTGCCGCTCAGGTCAAGAAGGCCCTCGAAGTGACCCACCGTCTTGGCGGCGCCGGCTATGTCTTCTGGGGCGGCCGCGAGGGCTACCAGTGCCTGTGGAATACCGACATGAAGCGCGAGGTCGACCACCTCGCAGCCTTCATGCACATGGCGGTCGACTATGCCAAGGAGATCGGCTTCACCGGCCAGTTCTATTTCGAGCCCAAGCCGCGGGAGCCGATGAAGCATCAGTACGACTTCGACTCGGCCACCTGCATCAACTTCCTGCGGACCTATGGGCTCGAGAAGCACGTGAAGATGAACCTCGAGACCAACCATGCCACGCTTGCCGGCCACGAAATGCAGCACGAACTCGAGTATGCCGGCATGCAGGGCTTTCTCGGCTCGATCGACGCGAATACCGGCGACACGCTCGTCGGGTGGGATACGGATCAATTCCCCACGAACATCTACCTGACGACGCAGATCATGTACTCGATCCTCAAGTACGGCGGCCTCGCCCCCGGCGGCGTCAACTTCGATGCCAAGGTCCGCCGCGAGAGCTTCGAACCGGTCGACCTCTTCCATGCCCACATCGGCGGCATGGACGCCTTCGCCCGCGGCCTGAAGATCGCCGCCGCGATGCGGGCCGACAACGCGATCCAGAAGCTTCTCGATGAGCGGTATGCCTCGTGGTCGAGCCCGCTCGGGAAGCGGATCGAAGCCGGCTCCGAGAGCCTCGCCTCGCTGGAAAAGGAGATGCTTGCCAAGGGGGAATCGGCACCGTGCACCAGCGGCCGGCAGGAGCTCTTCGAGAACGTGGTCAACACGTACCTGTAAGCCGCGAGCGATCAGCCCGGGCGAGGCGGAGTGGCCACTTTCTCCAGGTCCCGCCGCAGCGATTCGAGTCGCTGCGGATCGGTGATCTTGCGGCCCGCGTGATCGGTGATGTGAAACGCATCCACCACCTGATCGGAATAGGTGCCGATCTTGGCTGCCTGCACGGAGATGCCGGCATCGAAGAGCGTGCGGGCGATGGCGTAGAGCAGCCCCGCCGAATCGTGGGCGAAGACCTCCAGGATCGTCGACCGTTCCGAACTCTCGTTGTCAAAGAGCACCCGCGTCGGCAGCAGCGACGCCTGCGCCGGCTGTGGCGCGAACGGGTTCCAGAGACGGGTGAACACCGGAGGCTGCCCTGCCTTGAGGGCGGTCCGCACCGCATCGCGGATGTCGGCCAGCCGCTCGCCCGACGGGGCGCCGCTGAAATCGGGATCGTGGACGACGAAGTGGTCGATGACCAGTCCCCCGTGCAGCGTGTGAATGTCGGCGGCGAGAATCTCCAGCCGCTGGCTGGTTAGGGCGCCGGTGAGCCGATGAAAAATGCCCTGGGCCACCCCCTCGCGGGTGCCCACGACGATCGCGACGGTCGACGTCTCCTTTTGCCACTGGCAGTCGACCACCACGCCGTCATCGGGCAGTCTGGCCAGTTGGCTGACATGCTCGAGGATCGTGACCGGGTCGCGATCCCGGAGGTAGGAGAGCGGCAGCGTGCGGGCCAGGGCGACGGCCGGGTCTGCCGGATCGCGATCCTCGAGCAACGCCTCCAAGGCCCGGCCGGTCCGCTCGGCCCGCAATGACGGGCTCTCGCCGTCGAGGTAGCCGAGCGTGCGGTAGTAGAGATCACCGAGCAGGTCAGCTTTCCACCGCGTCCATGTGCCCGGGCCGACGGCACTGACGTCGGCCGCCGTCAGCACGGTGAGCATCCGCAGCACCTCGGGCGACCCGACATCTCGCGCGAACCGCACGACCAGACTGTTGTCGTCGACGTCGCGGCGAAAGGCGAGATGGGCCATCACCAGATGCTTGTGGACGAGGAACTCGAGAATCTCGGCCTCGTCCTCGGGGAGCTGAAACAGCCGAGCCACGTCGCGGGCGATGCGGGCTCCCACCTCGCTATGGTCTTCGTCGAAGCCCTTGCCGAGGTCATGGATCAGGAGGGCCAGAAGCACCGTTCGCTTTCGCTTGATCTGCCGCCAGACGGTCCCGAGCCAGCTCTCGTCGTCGGTCAGTGCGACCGCTTCTTCGACGGCCACGATGCAGTGCTCGTCGACCGTGTACTTGTGATAGTTGTTGAACTGCAGAAGGTGACGGGCATGGGCGAAGGGGGGCACGATCTGTTCGAGCAACCCCACCTCGTGAAGACTTCGCAGGGCTGGTCCGATCGAGTCGGGCGCGTCGAAGAGGGCGAGAAACCGCTGCCGGTCGACGGGGCCCACCGTCTCGCAGTGCCGCTGGACCGCCGCCCGCACCTGTTGCCAGGCTTCCGTATCGACCGGCAGTCCGTAGAGGGCCGACAACTCGAGCAGCCGGAGGGCTCCGTCGATACTGGCCGTGGCGGCAGCCGAACCGCCGGCCAACACCCGGATCGCTCCCGGGCCGACCGAATAGCGACCGTCGACCCGATGGCCAAACAACCCAGCCACCCACCGCTGTACGGCAGGCGGCCGCCGACATCCTGCGGCGATCGCGTCGGCCACGTCGGCCACCCGCCGGGTATTCCGGAAATACTCCTGCATGAACCGCTCGACGCCGAGCATTCCCCCGGCGGCATCGATGCCACGGACCGCGGCGATTCGCACCTGCTCGTCGCGGGTCAGCTCATCGGCGCACTTCCCGGCATGGATGTGGAGCTCGGTGCGCAGCCGGAGCAGAAATTCGGCCGCGTCCCGCACCGCATCGGCGTCATCACGAGTGAGGCCACCGGCCCGGGCCAGATCGTCGAGGGTGGCCGTCTCGGACCACGAATCGTCGCCCCAGCGGACGAGGCCCAGCCAGCGGATCAGCTGCACATCGCGGAGCCCGCCAGGCGACCGCTTTACATTGGGCTCAAGGAGAAAGACTGTCTGGCCAAACTTGCTCCGCTCCTCATTGCGTGCCGCCGAAAGCAAGGCGGACATCCGGCGGCGGCCCCGTCGCACGATCCCCCACAGGCGGCTGCGGAGTCGCCCCACGAGGTCTTCGCGACCGGCCAACGTGCGGCAATCGAGGAGCGTGCTGAAGATCGTCGCATCACCGGAGGCAAGCTGGGCTGCCTCGGCCACGCTCCGCACGCTCTGCCCTACCGTGAGCCCGGCATCGAAGAGATCCTGGACCAGACGGCGGGCGGCGTTGGCGACGAGGCCGGCATCGATGCCGCCATCGGAGAGGAGCATGAGATCGATGTCGGAATACGGCGCCATCTCCCGCCGACCGTAGCCGCCATGGGCCACCAGGGCCACATGCCCGACAAGCCGCTCTCCATCGGCCGGACCGCAGCCGGCGATGACCGCCTGCCAGACGTCGATCACGAGTGCATCGAACAGGTCGGTCGCGAGGCCGCATGTCGCATACCCAAGCCCGCCATCGGCGTGCTGAGCGGCGATGCGGGCCCGCAGAGCACTCAGCGATTCGATAGCCCGCACCACCGCGGAGCCGGCTGTGGCCTCGGCGGTCACGCGGACCTCGCTCATGCTGGATGCCACGGATCGTCCGCGACGCCATCACGAGCATTTGCCAGCCGGGCCAGCACGAAGAGCAGGTCACCAAGGCGATTGAGATACTCGATGGCGTTGGCCGGGATCGTCGTCTCCAGCCGACTGGCGAGCGTCACCACCCGCCGCTCTGCCCGGCGACAGACCGTGCGGGCGACGTGCAGTTCGGCCGCCAGCGGCGTGCCCGTCGGCAGGATGAAACACTTGAGTGGCTCAACCTCCCCTTCGTATTCGTCGATCGCCCGCTCGATCGTCTCGACGTGTCGCATCGTGATCCGTTCCTCGGAGTCACCGGGCGTGGCCAGTTGGGCGCCGAGGTCGAAGAGTTCGCACTGGATGCGGCGCAGGAGCGGATCAAACTGGGCGGCTGCCGGCAGCGTGCGGACGATTCCGAGATGGCTGTTGAGTTCGTCCACCGTGCCGAAGGCTTCGATGCGGGCATGATCCTTCGCGACCCGCGGGCCGCCAAAGAGACCGGTTTCTCCGGCGTCGCCCGTCTTGGTGTAAATCTTCATCCGTGCAGATGTCTCCGGGCGCCGGGTCGTCTGACCGTCGTGGCCAAACCCTCTATACTGCTGGGCATGAGCAAAACCTTCAAGACAACTTCTCTGGGGCGTGGCTATTCATGGCTTTTTTCCCGGTCCTCGACCGGTCGAAAAGCCAAGGTTTTCAGCCGTCGAGAATGGCCGCTTTGTGCGACGGCAGGCGGCATCCGAACGGCGGCCCTCTCTGTCATCGCCTCTGGCATGCTCGCGGGCAGTGCGCACGCGGCCGAATCACTTCTCGAGCACCAGTTTTTCGCGGCCCCGGTGCGGCTCACGGAGGGCTTTCCCAAGGCGGGAGAAGGCTACTTCTCACCGGACGGCAGGCAGATCTGCTTTCAGGCGTTTCCCGAGGGATATCCGTTTTACCAAATCTATGTTCAGGCCTTCGATCCGAGGTCGCCACGGCCGACCACTCCGCGGCGGATCAGCCCCGGCCGAGGCCGCACCACCTGCAGCTGGTTCTCGCCCGACGGCTCTCGATTGTTGTTCGCCTCGAGCCACCTCGACCCCGACCTCGCGGCGACCGAGCAGGCCGCCCGTGATCAGGCCGCCGAGGATGCCCGCACCGGCCGCCGGCGACGGTACCAATGGGATTTTGATCCCCACATGGAGATCTTTGCGGTCGGTTCGTCCACCGACGGCACGGCTGTGCTCGACCGGCTCACAAACTCGCCGGGCTACGATGCCGAGTGCTCGTATTCCCCTGATGGCCGTGAGGTGCTCTTCGTGAGCGACCGCGACGGCGACCCCGACATCTTTCTCATGAATGCCGATGGCACGAACGTTCGGCAACTTACCAATGAGCCCGGCTACGATGGCGGGCCTTTCTTCTCGCCCGATGGCCGGTGGATCGCGTATCGCACCGATCGGATCGAAAAGGATCAACTTCAGATTCATGTGATGAAGGCCGACGGATCGGATGATGTGGCGATCACGAGCGGTGCAGGAGTGCGGTGGGCACCGTTCTGGCACCCCACGCGACCCTGGCTGATCTGGACCGGTGCCGATCACTCCGACCCGACCCAGCGGCCCAACTACGACCTCTGGATCGCGCGGTACGATGTGGCGAACGGTCGTTTTCGCTGCGGCGCACCGCTGCGGCTGACTGATCACCCTGGCGCCGACGTGCTCCCATCGTTTTCTCCCGACGGCACGCTGCTGATGTGGACCGCCAGCCGCGATGGCGATGGCGGCGGCCGTCATGCGACGAGCCAACTCTGGCTGGCGACGCTCGATCTTGCTGCGATTGACGCTGCGCTCGCGGCACCACCGGCAGGAGGCGATGATGCCGCCCCCTGATGCCGTCGCCATGATCGGAGGAGGGCAGATGGCCCTCGCCTTGGCCGACGGCTTTTGCCGTGCCGGCCTTATGCGACCCGATCAGCTCGTCGTGTCTGACCCGCAACCCGACGCCCGAGCGAGGCTCGAGAGTCGGCTGCCGGGGGTGCGGTTTGCCGACAGTGGCGAAGCGGCAACGGTGGCTGATTTGGTGATTCTCGCCGTGAAGCCACAGCAGGCCGCGGAAGCCTGCGGTGCGATCACCGGCCGCCTCCGAACCGGCACCGTGCTCGTGTCGATCGTCGCTGGGCTTTCGACCGCGTCGCTTCAGCAGCTCGCCGGAACAGATCGCGTCGTGCGGGTCATGCCCAACACCCCCTGCCTCGTCGGCAAGGGCGTGTCGGCGATCTGCCGTACTCCGGCAGTGGACGACAATGCGTTTGAGCAGGTAACGATGCTCCTGTCAGCCGTCGGGACAGTGCACACTGTTGAAGAAGCTCTCCTCGATGCGGTAACCGGCCTTTCGGGTTCCGGGCCGGGCTACATCGCCATGGTGGTAGAGTCGCTTGCCGCCGGTGGCGTGGCGGCAGGCCTGCCGGAACACCTCGCCATCGCCCTCGCGGTGGAGACACTCGCCGGGACGGCCGCCCTCCTCGAACAGAGCGGCGAGCATCCGGCTGAGATCCGGAAGCGGGTCTGCAGCCCTGGCGGGACGACCCTCGCTGGATTGGCCGCCATGGAGCAGGGGGGAGTCGCCCGCGGCCTCGCTGCCGGTGTCGTTGCCGCTCGCGACCGCGCCCGGGAACTCGGATCCCGCTGACGCGCGAGATGTGCTGAGCCGCCGTGGGCGGTGAAAACCTCGGCTTAGAAGGGCGAGGATACGCCCACTCGCCTCGATTTCCCCCGACCCCCGGCTCCCAAACGGTTGGCCCGGGGGAAATCCTGTTTTTGCGTTCTAACGTCGCTTGGCCGTTTTCTTGGCCGGCTTCTTGGTCGCCTTGGCCACCGGGGCTTTCTTGGCCTTCGTGGCGGTTTTCTTCGTGACGGTTCGCTTGCCTGAGCCCGATCCGCCGAAGATGGCGTCCCAGCCGTTGGCATAGGTATTCGT
>CAMCYH010000047.1 GCA_945883745.1 Candidatus Kuenenia stuttgartensis
AAAGCGATCGGTTTGCTGCGAGTGAGTCCGCAGGAGGAGATCGAGGGTCTCGACATCCACGAGCATGGGATGCGGGCCTACCCCGATCAGTGGGTGGCGTCGAGCGACTTCTCGGTTGCCGCTGGCCCCCACCACTAGTGTGATCCAGAAGGGTGTCCCAATGGCGTGGACGAGCACTCCGCCTTGCTCGTCCACGCCGGGACATTCTGGCTTTACGGAAACCTCGCCATCCTGGCCTCGGTTTCCTTCGCCGCCATCCGGCGGGAAGAAAAGCGGCCCTCCAGGCCTTGATCCGATGTAGTGGAAACCTAGTTTACGAATCTGCCATCCTGGCTTCGGTTTCCTTCGCCGCCATCAGCCAGCCCCGGGCGGGAGCCCGGGGGCCTGCAGTGGTAACCAAGTTGATTCGCGGGGCAGCCCGCCGGCTCGCGCCTGGCGGCTATGTGTGCCGAACCCAGCCAGCCCCGGGCGCGAGCCCGGGGGCCTGCAGCGGGAACGACGCTGATTCGCGGGGCAGCCCGGCGGCTATCTGTGGGACCGGTTCCTCTCGCCCCCATCACGCCGACCGGAAGCCGCCATTGATGTTGATGACCTGGCCGGTCACAAACGCCGCCCGTGGCGACACCAGCCAGTGGACCGCGGCGGCAATGTCTTCCGGCGTGCCCCAGCGGCCGAGCATGCTCTCCCGCACGGCCCGCTGCTGCCAGGCGTCGCTCGCCCCCTCGCCCCATGCCGTGCGAATCCAGCCCGGTGCCACGCAGTTCACCCGCACCTTCGGCGCCAGCGACTTGGCGGCGCTTTTCGTAAATGCCATCACCGCCCCCTTCGTGGCCGCGAAGAGCTCGCCGCTATCTCCCTCCATGCCGGTGGCCGCCTGATCCCAGCCAATCGTCACGATAGAGCCCCCTTCGCGGTCGGCCATGAACCGTCCGAGCAATCGCGTCAACTGCATCGTGGCGATCACATCCACCTGCAACAACGCGGCGAGCTTCTTTTCATACGGCCACCTCGCAGCCTCTCCAGTCAGCACATCGACGCCGGCAATCAACGCAACGGCATCCACCGCGGGGAGATCCCTCTCGACGGCGGCCACGAGCCCGGCCACCCCCTGCTCAGTGCCAAGATCCGCGAGCAGCGTGCCCGCCCAGCGGCCCCGCGTCTCGAGCTCCTTGGCGACCGCCTCCGCACCAGCCGCCGAGCGACCGTGGATTGCCACCCGTGCCCCGGCATCGGCAAGCGTCAACGCCACGGCACGACCAATCCCACGAGTGCCGCCGGTCACGAGTACCGTCCGGCCTTTCAGATCACTCACGGGGCCGCCTCCTCCGGAACCTGCGCTGAAAGAACCAATGGCACGTCGTAGCAGGCTGCCTCTTCCGCATTCCGCACCAGGAGGCGGCTTCCGGACAGGCAGGGATTATTCCACGTCTGTCCCGCGATAGCCTCCAGCCGTGCCACCTCACGATGCTTCGCCGGCGTCGCCTCGACAAGCACCACCTCGCCAGACTCCGCCTGCACGAGCAAGAGCCCGCCCACCCGCAGGAGTTGGCCCTGGCCGTAGCGGCCAGCCTTCCAGGCGCGCTTGCCATCATCCAGCCGCACGCACTCGAGAATCCCGTCGGACAGACCATACGCATGCCCATCATGCAGGACGACATTGGTGAACTTCGTCTTGAGCAGCTTTGGCTGCAGCCAGACCGGCCGCACCGTCCACGGGAGCGTCTCTCGGGCAGCCAGACTGCCGGCGTCGATCTCAAACACTGCCGCGCCGATCCCATAACCCTTGGAGACAAAGAACCGGCGGTCGTCGATCTGCACAGCCTGCGAACAACTGGCGTCGGAATTCGAGTGCCCCGGCCATTCAACCTGCCAGAGCTGGCTGCCGCTGGCAGGATCGTAGGCGGCAACGTGCGCCTCGTTGACGCTGAGCACCTCCTCACGTCCTCCAAGCACCACCAATGCCGGCGTGGTAAACGCGATCTGCTCGTCGCCGGCCGTCCACCGGCGATCGCCCGTGGCCCGATCGTAGGCGACGAGCGACACATACTCCGTCTCCCCAGCCGACGGCTTCCGACGGGGGCCACCGGCCGGCACGATCACGAGGTCATCGGTCACCAGCGGCGAACCGGCCCGACCCCACGCCACGGCGGCCGCATGTTTTTCAAAATCGATGCCCAGATCATCAAGGATGTTTTTCCGCCACACGACAGTGCCTGTGGCTCCATCAATGGCGTGCAGCCAGCCGGTCGCACCGGTGGCGTAGACGACACCCTCGCGGATCGTGGGCGTTGACCGCGGCCCAACGCCGCCGAGGATCGTTTCATGCCGGGCCGGCACCGCGACCGTCCACTCCGGTTCACCGGTGGAAAGGCTGTAGCACGAGATCACCTCTTCATCGCCGCGTTGCTCGAGCGTCACGGCATGATCGCCGCAGGTGGTGAATCCACCCCACCCGGCGCCAATGGGCCGCCTCCACAGCAGTCGCGGGGGCCGCGTCACCCAGTCAGGATCGAGCAGCGGACCGTCGATGCTGCAGGTGCCGGCGGGCCCGAGAAACTGCGGATAGTCATCGGCTTTGGCCGCCCACGGCGTGGCGTCTCCTCGGATGGGCGCTGCTCGCTCGAGCAATCGGTCGCGGGCCGGCGCCCAGCGCCAGTTGAATTCGGGTACGAGATCCCCCGACACCCGCTCGATCCGCAGGGTACCGGCCGCCACCACGACCGCACCCAGCAGGCCGCCGAGCACCATCTGCTTGAGGGGCCTGGAATGGTCGCTCTCACGAAGGAACCAGACCAGCAGCGACATGAGCCCGGAAAAACACAGGATCAGCGAGATGATGTTGCGAACCGCCTGATCGACGATCGGCCCCACGATCGGTTCGAGCAGGCCGCCGCGGACGAGCACGACGGCGGTGGCGAGTGACGCCAGCGTGATGAAGACTCGTCGGGGGGGCCAGCAGCGACGCGTGGCGGGGCGGTCGTGATGATCGTGAGGGCTGGAGCGCATGACACACTTTTACACGATCCCGGGGCCACGCCGAGAGACGTGATTCCTTGCCGCCTTATCCGGCGCCGACTACACTCGCTCTCAACGAGTTCTCGCCGCGGAAAAACGCATGCTTCACCCGAATCCCGCCGGCGCTGCCGGCCCCTCCACCGCCGCGGTTCACGCGGGCGAGGCACGGCACAAGCCGGGCTTCTCGATCACCGATCCGATCTTCGCGACGTCGACGTACACCTTCCGCGACACGCAGTCGATCGTTGACTTCATCGAGGAGAAGCAGACCCGCGAGGAATACGGTCGCTACGGCAACCCCAACGAACGGACCGTCGAGGACAAACTGGCGGCCCTCGAAGGGGGCGAGGAGGCGACGCTCTTCGCCAGCGGCATGGGGGCTCTCGTCGGCCTGCTGATGGCCCACCTCAATGCCGGTGACGAGATCGTGTTTTTCGACGAGTGCTACCACCGCAGCCGTGAGTTCTGCCGGAAGCACCTCACGCGGTTTGGGGTGGGTTTCCAGGAGGTGACCAGCTGCGACTACGAGGCGATGGAGCGGGCCATCACGCCGCGGACGAAGTTCCTGGTCAGCGAGTCCCCCACCAACCCGCACCTCAGCGTCGTCGACATCGAACGGTTCGCCGACATCGGCCGCCGTCGGGGTGTACTCACGCTCATCGATGCCACGCTCTGCACGCCCTACAACCTCAAGCCGTTGGAGGCGGGCGTCGATTTCGTCCTCCACTCGGCGACGAAGTATCTCGGCGGCCACAACGACCTGCTGGCGGGAGTTGTGATCGGCTCCCACAAACTGCTTGAGCCGGTCCGTCATCTCCGCGGCATCATGGGGGGCGTGAACTCGCCCCACAACGCCTACCTGCTCGAACGTGGCCTCAAGACCTTAGCCCTGCGGATGGAGCGACACAATGCCAACGGCCTGGCGGTGGCCCGTTTCCTGGAGTCGCATCCGCGGGTGGAGCGGGTGCTCTATCCGGGCCTGGAAAGCCACCCCTACCACGACATTGCGGCCCGCACGATGCGTGGCTACGGCGGCCTCGTTACATTCTTCATCAAGGATGCCGACTGGCGTCAGACGGCGGCTGTCATCGATGCGGTGACGATCCCTCGGATCGGGCCGAGCCTCGGTGGCGTCGAGTCTCTCATCGAGCAACCGATGGTGATGAGCTACTGGAACTATTCGCCCGCCGAACGGGCAACCTTCCGCATTGCCGACAACATGGTGCGGCTGGCCTGCGGCATCGAAGATGCCGACGATCTGGTCGCCGACCTCGCCCAGGCGCTGGGCTGATCACGACGCGGCGACCGGCCCCGAGGGAGATGCATCCGATGGAGTTTCGCACCCGCGCCATCCATGTCGGCCAGCACCGAGACCCGGCCACGGGCGCGGTCGTGCCGCCGCTCCACCTGGCCAGCACGTTCGTGCAGCCGGACGCGTCGATGACGGCCCCGTACGACTATGCCCGCACCGGGAGTCCGACGCGGCATGCCTTCGAGGCCACGCTCGCCGATCTTGACGGCGGCGGGCGGGCCCTGGCCTTTGCGTCCGGCATGGCCGCGACGCGATGCGCCACCGACCTGCTCGCTCCCGGTGACCATATCGTGACGGGCACCGACATCTACGGCGGCACGTGGCGGCTCTTCAACAAACTGCTTCTACCCCGCGGGATCATGGTCACCGCCGTCGACATGACCGACCTCGACGCGGTGCGGGCCGCAGTCACGCCGGCGACGAAACTCATCTGGAGCGAGTCACCGGGCAACCCCCTCCTCTCGATCACCGACATCGCCGCCTGCGCGACGATCGCCCATGATGCCGGTGCGCTGCTGGCCTGCGACATGACGCTCGCGACGCCCGCGCTCACCCGGCCGCTCGAGCTGGGAGCCGATATCGTGATGCATTCGGCCACGAAATACATCGGTGGCCATAGCGACCTGCTCGGCGGGGCGCTCGTGGTGCGTGACAAGCAGCTCGGTGAGAAACTCCACTGGTTGCAAAACGCCACTGGGAGCGTGATGGGGCCGCTGGAATCATTTCTCTGTTCCCGCGGCCTCAAAACGCTTGACCTGCGGGTGCGGGTGCAGTCGGCGACCGCCTTGGACCTGGCCACATGGCTGGACGGTCATCCGCGGGTGCGACGAGTGCATTACCCGGGCCTTCCCGACCATCCGGGCCACGCCACGGCGGTGCGGCAGATGAACGGCGGCTTCGGTGCCGTGTTGAGTTTTGAGATCGACGGTGATCTCACCGCCGCCCGTCGTGTGGTGGAATCAACGACGCTGTTTCAACTGGCCGTGAGCCTCGGGGCCGTCGAGTCCTTGATTGAATTGCCGGCACTTATGTCACACGGTTCGTATGACACCGCCGCCCGTCGGGCCGTCGGCATCGAGGATGGGCTGATCCGACTTTCCGTGGGCCTCGAAGCCTTCCCAGATCTCCGAGACGACCTTGCCGCAGCCCTGTCGACGTAAACCAGGAAAGAGGGCGAAGCCCTGCTGATCGCGTCGATTTTGGCGGAAGTTCCGGTCGTGTCGATGCCGATATTCCTTCCGATTGGACAGACCGTATCGGCTCATCATGGGCTGGACGGTGCTCGCGGAAGGAGACAGATATGAGCGTTTCGGCCGTCATCAAGCTTTCTGGCATCTCGCATCACCTGGCAAAAATGGCCCTGATCGGCCTCGTTGCCATACCGCAGATCGCCGTTGCCCAGCCGGCCACCGACGCCCAGGTGGAGGGAACACCTGACGAGAGTGACCTGCGGTGGAAACCACATCGCTTTGCGACCGCGAAGCCCCTGGATGTGAATGAAGCGGACGAAGGAACGACTCCCGCGGCACCGACGACAACCGACGTCACGACCGCTCCGGCTGCCCAGACCTGGAACGCACCGGGCATGACACCTGCCCCGGTCAGCCCTGCACCTGCGTCGGTGAGCCTTCCCGATCGTGTTCCATCCGCGACACCGTTGCCAATCCGTCCCCGGGGCCCCGAGACTGCCCCCTACGCCCCACTCCGCGGTTCGGTCGCCCGCGGCATGCAGCAGATGGGCGACTGGTTTGCGACCAGCAGCGGCGCGGCGTTAGAGAAATCCGCGACCGCCCCCACGGCCACTTTTCCGGAACGGATCATGCGGACGCCGCAGGGCGAATCGGGGCGACCGATCCTGGAACGCAACAGCGGCTACGGCATGACGAACGCACGGCCTGCCGCCCCCCTGGGCGGCGGCCTCGCTCCGCGGTACTCGCCGAACACCACTGCGATGGCCGATCGCAGAACCTCCTCACCGGGTCGGCCCGGCGAGCGGATTGCGATGAACGTTGACGGCATTCCATCGGTGATGACGCGAGCCCCTCAGGCAGCCGCCATCGATTCCCGTCCTCCGAACCAAATGCCGGCGACGCCGTCTCCGGCGGATGCGCTGCCGCCGCCCCGTGCCGAGGCGGTCGACCCGCCGATCATCATCGAGACCACCCCCATGGACATGGGATTCGATGGCGACATCGAGATGTCGATGCCGAGCGAGGCGGGTGATGGGATGTGGATGGGCCAGTACCCGGCCGAGCTGCATGTGGAGTCGTTCTACGACGACCCCTACGCCTGTGACGAGGAAGGGGGCGTGCTCCCACTCCACTGCTGCGATGGCCGGCTCTGCCGCTGGATGCGTCAGTTTGGCAAGCCCTACTACGGCTGGCGGTGGTACCGCGACTTCACGGCCAGCGTGGGCGTCACGTCCTTCCAAAACGAGAGCAACCTTGGCTTGAACGGCAACTACGGCACCAATGAATACCTCAACTGGTCGATGCCCTTGTGGAACGCCTTCGGCATCGGCTGGCAGCTGGGGGCCCGCGGCGTACAGACCAACTTCCAGCGATCGACGATCACCAACAACACCGGCACGTTCCGCACCAACGCCCGCGATCAGGTGTTTGTGACGACCGGGCTGTTCACCCGGGCCTTCGAGGGCCGTGGTCTACAGGGAGGAGCCGTGTACGACTATCTCCACGACAGCTACTTCGACAACGTGGACGTCTCCCAGATTCGTGCTGAAGCCAGCTACGTCTGGGGCTACCACGAACTGGGGTTCTGGGGCGCCTTCAACGTCGGCGAACAAATGAGCATCTTCGGCCCGGTCACCCGAAATTCGGGCGAGGCGAGCACGGAAGACCTCTACACCGGCTTCTACAGGCTGCAGTTTGGCGATGCCAACGAGTGGCGGATCTGGGGCGGTGCCACCGCCACCCAAAGTGGTATCGTCGGCTCATCGATGCGGGCCCCGATGTCGAAGTCATGGGCGCTCGAAGGAACGTTCACCTATCTCATCCCAGGCCGCAATGAGACCTTTGAACTGCAGCCGGGGACGACCGTCACGACCTCGCCGTCGGCCTGGAACGTGTCGCTCAACGTGGTCTACTATCCTGCCCGGCGGTCCCGGCGAAGCCTGGCAAGCCCCTACCGCCCGCTGTTCGACGTCGCCGACAACGGCAACATGATCCGCACGATCCAACGCTGATTGCGACCGCCGTCGCGACCCACCCGCCCCGGCCGTGGAAACGGCTGGGGCTGCACGCCGAACCCGAGATTCTGTATCTTGATGGCCCTGGGGTAAGGCCACCGCTGGCCTTTTCCCAGCCGGCTCGAGCCGTTGAAACTTGCGGCATTGGGCGGCGACAGACCGCATGTCGCAGACTACAAGGCGATCCCACTCACGAGACCTTCGCTCATGACAGCAGACAGAGATCCCTGGGCCGACCTGGCCGAATCACTTGGTGCCGCGCAGAGCCCGGAACCGCAGACCCAGCGGCCTGTCGAGCCATCGCGGCCCCGGCCTTCCCAGCAGCCCCCGCGGCCGCGGCCGCGTTCGGCAGCCGACAGTAATTGGGACAGTCTGGTTTCAGATCTCGGTGTCGCAGGTGACCGTACAGCAGCGAGCGAAACGCCACGGCCGAGCCAGGAGCCGGCCCCACCGCGCCGCACCGCCGGCGACCGTCCTGCGGCCGAGGGCCGCGTCGATGCATGCAATGACACCGCTGCTGGCGGTGGCTGGGCAAACGACATCCTGGCCGACACGGGTGATCGCGCCGACCGCCCGAGTCGCGAAACGGATGAATCGGGCGAAGGCCGTGAACGTCGGGGCCGCCGGCGGCGAGGTCGACGGGGTGGCCGCGGGGGTCGCGGTGGGCGCGACGAGAACCGTGGTGAAGCCCGTGGTCCTGTCGACCAGGAAGGCCGTCGAAGCAGTCCCGGCGGCACTCCCGATGAGTTCAATTCGCACGGTGAAGCCCATGGACAGCCCGCTGCCACGGGTGTCGACTCCGGTGCTCGGCGCGGTGACTTCGCTGGCGATGTCCTGCCGCCGTCACCTGAGGCGACAGACGAGGAGGGTGATCGACCAGCGCGGCGGCGGCGGCGAGGCCGACGCGGAGGCCGACGCCGGGGCCGCAGTACCCGAGAGCGGCTCGCCGGGGAGCGGCTCGCAGCAGAGAAGCCGGAATCGGAAAAGCGAATTGAGGAGGTCGACGACGAGCCACTGGCCACCGGCTACGGTGCCATCCCACGCTCGGCTGGGTCGGCCCGCACCGAAACGGAGCGATCGGCAAACGGTGGCGAGAGTGAGCGACGTGGGCGGCGGCGGCGGCGAGGCAGCGGTGAACCACGGCCAGCTACCCCTCGACGGGAGTCCAACCAGGAGTCCGGTCAACGCCGCGGCAGTGACGCGCCGCGGTCAGGCTCTCGATCCGACCGCGGCCGGCGGAGAGACGATTTCACACCCGTCGCAGGCCGGTTTGATGAAGATGACGAGGGTCTGGAGTTTCTTGGTGTCGAGGAGGCGGGACGGGCAGCCGCGGCCCCCCGTGACCGACGGCCAACGTCCGAAGACGATTCGATCGCCGAGAGTGGCCTCGACACCGTTCGTGAGGTTCCGAGCTGGGTGGAGGCGATCGGCATCGTCATCGCCTCGAACCTTGACGCTCGCAACAAGTCGGCTGGTGGCCGCAAGTAACGCCCGCCCACAAAGGAGTTCTCAAGGAGCGGCCTACTTGAGAGAAATCGTGCGGGCCAGCGGCCGCAGGATTTGGTCGACCACACATGTGTCGACCACTTCCTGGGCGACCTGCGCGAGCCGGTCGATGGCTTCGACGTAGGTCATCTGTGGCTCGAGGCTGCCATACTGCCGGGCCGTCACATAGACGCTCAGCTGTTCTTCGGTGAATTCACCGGTACGCACCTGAAACGCATTGGTGCGGGTCTCCGTGCTCACCCGCACCTGGATACGGCATTCCTCGTCAAGCGACACCGTGAGGGACGGCTCGTAATTGATCACCCGGCCTCCAGGCAACTCCCCGATGCGGTCGAGCGCAGGGCCCACGCCCAGCGCCTCGGCAAGGAGGGCGTTGTGATTGCCACGAAACGCGAAATCGAATCCAAAGAGAATGTCGAGCGCCTCACAATCGAGAGGGCTGACCGAAAGAAAGGCCGGTGCCAAATCGAGCACCAGACGGTGCTGCCCCAGGGCCTCCTCGAGCGACTCGGGGTTCACATGGCCCGAACAGAGCCGCTTCGACTCGACCGCTGTCCACCGATAGCGGCCCTGGTCTTTGTCTTCCTCGAGCACAAAATCCCGCTTGTCGCGACAGTAAAACTTCCGCATCGTCGGAAATTTCTTCTGAACTCGCTCGAAGAATTGCAGGATCGTCTCACGCTGACCGGGGAGTTCCATCTCCGTGGCCAAGTTCATGTTGACGTAGAAGTCGTCTGCCAACGACGCGTAGTGCCGCATGCTCGTGTTCGCTCCCAGATCACAATGTCATCCAGCCTGAGTATACCACGCACGCCCCCCCGCCCGCAGCATCTGGCATGGCATCGATGATTGCGGCATACTGAAATTCATGCCCGCCAACCGCGATCCTGCCCGCATTCCCGATGATCGGCTGTCAATCGAACAGCGGAGCGATGGTGCCCTTGTGGTGCGGGTGCGATCGGCTGGGCCGGAGGGGTCACGCCTTCCCGACGCCGTCTTCTCGTTTCGCTGCGGCGACCCGCAATACGCCTACTGGCTCGATCGTCTGCAACAACGACCGAGTCCTCGATAGCGATCCGGCGGATCTCCGCCTACTCTCTGGAACTGGCGATCAGCGAGATAAATTCGCGATTGCTCTTGAATTTCGCCAGCTGTTTCGTCAGCTGCTCCATCGCGTCGACGTGATGCATCGACGATAGTGTTCGTCGCAGCATGTTGACCGCATGGAGCGTGTCGGGATCGAGAAGCTTTTCTTCGCGACGGGTGCCGGACTGTGAGATGTCGATCGCGGGCCAGACGCGGCGGTCGGCCAGTTTCCGATCGAGCACGAGCTCCATGTTGCCGGTACCCTTGAACTCCTGAAAGATGAGCTCGTCCATTCGGCTGCCCGTATCGATCAAGGCTGTCGCGACGATCGTCAGCGACCCTCCCTCTTCGAACACGCGAGCGGTGGCAAAGAGCTTTTTGGGGATGTCGAGGGCCTTGATATCGACACCGCCCGACATCGTTCGGCCCGTGTTGCCGACCCACTTGTTGAAGGCCCGTGCCATGCGAGTAATCGAGTCCATCAGCAGAAACACGTCCTTGCCTGCCTCGGCCATCCTCTTGCACCGCTCGATGACCAACTGCGAAAGCCGCACATGGCTCTCCACGTCACAGTCGAGGCTGCTCGCCAGAACCTCCCCCTTGACGCTGCGGCGCATGTCAGTCACTTCTTCAGGTCGTTCGTCAACCAGCAGCATCACGAGCGAAAGCTCTGGGTGGTTTTCCGAAACCGCCTGCGACACCTGCTGCAAGAGCACGGTTTTGCCCGTGCGTGGCGGAGCCACGATCAGCGCCCGTTGTCCCTTGCCGAGTGGCGTGAGGAGGTCCATCACGCGGGTGGTGATCGGCTGCTGGCCGGTCTCGAGCCGCAGCCATGACTCCGGATTGATCGGCGTCCGCTGATCAAAGGTCTTCACATTCGCCCACTCCTCGGGCGGCCTGCCTTCCACTTCCTCGATCTCGCGCACCCGAGGCCCCTGCTGGCGACGACCGGCCTGCACCTGCACCTTGAGAAACACGCCTTCCCGAAGCCGATATCGCTCGATCATCGTGGCTGGCACGAATGGATCGGTCCGCTCTCGCACGTAGTTTGTCTCTGCGCTGCGCAGAAAGCCGTAGCCGTTGGGGTGCATTTCGAGGACACCGCTGCCCGGTTCGAGCGGAATCGGTTCCCCGTTTTCGGAGACCTCCGGTTCCAGGTCGGGGGGTTGCATGCCCTCCCCTTCCATGTCGACCGCACCAGCCCCGGAGGGCACTGGTCCTCCGCCACCACCACGGCGGTACCGCCGTCGCCGACCGTAGCCGCCACCGCCGCCACCGCCGCCACCGCCGCCGCCACCTTGGCCGCCCGGCCCCTGACCACCGCCGTAGCCACCCCGCCCCTGCGACCTCGATCGCCTCCGCTTCGACATAGATCAATCCACTCTCAGGAGACCGTTTGCCATACTGTTCGCCGACACGCTGCCGGAAACAAAAAAGGCCTGTGACACGGTAGAAAACCCCCGCATCGGAGGCTCACAGGTGACACCATCATCCATTTGGCCGCATTGATCGGCCGTAACCCCTTTGCAAAGGGGTCCTACACCATCAGCCCGATAAGCCGCTCACGCAAGCAGCCTCAGACAATCTGAATGCGAAGTGACCCCGGGGCACAATTGCCGGGCTCCCCGAGACCACGCCAGCCAGCGGCCGAAAGACCCGCTGTGTGAACTCTCAGGACTTCTCAGCCGCATCCCGAAAGATGGTTCTGAAAACCTTCCCAGACCCGATTTCGCAATCACTCGCTAGATCGGGATCGCCATGAAAAGCGATGCCGAAAGTATCTGCCCCACTGCCCTGACTGTCAAGCCACGGGATTTCGGGATTCACAAATCGAATTTCTCCGCCCAGTATTCCGAGTTTTCCCAATTGCCGAACAGGCAGGCAGGCAAGGCCGGGGGTCTGGGCAAAACCGCTCCTATCGACGCAATTCATGCGACCGGAGAGGCCGATATGGACTGATGAAGACGGCGCTGGCCATTCGCCTCCGCCGCCTTCGTGGTTTTCCACCGTTCTTGCCCGAGAGGCCACATCGCCATGTGCCGTCCGACTTTCCACACCGCCCGCCGCATTGCCTCCATCGCTCTGGTTGCCCTCCTGTCGGCGACCTGCTGGGCGGCGGCGGCGCAGGCGGCCGTTCCCTGGCATTCGTCGCTGGAACAGGCGAAGGCAGCCGCTGCCATCAGCAGGCGGCCTGTGCTGTTGGTGTTCGGTGCCTCGTGGAGCGATGCCAGTGTCGTGCTCCACGAGAAGACGCTCGCCAATCAAGAGGCGACCGCGATCATCACGGCCTGCTTTGAGCCCGTGAAGATCGATGTCGATGTCGATCCCGCCATGACGAAAAAAATGGGGGTCACATACCTGCCGACGGCCTGCGTGGTTGATCAAAACGACCGCGTTCTGACATCGTTTGACTGCCCGGACTCTCCAGCGAGTTTTGTCGCCGCAGCTGGCAAGGCAGTGCAGGATGCGGCCGCCGCCCGTCAATCGTCGGTGACGACAGTGACCGTACCAGCCGCACCCAGTCAGCCCGTGGCAGCCGTCGCCGCTCCTGCACCCGCGGCTCCGCCGGTGTTCCATTCTGGCGTCGCTCCGACCGGGGCAGACGCAGCCGGCGGTCCGTTCGCGGCAACCTCGGCGGCCTTGCCGCCGGCGTCGGTACCGGAAAGCACTTCCAGCCGACCGTTGTCGCGGTTTTCGACGCACGGGTCAGCGGCTCCTGCTTCCGAGAGTCGCTGGTCGGCAGAGTCACCCACTGCCAGCCTTCCCGTGACAATGCCCGAGGCGGCCACCCGAGCGCCCTGGGCTCCAACTCCGGCCACCCAGTCACCTGCCGTCACGACCGCGGCTCGACCCGCAATCGAACCCGCGCCGGCCCAGTCGCCAACAGGTCCGTCTGGAATGGCGTCGTGGCTTGGCGATTCGGCTGCGCAGCGAGCCACGACCGCCGCATACGGCGCGACCGTGCCGCAGCCGGCGCCCCAGTCTCAGCCGGCCCAGGCGCCCCCCGCTCCGGCCGTTGCCACCTATGGATCGACGCCGCTGCCCCCATCACCGGCTAGCCCGGCCCAGACGGCCGCCGCTACCGAGCAGTCCGGTGACGACAAGCCCAAGAGTTCCAACGCCTTCTTGGCGGCACTCCAGCGGCCGTTCAGTTTCTTCTCGTCCACGCCGAAAGTGGAGAAGGCCGAGCCCACCACGCCGCCGGCGGTGCCCGCTGCGGCGCAGATCGATCCCTACGGCACGATGCCGCTCGGCATAGAGGGCTACTGTCCGGTCACGCTGGCCGAGAAGGGCCAGTGGGTGGAGGGCCGAGCCCAGTGGGGTGCCCGCCATCGGGGCCGCACCTACCTCTTCGCCGGAGAGCCTCAGCAACGGGCGTTTCTCGCCGACCCAGACCGCTATGCTCCCGCACTCTCCGGCGACGATCCGGTCGTGGCATTCGATGGGGGGAAGTCGGTGCCCGGTCAGAGACGCTACGGCGTGACGTACCAGTCGCGGATCTACCTCTTCTCCACCCCTGAGACTCGGACGACGTTTTCGAGCAACCCTCAGCGCTACACCGCGCGGGTCGCAGTCGCTGAAAATCCGTCTTCGCAAACCGGTACGATCCTCAGGTAGGCCGTGCCCACCCCTTCGATCGTGCCACTGCATCCGTCCACCGATCGCGGAGTCGGCGGCGGTCGCCGTCAGTCATCGCGGGCTCGAACCGCCGTTCGATTCGCCGCGCCTCCGCCACGGCATGGGCATCGGCGTACAACCCGGTAGCCAGGCCTGCGAGCAAGGCGGCGCCAAGGGCCGTGGTTTCCCGCACGACCGGCC
Organism: Candidatus Kuenenia stuttgartensis; assembly: GCA_945883745.1. Taxonomy (GTDB): domain Bacteria; phylum Planctomycetota; class Planctomycetia; order Pirellulales; family UBA1268; genus CACORA01. Next base: position 13,944 of record CAMCYH010000047.1, read on the forward strand.
GCTCCACTGCAATCCCGAGCACGTCGGCCTGCATCTGCAAGAGAAGGTCGTTGCTGCTCGCTCCACCATCCACCCGAAGCGTGGTCAACGGCATGCCGGCATCCTTCTCCATGCAGCCAACGACATCAGCCACCGACAAGGCGATGGCTTCCAACGCGGCCCGTGCCACGTGCGCCCGCGTCGTCGCCCGCGAGAGCCCGACAAAGATTCCCCGGGCAAAGGGATCCCAGTGGGGTGTGCCAAGCCCGGTGAGCGCGGGCACCACCATCATGCCCCCGGTGTCGGGTACACTGCGGGCGAGCGGCTCGATCTCTCCGGCGTCGGCGATCATGCCGAGCCCGTCACGCAACCAGCTGATGATCGCTCCGGCCACGAAGACGGCCCCCTCGAGACAATAGTTCGGCGAACCGCCCACGTCGCAGCAGGGCGTCGTGAGCAGCCCGCTTTCGCTCGGCACGGGTCGTGCGCCGGTCGCGAAGATGAGAAACGCACCGGTGCCGTACGTGTTTTTAGCCTGGCCGGCGGCGGTACAGCCCTGGCCGAAGGCGGCTGCGAGCTGGTCGCCGGCACAGCCGGTGATCGGGATCGCGGCGCCAAGCAGGGTGGAGTCGACGGTGCCGAAGTCGCCGCTCGACGGCCGTACTGCGGGCAGGATGTCCCGAGGCACCCCAAACAAGCGACAAAGTTCGTCGCTCCACTGCATCTGATGAATGTCGAAGAGAAGCGTGCGACTGGCGTTGGTGACGTCGGTCGCATGAACGCGGCCACCGGTCAGCCGCCAGATGAGAAACGAGTCGACCGTGCCAAACAGGATTTCTCCCGCGGTGCACCGCTGCCGCAGACCCGGGATCGTCTCGAGCAGGTGCACGAGCTTCGTGGCCGAGAAGTAGGGATCGAGCACGAGGCCGGTGCGGCTCCGAATCTCGGACTCCAGCCCCTGGGCTTTGAGCCGTTCGCAGATCGGCGCCGATACGCGGCTCTGCCAGACGATCGCCGGCGCCACCGGCCTGCCGGTGGCACGCTCCCACAGAATTGTCGTCTCTCGCTGGTTGGTAATGCCGATCGCGGCGACGTCGGCGGCGGTCATGCCCGCCTTTTCAAGCACGGCACGGCCGCAGGCCAGCTGGCTGTTCCAGATATCTTCGGGGTCGTGCTCGACGATCGCCATGTCGGCCGGCTGTCCTACGGCAGGCGTGCCCTCGGCGGCCCTCACGTGCTGGGGAAACTCCTGCTGGGCCACGGCCAGCGGCCGCCCTTCACCGTCGAAAAGGATGGCCCGGCTCGATGTGGTGCCCTGATCGAGCGCCATGACGCAGCGCGGCACCGTGGAACGGAGTGTCATGCTTCTTTCTCCACAAAAGGGTTTCCACCGTGAATCTTCCTCGCGTAGTCTGCACCGGCAGGCTGCCCGCGTCGTGGCCCACAGCAGCCTCACCCTGCCAAGTCGCTGAGACTACCCCTAGCGATGCAAGCCCGTCACGTCACACAAAATAGGTGGTGCACAGGGATGGTCTGCGTGGCCCTCGGATGCATGCCTGCCGCAGCGACGTTCGCCGCACCACCGGTGCATGCCACATGGACCGCCCTCCCGATCCGTGAGGTAACCGGTCAGCTTTCTCATCTGGCCGGCAGGCCGGTGGTTCTCGATCGCCGAATTGACCCGACTACGCCGCTCACGCTTGTGATCACTGGCGAATCGTGCGACGACGTGCTCGCCACAGTCGCTGCCCGCGCCGGTGGCCAAGCGATTCATCTCGAGTCGGTGATCCGCATCGTGCCGCCCGCCCTAGCCGGTCGCTGCCTGGCAGGCGAGCAGGCACGGCGGCGGGAGATCTCCCGCCTCCCCTCGCCCCAACGCGATTCCCTGGCCAAGAAGGCCACCTGGCAGTGGCCACCTGGCAGCACGCCACGCGATCTCATTGCCTCGGCGGCGGCAGAGGCGGGGCTTGCGATCGACGGGCTCGACCGCATTCCGCATGATCACTTCCCCGCAGCGGATATTCCGCCACTCACGCTCGCCGATCGTCTCGATTTGATCCTCGCCCACTTTGATCTCCGCGTCGGCTGGTCCCGCAGCCCGACCGGCCCTCACCCACAGGGCCACATCGTGCCGCTTCCCGATGCCGCAGCAGACGCCGTGCCGACGGACACGGAGCCGACATCACCCGCGCGACGAAACTCACCACCCCGACAGGTCGGTGGACGGCAAGTCTACACGCTTCGCCTCGAGGCCCCCTTGGAGGAGGCCCTCAACGCCGTCACCCGGCAGTTCGGCCTTAGGCTATCGCTCGACACGGCCTCGCTCTCGGCCCGCGGCGTCGCTCCACGCGAGATTGCCCGCGCTGAAGTACGGTCGGCCTCCCGCGACGAACTCCTCGACGCGATCCTCGTTCCACTCGGGCTCTCATGGCGGATCGATGACGGCACGCTCCGCGTGTGGGCCGAGCAGTCACCGCGATGATGAAATTCCTGGCACGATCCCGGGGCGACGAAGTACCTGCAGGTTGCGTCGCGAGGGTTCATGTTTCGGATCGATCCGGAGAGCCGTCTCGTAGCAACGCACCGCGTCGGCGAATCGTCGCTGCCGAGTGGCTGCCACGCCGCGGTGAAACCAGGCTCGCACATCGCGTGGATCATGACGGATGGCATGGTCGAAATCTCGCTCGGCCTTCTCTGCCTCACCAGCCTGCAGGTATGCGAGGCCGCGGTTGAGGTAGGCCAGCAGATAGGTGCGATCGCGACGAATGGCCTCGGAATAGGCACTTACGGCCTCCAGGCCGCGGCCCCGCTCGACCGCGGTCAGCCCGCGCCACAACTCCGGCCGCGGATCGTCGTAGGCGATCGCCGCGGCATCGGCAAAGTCTTCGGTCGCGATGCCGAACATTCCCAAATGAAACCAGGCAATGCCTCGCCGCAACAGCAACTCCGGATGGTCGGGGTCGACTGCAAGTCCGCGCGAGCAGAGTTCAACCGCCCCCTCGAGGTCGCCCTGCCGACGCGCCTCGAGTGCCTGCCGGAGATACGACTCTACGTCATCGGGTGGCACGGCCGGCGAGGCGGGGCCCATTGAAGGATGGGGAACTGCGGCTGCCTCGGGAAACGGTATCGGCAGCGTGGTCGCGGGGCGGGGCGGCAATGCCGCTGCGACTGGTGGCGGTGTTTGCGGGGGCTGATTTCCGGCCTGACCACGAAGCGGATGGAGCTCCCGGACGAATGGATCGCTCGCACCTGCGGCCGGCTGCGCCGAGAGATCGTCACACCGTGTCGGCATCGCCTCGCTGATGGCAATGGCCATCAGCAACATCACGATCACGTCGCGGCATGCCGTGCCAATGAAGGGCCTGGCATGGTGCCAGGGCCGCCGGGGTAGATTTCGCATGCCGTCTGTGGGAACGACAGATTCTACACCGTCGGGCCAGCCAGAAGGCCACCGAGTTGCTCTTCAATGCCCTGACGGATCCGCCCGGCAAACAAGGAGGCCATGCCTGGCAGTTGGACCTTTACCAAAACTTCCTTGTCGGACGTCTCGATTTGCCCGTTGAATCGCATCCCCATGACACTCAGTCCCACCGTCATCCTGTCGGGATCTACCCACTCAGCCTCGATCGGACCAATCTGCGACTCATACTCCGCCCGTGCGCGAGCGAGCCCGGCGTCGATGCGGCGATGGATCTCCTCACGGCTGAGAGAATGTGGGACGCGAAGTTCAAGCGGTGCCATCAGATGGCTTCTCCAAGAGGCTGACCGCGGCGACGGCACGACGCACCAGCGTCGCATCGACCGTGCCGAGCCGATGATTTAAACACACGGCCGACCGCAATGCGACCACGTCGGGCCTGAGGCGGCCAAGGTGCCGAATTTGCTCCAGCCGCAGGCGACCGGCGAGCGTCACAGTCAGCCCGATGCTGCGTGCCTCAGCCACCCATGCCTCGAGATCAGACCACGGACAGGCCTCGAGGAGATCAGGGCCGGACTTGTCGGCGGTGTCTATCAATAGCACGCCACTGGAAGCCCGATCCAATAGCACGCCACTGGAAGCCCGGGCCAATAGCACGCCACTGGAAGCCCGGGCCTCAGCCACGATGTCCAGGGGATGCGGTGCTCCGACGCGCTGCCAATCCGCATAGGCAACAGCAACCCGCGCCGTCGTCGCCGGAAGCCCGTCCATCACGTCGTGAAAAGGCCGTTGCCAGGCTGAGCCACCGAGGCCTGCCAGACCTACCTTGACAGCCGCAGGCGCAGCACATGCGGCACGACCCGCGTCCGCTGCGATCGCCGCGAGCAAGCGATGGATAGCTCCAGGGTGCGCGATCTCATCCCGCAACTCTCCAGCGGCCACGGTCCATGGCACCCGGTCTCCCACCGCGGCAGCCACTCCGGCCACGGCAGACGCCGATGCGGCACCGAGCGACCCTGCTGAGGGGTCTTTGACGTCGATGATCGCGGCCCCCCCGGCCAGTGCGGCCTCCGCCTCCGCGGCATCGCGAACGCTGACCAAGAGCCCGCGCCAGATCATGGGATCACCCCTGGCGGAGCCTCCCGCTTCGCCGCCACCAGGCGGCTGTTGAGCTCTTTCACAACCGCTGGTGACAAGGGCTCACACCAGCGGCCATCGAGCACCAGGTAGGAATCCTCCCAGGTGGCCCACGGCGTGAACGTGTCGCCGGCGCGGTAGTCGAGGGCGCGTTCCGCAAGCCGGATCACGAGCGTGCCGACACGAAACGCTGCATGCTCTCCGCAGGTCGGTGATCCGTCGGCATCGAGTGGATTCGATCCCGAGAAAAAACACTCGACCACGTCGATCGGCACCCCCCGAATCACCAGCGGCGATACCTGCACCAGCAGTCTGTCGCCCTGCCGCACGAGTCGCGGACGATACGACGCCCAGGCCAGCAGCATCAGGCCGGAGGCGGACATGGTGGCGATGGCAACAACGCCCCACCACATCGTCGAACCGCTGCTGCCCATGACCGCCATCCGCACGGCGAGGAGCGCACCGCCGTCGAGGACCACCGAGATCGCACCGAGGAGCATGGCAATGCGTCTGTTGCCCTGCAGCCACACTTCATGAGCCGCGTGCGGTGTCGTGGCCATGGAGGCGTCTTTCATCCTTTCGCAAATCCCGTGAACCGCATACCATTGTCGCTGATTCGTCGCCCGCGGAAAGTTGGATTGTCATGCACGACTCGCACCATTCTCCCGCTTCCTCCAGTCCGACGGCCGCCCTCATCGGATTCGGTATCGCACTGGCGGCCTATGCGGCAGCGGCCGCCGCTGGCTGGCCGCAATATGGTCGTGATTTGCTGGTGGCCGCACAAGCCGCACACCACGAGGCGCATGAGGATCACGCAGCAGCGGAACACGTCCCCGACGCGGCCGGCCATGGTGAAACCGACGACGGAGGCCATTCAGCCGGCGGTCCACCTCCGGCCTGGGCCGTGATTCCGTTCATGGTGCTGCTCGGGGCGATTGCGGTCCTCCCGCTCACACCCCCACTCGCCCACTGGTGGGAACACAACTCCAGCAAACTCTTGGTCGCAGGTACGCTGGGCCTCATCACACTCGGCTATTACCTCCTGCTCCATCGCGAGGCAGTGGAGCTCCACTTCCCTGCGCACTCGGTTGTCGCCCCCGCCGTGGGCGGCCCCTCGTGGGGCGTGGCTGCCGCCGTCCTGGCCAATGCGTTGCTGTCGGAATATGTCCCGTTCATCATGCTGCTGCTCGCGCTCTATGTGATCACGGGAGGGGTGCGGATCGAGGGTGATCTGGAGGCCACCCCCACCGTCAACGCGACCTTTCTCGGCATCGGTGCGACGGCTGCCAGCTTCATCGGCACCACAGGCGCGGCGATGCTCCTCATCAGGCCGCTCTTGGAGACCAATCAGCAACGCAGAAGCGTCGTCCATACGCTCGTGTTCTTCATCTTCATGGTCTGCAACTGTGGTGGCTGTCTCTTGCCGATCGGCGACCCACCGCTGTTCCTCGGCTATCTCCAGGGTGTCGACTTCCTCTGGACGATGTCGCTCTGGAAGGAGTGGCTCTTTACAAACGGCCTGCTGCTGGCGATTTACTGGGTATGGGATGCTTTTTTCGCCTATCCTCGGGAACGAACGAGTGACATTGTCCGCGATGTGCATCGGGCGGGCACGTTGCGAATCAGCGGTCTGGCGCTCAACGCGCCACTGATGCTCGGCGTGATCGCGGCGGTCGGCCTGCTCGATCCCTCGAAGGCCATCCCCGGCACCGGCTGGCACCCCTGGATCTTTCTGCGCGAGGCGGTCCTCCTGGCGTTGGTCATCGCGTCATTGGCCCTCGGTTCCCGTGAGATCCGGGTGAAGAACGGCTTTACATACTTCGCCATCCTCGAGGTGGCGGCGCTCTTTGTCGGGATCTTCGTCTGCATGCAGCCCGCCCTGTCCCTCCTCAACGAGCACGGGGCCAGCCTCGGCATTCAGTCGCCGCAGGCCTTCTTCTGGGCCACTGGGGCCCTCTCGGCCGTGCTCGACAATGCCCCCACCTATCTCGTCTTTTTCAAGACCGCCCAGTCGCTGCCGGCCGACGGCACGCTCATGGCAGGCGTGGAGGTGGGCCGGTTGGCGTGCATCAGCCTTGGAGCCGTTTTCCTCGGGGCGATGACGTACATTGGCAACGGGCCAAACTTCATGGTCAAGGCGATCGCCGAACAGGCGGGCGTGCGAATGCCGAGTTTCTTTGGGTATCTCGTCTATAGTGTGGGCGTTTTGCTTCCCGTCTTCGCGGTCATGGCGTTTCTTTTTTTCTGATCCTGACGGCAGCTTGCTGCCGGCTTTGTTTCGTGACCAAGCCCTCGACATCCGCCGAATCCTTCGATCACATCACAACCGCCTCCCAACTGGGGCGGCTCGTCGATCGGCTGGCAACGCAGCCTTTCCTGGCTTTTGACACGGAATTCGTATCGGAGCACACCTACCGCAGCCAGCTGTGCCTGATCCAGGTGGCGGCCCCCGGCGTGCTCGCCGTTATCGATACGCTCACGGTGACGGAGCTCGACCCGTTCTGGCGGCTCCTCACCGACGAGGCCCGCACGACGATCGTGCATGCAGGCCGTGAGGAGATGGGCTTCATCCTCCAGGCAATCGGGGAACGGCCGGCGAACCTGTTCGATGTGCAACTGGCAGCAGGACTGGTGGACCACGACTATCCGGCAGGCTATGCCGCGCTCGTGCGACGTCTGCTCAACGTGCAGACCAACAAGGGAGAGACACGCACCGACTGGCGGCGGCGGCCGCTCTCCGACGCCCAACTCGATTACGCGCTCGACGACGTCCGCTACCTGGAGCGAATGTGGCGAAAGCTGCAGACAAAGCTCGAGGCGACGGGCCGCACGGCGTGGATGGAAGCGGAAATGGCGACATGGCAGGACGACGTGGCGGAGTCGTTCACTCGAAAGCGCTGGCGACGGGTGTCTGGCCTCAGTGGCCTTTCGCGTCGCGAGCTGGCCGTGGCACGGGAGCTTTGGCACTGGCGGGATTCCGTGGCCGAGCAGCGTGACATGCCGCCCAAAAGGGTGCTGCGGGACGACCTCCTCGTGGAACTCTGCAAGCGACGGAGCGCAGATCCACAACAGATTTCAGCGATCCGTGGCATGCAGCGGTCGGACCTGCGGCACATCCTGCCCGGGCTGGCCGATGCCATCGAACGAGGCCTGTCGCTTCCGGATGACGAGTGCCCAGGCGGGGAGAAGCACCGCGCTCCGCCGTCACACGTGGCCGTGCTCGGGCAGTTCATGGCGACGGCGGTGGCCGGCATGTGCCGGCAGATGAAGATCGCCCCGGCGCTGGTGGGCACGGCCTCCGATATGCGGGATCTCTTGGCCTGGAAACTGGGTTTCGGTGAAGAGGGCGAACCCTCGCCGCTGTTGGCGACGGGGTGGCGCCGCGAGGTGGTCGGCGAACTCATCGACGACCTGCTCTCAGGCAAGGCCGCCTTGCGAGTCGGCGACCTCTCGTCGTCTGATCCGCTGGTCATCGACCGCGGATAGTTGCAGCGGAGGGCATGGGATTCGAACCCACAACCCCTTTCGGGGCAAAACCGTGCTTACGGACCAACACGGCGCAGAATCCGGCGCACAATCGTCGGATTCGCCCCCTGACGGGCTCCCTGCCGAACTGGCCAAACTGTGGCCCTGTCTGTCGGCAGAAGCCCGCGAGGAGATCCTGCGAGCCTTGAACTGAACATCATGGGCAACGCCGCTACCCCCCGTGGCCCCCCGCAGCAGTTCCGTTATCCAGTTCAATCTGTCACCTGACTTTTTTCCGGGCTCCGGCCCCCACATGGAAAAGCTTCTGCAAGCCCTCCGGGTCAAGCCCAGTTAATAGGGCGCCCAAGAGACCGGCGGGCAGGCAAGGTCTTCAGACCCCCGCGGGAGCCCCCCTAGTGCCTCTGCAGAACATCGTCATATCGTCTCTTGGATTTCTTCAACAACCCAGGCGTCATGCGTGAGCATGGAGTATAGACAGATCACTGGCCGAGTTCCGCACGCATTGCGTCTAGTGCGGCGAGCCGTACCCCGGCCTCCTTCACCTTACCTAGGATAGTCATACACCCTTCCACATCTTTGCAGCCAACAGACTTCAACCACGCTTTCAGAGAATCCACATCTGTCTGGCTATCTATGTCGGGCCAACACTGTTTCGACTGCAAATGCGTCGCCCTAGAAATAAAATCTTCCGCTGTAGGAGATGAGAGCAGCCACTGCACACCGGGAAATGAGCCAGCGAACTTCCTAACGGAATCAATTGGGCCGCTGACGCCTCTGCCACTCATAGTCCCTACCCCTGGAAGGCTGCAGAAACGGCTATCAGACTTAATGGCAGCCGCGACAAAAAACTCAGCAAACTCGTCGAATTGCTGGGTTGTCCACTGCCGTGGCGGCAATTGCTTGTACAGTTCGGTAACAAGTTGGTCTAAGGCTTTCTTTTTCTCGTTCGATGTAGCCAACGGGTCGTCCAGAAAACTTGTGCCAGTACCCTTGGCTAAGATGGCAACGAGTTGCTCGTCCTTAGCGGCGCGATCACTCGCCTCGCTTTTCGCCGGCATCGCAGGTGCAGCCGTAGGAGGAACGTCAGCCACTGCCGGCTTCTTGTCCTCGCTTTTCGCCGGCATCGCAGGTAGC
>CAMCYH010000048.1 GCA_945883745.1 Candidatus Kuenenia stuttgartensis
GAGATGGTGCACGCCCTCTGCGAAGGACGCAGCAAGCGTATCGGAGCCGCTCCCGATCTTGGCTACTGGCTTCGCCTAGGCATCGATCCGATCGAGGCGGTCCGAATCCTGAAAGACCGCATCCTCACCATCCAAATGCACGATCTCCACGAGCGCGGTCCGAAAGGCCACGACGTACCCTGGGGCACCGGAGCTGGGAAAACTCGCGAGTTCTTCGAGGAACTCCACCGCCTCGGTATCAAGCCCACCATGATCGGGATCGAGTATTCGTACGATTGGTTCGAGTCGATGCCCAAGCTCGCCCAGAGCATCGAGTTCTTCAACGCCGCCAGCCTCGATCTCGCCACGAAACCCGAGTCCAATCAACAATGAACCGCTGTACTTTCCTCGCTTAAATCGTCGCTGTGAACGCCGCTCTCCGGGCACTGACGAACGTGCCGATCCGGTTGCACCTGGACGCGAGCGAAGTCACCTCCCCAACGCACACTGTTGTTTAACCGGAATCCTGTTTGACTGGAAAAAATCTTGACCGACTGGCAAATTTGCCAATGGAAGCGGCCGGTGGTGTGGCGTATTGTTCAGCGTGGCGAGAGGGGACTTGCAGTCTATTCATGTCTTAGCACTCGCCCGGTCATGCAAAGGGTTGCCACACTTTTTTCTTTTCTGACCATTCGGAGGGTTTCGTCATGAACATCACGCTTTCCCGCAGTCGCAGGGGCTTCACCCTCGTGGAGTTGCTCGTCGTCATCGCGATCATCGGTGTGCTCATCGGTCTGCTGCTACCCGCCGTCCAGGCTGCCCGCGAGTCTGCCCGCCGGTCTGCCTGCACGAATAATCTCAAGCAGATTGGGCTGGGCTTCGCGAACCATGAGTCTGCCCTGAAGAAATTTCCTACGACGGGCTTGGTAAAGCAGGCATGGGCCGCAGGGGGCTGGAATGCCTCAAGGACGCAAGAGATCTACGGATCGCCCCTTCTCCCCTGGACGTTCCAGATCCTGCCATACACTGAGGAAAACTCGATCAATGATCGCCGGTTCAGTGGCAATGGATACCGCGACTGGGGCAATGGTTCGGCGTCGATGCATGCCCAGCCGATCAAAATGTACACCTGTCCGACCCGTGGGTTTCGGCTTTCTCGCACTGCCCCCAACGGAACCAACTATGGCGTGAGCGGTTTGCCATCGCCTCTCCAGGACTACGCTTCCGTGAGTGATGGAGGCCATGGTGGCTTCGTCGAACAGCTCAACTGGGACGGTCCCAGTGGTGCCAATCAAAACTGGCTCGATACAAATTTCAATTCGATCGTTCAGCCGGGCGGAATGGTTGACTGGGGTGGCAGTTCCAGGCTCGAGATTCAGTATCCGGCGGTCACGGTGGCGAAAGTCACCGACGGGATGTCAAACACCCTGATGCTGGTGGAGAAAGGTATCACCAGGTCGGATTGGTACACCGGCGGTTCCGCCGATGGCGGATACTTTGATATCGAGAACAACGACGGAACCTGGTCGTACCAGCGGATTATCACAACGACACACTACCCCAAGCAGGACTCGGAGACCAATCGTCGGACCTATGGCTCGGGCAGTATGACCGACAGCAATACGGTGAAGGGCAAAGATTTGGGGCCAGGGTCCGCTCACCCATCGGGGTTCATGGCTGTCTTTGGGGACGGCTCGGTTCGGGCGATCCGCTTCAATGTCGACATCAACAACGTTCTGCGGCCGCTTGTTTCGCGATCGAAGGGCAACGGGCGAAACGGTGACCTCTAAGGAATGAATTCGTCGGCAGGGTGCAAGCGGCGTTGTTGCTCGTATGTTGGCTCAACTCACCATCACACCACGGAGGCTCTTGGGTATGGCGATCCCTTTAAAATCAGTCCGCGGATGGTGTGTCGGTGCGATCGTGGCAGTGGGTGCGATCAGCGGTTGCCAGTCGTCGCCTGAGCAGCAGATCAAGGCCGCATTCAAGGCCGCATTTCCCGAGAATGGGCGGCGCGTTGTGGTCCTGTATGCTCGATCGATGGCATCGCCGACTCGTCCGCCACGGGGGCCGAATGATTTCAGCGGACCGGCCGACGAGGCGTCACTGCGACGGTTTATTGCCGCCATGCCGTCTGAGGCCTTGGCGGAGATGGGGATTGCAAACGCAGAGTCCCCCGAACTCTTTACCTCGGAGCGGGATGGGCAGCCATTTCGGATTCGGTATGGCATCAAAGGTCCGCTGACGACGACCTATGCAGTGCTGTGTGAATCCAAGGGCGTCGGCGGCAAGGTAAAGGTCTTCAAGAGCGACGGCTCCTCCGTGGAGGTGGCCGCTGACGAGGTTGACAAGTACATGGCCGGTGAACACGACGTCGTGTACGATCCCAAGAGTGGGCTCTGATCGTGTCAGCAACCGGCTTAGGCCCGTTGCAGCAATCGATCCTGTTTCTTGTGATCGCACCATGCACGCCGTCGCTGACATCCGACTCATGATCGTGGATGACCACCCGCTCTTTCGCGAGGGGCTTGCCCACACCCTCGGCGCGGCGCACGGCATCGTGGTGGCGGCACAGGCGGCCAGCGGCCGCTCGGCGCTCGAACAGTGGATGCAGGCGCGGCCTGACGTGGCGATCATCGACATCAGCATGCCGGGCATGAACGGCATCGATACTGTCCGGCAGCTGAAAGCCCAGGATCCCCGGGCCCGGGTGCTCATGCTTACCTCCTCCGAGGACCAGGATGATGTCGTTGCGGCGATCGACGCTGGTGCCGAAGGGTATGTCACGAAAAGCATCCGCTATGCCGACCTCGTGGCAGCGGTTCGCGAAGTCCATGCCGGCGGCCGCCCGCTGGGCGAAACGGTCGCCCGCAAACTCGCCCGCCGCGATCGCGACAAGCCGCTCACAACGCGAGAGCTGGAAGTGCTCATTAAATTGCGAGATGGTCTGACGGCAGTCGAGATCGGTGAGCGGCTAGCCATCACGGCCCGCACGGCGCGGGCTCATATCGAGGCACTCAAGGAGAAGCTGGGCGCTGTGAACAGCGCCCACGCGGTTGCTCGCGGTTTTGAGCTGGGGCTTTTGCCAACGGGGCGTCGCGGTCAGTAAGTCGCCTGGTGGGCCGCTACCGCCGCGTATCATTCGGGGAGCATCGTCGGTCCGTCTGCTGATACCGCTGGCGAGCCGCAATCGTCCCGAGGCGTGTTGAGCAAAAAATAGACCAGCTTGCCCGTCTCCGAAACCTGGGGGCTCTCCGGAGTGAGCCGGTCATCAGGCGTGGTGCCTTCCTTGAAACAGCCGAAAACGCCGTCGCCCGGGCAGAAGTTCCAGTACGTCCAGCTGATGCCCCGTCGGTTGAACATCTCGATCCAAGGCTGGGCTTTCACGAGGTCGTTTTCGCTCGTTCGTTTCCAGGACGCCGCTGCCCATTCCGTGGCAAAGAGCGGCAGTTGCTCGGCGATCTCGTCGATCGCGGCATGAAAGGTGTGGCCCGCGGCATAGGCGTGGACGACGTACGCAACGTTGCGATGCCTGAGCGGAGCCTTGACGACCTCTCGCCAATCGCGCCCTCCGCTGATTCCGAATGAGCACCAATCGGGAGTGCCCACGAGGACGAGACTGTCGGGCGACCGAGCGCGGATCGCCGGTATGACCTCGTCGGCATAGGCCGCGATGTCGGCCCACGATACCTCGCGTTCGGGAGCGATCCCGGTAGCGCCTGTGCGATTCGGCTCGTTGGCGATTTCGTAGATCACGTTTGGCAGCGCGGCGTAACGGTCTGCCATCCTGGTGAAAAACCGCTTGGCATCGTCGACGAAGAGCAGGGGATCGCCCGGATGGTGAACGTGCCAGTCGATGATGCAGTAGATGCCGTTCTGTGCGCATCGCCGGACGATCGTGTCGATGATCGCCTCATGATCGTCACGGACTGCCGGCCCGCTCTCGAGGTAGCCCCCCTCGTGGAGATAGACGGCGATTCTCACGACATCCGCCCCCCACGAAGATGCAGCGGCCTCGGTCACACGACCGTCGCGATAGAAATCGCCAAACCACTGGAAACCATGGAATGCGATACCTCGGAGCTGGACCGGGTTCCCGGAGGCGTTGACGATGTGGTTGCCCTGAGTGGCCAGTTTTCCGTTCACCGCAACCGGCGACCCCGGCGGTGGAATCGGGAATGGCTCGCTGGCCAGAATTGGCCCGCTGGTCAGGACGTAGCGAACGAGCAGGGCTGGCAGAATGACGAAACACCACTGCAGGATGCGCGATCGAAGCCGGTGTCGGCAGGAGAAGCGGGTCATGGTGACGTGATCCTGGCCGCGGGGATGAACTGAAGACACCGTATTCAACGCTGAAGATCAACGAGGCACCATTGGCAATTTTGGCGGTGCGGCGTCGTGTCGTGGCGGAGGATCAGCGAACTGGCGGCAGGTCCATTGGCCGCTCGTCGGCGGTCATCGTGCGCTCGGCGGCCGGAGAGCCGGCCGGCGGCAGCGTGGCAAAGACCTTCTCGTGCCGAAGATCGGTCCGCTCGGCCAGGGCGTCGATCTCCGCTTCGATCCGCTCCTCTTCGACGGCCTGCTTTCGCCGCCAAGGGAGCGCAAACCGCTCACCCGCAAACTCGACACGGTCGTGAATGTCGCCATCTTGGAATGGCCCCGCGCCGGCGACCCAGCGGTCGCGGGTGGCGGTGTTGACGCGGGCGAGACCGCTCTGCCACACCGGCCGGCCACTGGCCCGCTCGTAGGCGAACAGGTTCACCTTCGCGACGCCTCGCTGATCGGTCCGCTTGAAGAAGGCGATTTCTGGAATCGACGTGCCGTTCCCCATCACGGAGACACTCGTGCTCGGCAGGCCGACCAGGACATCGTTCCGATCCGTGCCGATAGCGCCGGCCCGGGCCTCGACCACGACCGTGGCTGCGTCGCGGTTGGGAGCGAGCCGGCAGCCGGAGGCGACAAGCTGGTGCCGCAGCGCGCTTTCGAGATATTTACCGTCGTTGACATCGTCGAGAATGGCCGCGTCGAGGAATACACTCTGGCCGGCCAGCGGCCGCATGTCGACGTGCATCACCGCCCGCTCGACGGCGTCGGAAATGAGCAACTGTTCGGTCGCCGTCCGCTTGGAGTCGCTCCAGCGGGTCGTGCCGCAGCCGGAGGTGGTCAGGACCGCAAGCACAGCGATCCCGATCACCTGAATACTGTGTCGCGAAGGAGATAACAGCGGGGGCATCATGGTGGAGCAAGGGGGCTGAGAAGGTAGCGTTCCGGCCGGCCGACTGCCAGCCGCATTGCCAGCCACACCCATGGCGGCCGTGGTGCCGCCTTCCGAATTCAGGGAGGCGGCGTGATCACTCCGAGAAAGCCTGATTTGCCCAGGTTGCAAACTGTGCCCTCCAGTTCCCCGGGTTGACGCTCGGCACCTGCTGGTGCTACTTCCCGTCTGTCATGGTCCGGACCTCGGAGAGTACCCCGATGTCAGTTGCCCGCTCCTGCGGCCGTCTCGCTTTCATGCTCTGCGGTCTGGTCATGCTCTGCGGCAGCCTCGACGCCGATGAGCCTGAATCACCGTTGGCTCCGCCCGACCGATCGAGCCCGAGGGCGACGCTCCAGACCTTCGTAGGGTCGCTTGACGAATTCTTTGACCGGTTCATGAGCGAGCCGCCCACTGATGCCGGCCGACTTCGAAACAAGCGGCTCACCGGCCGTGCGATCGGCTGCCTCGACCTGAGCCACGTCGCCCCATCGTTGCTCGAATCGGAAGGCCGTGAGTCGGCTGTACACCTGAAGGAGTTGCTTGACCGCGTTCCGCGGCCCGTCTGGGAGGAGATTCCCGATGCGGAGGAAGTGGCGGCTGAAAAGCTTGAACGCTGGCGATTGCCAGGCACCGAGATCACCATCGCTCCCATCGCCGAAGGACCGCAAGCGGGCGAATGGCTGTTCACGACCGACACCGTGCGACGGAGTGGTGATTTTTACGACGTGGTGGCGCAGCTTCCCTACCGCAGTGACGCCGGTAGCCCTGGCCTGCACGATGTCTACGTCCACACGCCGGGGTGGCTGATTCCGGAGGTCGTGGTCCGCTCGCTGCCTGCCTGGATGCGGGCTGACTTCGGAAGGGCCGCCATCTGGCAATGGGTGGCCTTGGCGATGCTGGTCACGAGTGTGTCCACCTTCGTGGCGGGGAGCTTTTGGCTGGCTCGACGAGTCGCTGGCCGGCCGGGATTCGTCGCCCATGCGTTTGCCTTGGCGGCGCCCTTTGCGATTGTGGCAGGGGTCACGATTCTCGACGAACTGGCGACGAATCACGTGCGGATCACCGGGCCCTCTTTGTTCGCGCTGAAGACCTGCCTCCAGGCGGCTCGGCTTGTGGGCTGGATCCTGCTGGTGCGGGCGGTGCTGGGGCGACTCTCCGAGGCGGTGATCCATGCACGGCGGCTGCGTCCGGAGATGATTGACACCCAACTCCTGCGGCTCGGCTTTCGTCTGGTCACGTTTCTGGCCACCGCCTGGATGGTGATCCTGGGGGCCGACTCGATGGGTATCTCCGTGACGCCGTTGATCGCCGGCCTCGGGGTGAGCGGCCTGGCCGTGGCGCTCGCCGCACAGCACACGATCGAGAACTTCATTGCCGGGCTGGTCCTGTTTGCCGACAAGCCGGTCCGGATCGGTGACTCCTGTCAGTTCGGCGATCAGCGGGGAACCGTCGAACAGATCGGTCTGCGATCCACTCGAATCCGGGGTATTGACCGTACGGTGATTTCGATTCCGAACTCTGAGTTTGCCAAGTTGCGTCTGGTGAATTACACCCGCCGTGACAAGATCCTGCTCCAGAAGCAACTGGGCCTGAGGTACGAGACGACCGCCGATCAACTGCGGCATGTGCTTGCCGGGTTGCGAGAGATGCTCGCGGCCCATCCGAGTGTCGAGCGGGAGAGCATTCGAGTGCGGTTCGTGGGCTACGGAGCCTACTCTCTCGACGTCGAGATCTTTGCGATGATTCGGACGAGTGACTGGGCCACCTTCCTCACCATTCAGGAGGACGTGCTGCTCAAGGTGATGGATGTGGTTGGGGCTTCAGGCTGTGGCTTCGCTTTCCCGTCGCAGACGCATTACGTCACGACCGACGTCGGCATGGATTCGGAGGTGCGGCAACGAGCTGAGGAGCAGGTCCGTGGACTCCGAGCCTCCGGAGGCCTGACAGTGGCGGGCTTCCTCGAAGAGCCCAATCAAGCCGATGAGCCTGCACGGCCGCACCACATGCTTCGCCCGGCAGCCTAACCCTTGAGTCGATCATCGGACGCAGCGACATCTTGACCGCTGAACCGATGGGCAATCAGGCACACGCCTCGGGAGTCTATTTCCGCGACCAGCCGGTGCCGTCGGGGCGGTCTTCCAGCACGATGCCGGCCTCAGTGAGCTTGTTGCGGACGAGATCGGCCGTGGCAAAATCCTTCGCCTTGCGGGCGTTGGCGCGGATCTCGATCACGAGTTCCATGAGCCTCGCCACGAGCCCCTCGTCGGCCCCGCCGACCTTTGCCTGCGGCGGCTTCATGAACAGGCCGAGCACACCGGTGAGCTCGCGGAGCACGAGCATCATCGCGTCGAGCGTGGCCAGTTCGGTGGCCGGCTTCTTGGCTTCGAGCGAGTGCTGGTCGATGAACTTGTTGACGAGGCGGACGAAGTCGAAGAGCGTGGCAATCGCGATCGCCGTGTTGAAGTCGTCATCCATCGCGGCCAGGAACTTTGTCCGCAGGGCCTGCACATCCGCGCCAGCGGTCGCCACGACGGCATCGCCTTCACTGCGGCTGCGGCAGGGAAGCGGGTAAAACGCCTGCCCGCCGATCCGCTCGTAGCGGACGAACAGCCGTTCGAAGGCCTCCATCGCTCGGGCACTCTCGGCGAGCGGCTCCTCGCCAAAGTGGATCGGGCTGCGGTAGTGCGTGGAGAGGAGCAGCATCCGGATCACCTGCGGATCGTGCCGGGCCAGCAACTTCTTGAACGGCTCGGCACCGGTCGACTTCGAGATCTTCGTGGCCGCCTGGGCCGCGGCATCGTCGGCCGCAGTGTCTCCCCCGCGCGGCCGCCCCCCCACCTTGCCGGCGGCACCGGCCGCCTGCATGAGGCCGTTGTGCATCCAAAACGTCGCCATCGGACAGTCGTGGAGCGACTCGCTCTGGGCGATCTCGTTTTCGTGATGGGGGAAGACGAGGTCGAGGCCACCGCCATGGATGTCGAAGTGGGGCCCGAGGATCGCCTTGCTCATCGCCGAGCACTCGATATGCCAGCCCGGCCGGCCCGGCCCCCAGGGGCTTTCCCATGAGGGTTCGCCCGGCTTGGCCTTCTTCCAGAGCGCGAAGTCGGCCGCCGACCGCTTCCGCTCAGCCGTCGAGCCCCCTTCGCCCTGCATCTGTTCGACCGAGCGATTGGTCAGTTTGCCGTAGTCGGCATCGCGGAGGACATCAAAGTAGACGTCGCCATCGCTGGCGTAGGCAAATCCCTTAGCGATGAGTTCCTCGATGAAAGCGATGATCGTGCCGATATGTTCGGTGGCCTTTGGCATTTCGTCGATGCTCTCGACTCCGAGCGCCGCGAGGTTGTCGAGATAGTCGGCTGTCATCTCCTCAGCCAGGGCCTGCATCGTGGTGCCGCGGGCCGTGCTCTCGGCGATGATCTTGTCGTCGACGTCGGTGATGTTGACCACCCACGTGACCTTCCAGCCCGAATACTCGAGGTGGCGTTTGACCGTGTCGAAGATCACCGGCCCGACCATGTGGCCGATGTGGCTCGGCTTGTAGACCGTGGGGCCGCAAAGATACATCCCCACCTGGCCAGGCTGAACCGTCACGAGCGGCGACTTCTTCTTCGTGAGTGTGCTGTAGATCTCGATCGAGGGAAGGTGCGTCACCGCCATACGATTCTCCCGGAGCGTGCTTCGATGTTCATGCATCTCGAGTCAGCAGGGCCACGCACTCAGCGGCGATGGCCTCCTGCCGGCCGATCGGCCCCACGCCCTCGCCGGTCTTGGCCTTGAGCCAGATGGCGGCGACGTCGATGCCGAGCACCGCGGCGACCCGCTGCCGGATCGTCTCGCGATGCGGGAGGATTTTGGGCCGCTGGGCGAAGATCACGCAATCCAGATTCTCGATCCGCCAGCCGGCTTCGCCTACGCGGGCCGCTGCCGCGCGGAGCATCTCGGCCGAGTCGCGACCCCTGTTGGCGGGGTCGGTGTCGGGAAACATCTCGCCGATGTCGCCGAGTGCGGCTGCCCCGAGAATGGCGTCGGTGATCGCATGGAGAAGCACATCGGCATCGCTGTGACCGACGGCCCGCCGGTCATGCCCGATCGTCACGCCCCCCAGGACCAGGCCATCGCCCGGCTCGAGCCGATGGGTGTCGTGGCCGAGGCCGATCCGAAACGATGGCGGCATGGTTGGCAGAGCAGGGGGAGCAGGCGGAGGACGCAATCACCTTTATACCGTGGCGTCTATACTCATGAACTATGCAACACATGTTGGCCGCCGATGAACCGGTTATTCGCGTCGCCGGCCTTGCCAAGGAGTACCGGGTTTTCGACAAGCCCGAGGGGCTCCTGGCAAGCATCCGTGGAATCTTTCACCGGTCGAGTCGGGTCGTTGACGCGCTGCGGGGCGTCGACCTCGCGGTGGGCAGGGGAGAGTTTGTGGCCCTGCTGGGACCCAACGGCGCCGGCAAGACGACGTTTCTGAAGCTCCTTTCCGGCATCATCACCCCGTCGCGGGGCACGGCCCACGTGCTGGGGCATGTGCCCTGGGAGCGGGCCGATGACTTCCGGCGGCGGTTTGCCCTCGTCATGGGGCAGCGGAACCAGCTGTGGTGGGATCTGCCGGCGGCCGAGAGCTTCCGGCTTCATCAGGAGATCTACCGAATTGACCCAACGCGGTTTGCCCGCACCCGTGACGCACTGGTCGACATGCTGGGCGTACGGAAGCTGATCCTCCAGCCGGTGCGGGAGCTGTCGCTTGGCGAACGGATGAAGCTGGAACTGGTCGCCGCGCTCCTCCATGAGCCGGAGGTGCTCTTTCTCGATGAGCCGACGATTGGCCTCGACGTCGTGGCCCAGCACACGATCCACGAGTTTTTGCGGCATGTACAGCGGGAACGCCGGGTCACGGTGATGCTCACGACTCACTACATGAAGGACGTCGCCGCACTCTGTGAGCGGGTCGTGGTGATCACCCACGGCGACATTCTCTATGACGGGTCACTGGTCGACATCGTCGACCGATTCACTACGCACAAGATCGTCACGCTCGACCTCGAGGACGCGGCGGCGGCCCGCCGGCTCGCGGGCTGTGGCTATCCGTGCGAGATCCGCGGCCCACAGGCAATCCTGCGGATCGACCGCACCCGCATCGCCGACGTGCTTCCCGACATCCTGCGGGGTGGGAACGTCCGCGACGTTTCGGTGGAAGATGTCCCACTCGAGGAAATCGTGGCTGAGCTGTTTCGGTCGGCGCCGGCCCGCCAAGCCGCCCAGGAGGCTGCCTCGTGAGTCAGGCCGGAGCGACAGGCGAAGACGTGGCGGGGCTGTTCGTGGCGCGGCGGCCGCTGGCGGGTCTGCGGACCTGGTTCACGATGCTTGCGATCTGCATCGAGGAGCGGCTCGTCTACCGGGGTGACTTCATTGTCGGCACGCTGATGCGTTTTTTGCCGATCGTCACGCAGATCTTTCTCTGGACCGCCGTCTTCGCCGCCACCAGCCGCCCCGACATCGCCGGCTACTCACGCAACGACATTGTCGCCTACTATCTGCTCACGATGGTGACGCGGGCCTTCTCCAGCATGCCGGGGCTCTCCGGCGGCATCGCCCGCAGCATCCGCGACGGTTCGGTCAAGAAATACCTCGTCCAGCCCGTCGACTACGTCTCGTTTCTGCTGGCCGCCCGGGTCGCCCACAAGCTCGTCTATTATCTCGTCGCCCTTCTCCCCTTCGGCCTCGTGTTTTTTCTCTGCCGGAGTTATCTCCCGCCCGTGCCTGATGTGGCGACGATCCTCGCCTTCCTCGCGTCACTCGTGATGTCCTTTCTGCTCGGCTTTTTCATGGAGGCGGCCCTCGGCATGCTCGGCTTCTGGTTTCTCGAAGTATCGAGCCTCATGTTTGCCTACATGCTGGTGCAGTACCTGCTCTCCGGGCACATGTTTCCGCTCGACATGCTGGCCGGTATTCCCACGGGTCTTCCCAACGTGAGCCTCGCCGAAGTGGTTCGCTGGCTCCCGTTTCACTACACGGCTTATTTTCCTGCCGCCGTCTGGCTGGGGAAGATCCGCGGGCCGGAGCTCACTGCATCGCTGGTCGCCGAGGCGGTCTGGGTGGTCGTGATGATCGTCGTGTGTCGCCTCGCCTGGTGGCGAGGCACGAGACGCTGGAGCGCATTCGGCGGATGAGTCGCTACCTTTCTATTTTGTGGACGTTCGCCCGCGCCTGCCTCGTTCGCGACATGACGTTCCGGGCCAACTTCGTGCTCGAGTGCGTGACGAGCCTCGGCTGGATGGCGATGAATCTGGCCTTCTACCTGCTCGTCTTCCAGTTCACGCCGGAGATCGGCGCCGGCACGGGCTGGTCGAAGGCGCCGTTCTTTGCATTCGTGGCCACGGGGATGATCATCAATTCCGTCGTGCAGGCGCTCTTCATGCCGAGTGCCGAGGAGCTCACCGAGCTCGTCCGTACAGGCGGCCTCGACGCGGTACTCGTGCGGCCGCTCGACGCCCAGTTTCTGTTGTCGATGCACCGCGTCGATTTTTCTTCTCTGGCCAACGGGTTCGTCGGCATCGGGCTCCTCGCCTGGGCTGTTCCTCGGCTTGACCAGCCGCCACCGCCGATTGCCTGGGCGGTCTATCCGATGCTCATCCTCTGCGGAGTGGCGATCCTCTACGGCCTCATCATCATGCTCGCCGCGGCCACGATCCTGATGGGCCGCAACCAGAGCCTCTACGACTTCTGGTTTTACATCACCAACTTTTCCCGGTATCCGGCTGAGATCTATGCCGGGCCCTGGGGTGGTCCGCTCCGCGCGGCCTGTACGTTCGTGATCCCGATCCTGCTGGTGGTCAACGTCCCGGCTCGTGTCATCGCCCAGCCGCTGACCGGCCAGGCCTGGTGGCCGGTCAGCGGCACGATCCTGGCCGCCCTCGCGACGCTGGTAATCTCCCGCCGTGTCTTCCAATCGGCTTTGGCAAAGTACCGCAGCGCCAGCAGTTAGGCGAGTGGCTACACTTTCGCGAATTCTCATCGAGGAGTCTTCATGCCGCTGCAGCTCGCCTTCAGTTCCAATGCGTACCTCAACGTGCCTGTCGAGGAGGCGATCTCCCAGATCGCCGGATTCGGCTACCACGGGATTGAACTGCTCGCCGACGTTCCTCATGCCTGGCCGGCCGGGCTGCTCGAGGTGCAAAAGAAGGCAATTCGCCGGGCGCTCCAGCACAGCGGCCTGACCATCTCCAACATCAATGCCTTCATGATGAATGCCATTGCCGATCCACGGCAGCCGTACTGGCACCCCGGCTGGACCGATCCCGATCCGCACTACCGGGCGATTCGTCGCGAGCACACGAAGCGAGCCCTCCGGCTGGCAGCCGACCTCGGGGCGACGAGCATTTCGACCGAGCCGGGAGGCGAGATCCAGCCGGGGCAGACCCGTGCCGAAGCGACCGACATCTTCTATGACGAGATCATGCCCTGCCTCGACGTGGCGGCCGACTGCGGGGTGACGCTCTTGATCGAGCCGGAGCCGGGCCTGCTCATCGAGCAGTTCGGGCAATACCTGGAGTTTGCCGAACGGGTAAACCATCCGGCGCTGGCGCTCAACTTCGACATCGGCCATGCCTACTGCGTGGGCGAGGATCCCGCCGAGTGGGTGCCGCGCATGCAGCCCCACACCCGTCACTATCACTTTGAGGACATCGCCGCCACGCGGGTGCACCACCATCTCGTACCCGGTGAGGGGGCGATCGATTTCGAAGCTGTCTTTCGCGCGATTGCCGAGTACACGCCCGACATGTGGATCACCGTAGAACTCTATCCCTATCGCGACCGGCCCGACGAGGCGGCCGCGGCCGCCCGTTCCTACCTCCTCGCCGCCGCCGCCCGCGCCGGTGTCGATCTCGATTGATGTTCAGCAAGGTTTTAAAAAAGGGTCTCTCTCCAAGAGGATGAAGACGAGGGGGTCGGCGAACGCTCGAGGAGCCTTGGGTTGAGTGTCATGACGCATTCCTTTCTTGCCTGGCTACGGCTGCTGCGGCTGCCGAATCATGCGACGGCCGTGGCCGATGTGCTGGCCGGCTATCTGGTCTGCACGGGTCCGCGGGCTGTCGATTGGCCACCGGCCGCCTTCTGGGCCGCAGTCGCCGCGTCACTCGCCCTGTATGCCGCCGGCATGGTGCTGAACGACGTCTACGACGTGGAACTCGATCGCCGCGAACGGCCGGAGCGGCCCCTGCCGAGCGGGGCGATCGATGCGCTGGCCGCCGTCCGCGCGGGCTACGGGCTTCTTGGTGCCGGCCTGGTTGCCGCGGTGGCCACGGCCTGGCTGGCTGCGACACCCTGGCCGGCGATCGTGGGCGGACTCCTGGCCGCGGCCGTCTGGCTCTATGATCGGCATGCCAAGGCGACACCGTTTGGCCCCGTTGTCATGGGGAGCTGCCGCGGTCTCAATTGGCTGCTCGGAATGACGGCGGCCGGCGGGCCGACCGCGTCTCATGAATGGCTCATTCCCGTGGGCATGGCCCTCTATGTGACCGGCATCACGCTCTTCGCCCGAGACGAAGCCGGCCGCGGTGTGGCTGGAAGGCTGGCAGTGGCCACGCTGGTGATGGTGGCGGGGCTCGTCGTGGCCGGTGCCTATCCGTGGCTGGCGGCCCAGGCTCGCACTGGTGACCATTGGAATGTGGGAGGCCCTTGGCTGGCACCGGGCAGACTGTCGATGTGGCTGATGCTGTGGATGATCCTGGGCGGTTCGATTGTCACCCGGAACCTCGCTGCGATTGCCACGCCCACGCCGCCCCGCATGCAGCAGGCTGTGGGGAATGCGATCATGTCGATCATCACGCTCGATGCGGCGGTCGTGCTCGCCGCCTGCGGGGAGTCGTGGATGATTGTCGTCCTTGTGCTCTTGGTTCCGTTTCTCATCGGTAGGCGGCTGGTCAGCCCCACCTGAAGCCGGCTCTCACGGCCACCATTTTCATGCGCATCGGTTTCAGCACCAACAGCATCGGTGACATCGATCCCGTGGAGGCAGTTCCGCTGCTCCACGACCTTGGCCACCGGTCGCTGGCGATCACGCTCGACCACGACGTGCTCAATCCATATGGGCCAGACATCGCTGATGAGGCTTCCCGCTGGCGGGCGGTCCTCGCAGACCATGGCATGGCCTGCGTCGTCGAAACGGGTGCCCGGCACCTTCTCGATCCGCACCGTAAGCACGAGCCCACGCTCGTCTCGGCTGGTATCGAAGCCCGCGAGCGTCGGATCGATTTCCTCACGCGGGCGATCGACGTGGCCGCGCTGCTCGGTGCGAAGTGCGTGTCGCTCTGGAGCGGTGTGGTGCGGGATGCGGCCGGCGAGGAGGAACTCTGGCCGCGGCTCACCGCCAGCCTGGCCCCGGTGCTCGAACATGCCGGTGCGCGGGGCGTCGCGGTCGGGTTCGAGCCCGAGCCGGGGATGTTCGTCGACACGCTGGCCCGATTCGGCATGCTGCTGGAAAAAGTGAACGCTCCCGATCATCTTGGGCTGACGGTCGATATCGGCCATCTCGTCTGCATGGGCGAACGGCCACCGGAAGACTTCCTGCGGCCCTGGCTCGGTCGGGTTGTGAACGTGCACGTCGACGACATGCTCGCCTGCCGGCATGATCACCTGCCTTTGGGTGCCGGCGTCGTCGACTTTTTTCCCGTCATCGACGCCCTGGCCGACTCGGGCTACACCGGCGGTCTTCACGTGGAGTTGCCCCGGCAGACGCATCGCTGGTTCGAAACGGCCCGCGAGTCGGCCCTGTTTCTTCACCGCCTCTTTTCTGACAGGATTCCTGCATGACCGCTCCCCATGTGCTGCTGCTGTCGATTCCCGGTCTTCGTGCGGAGGATCTCGCCCGCATGCCCACGCTGGCGGCGCTGGCAGAGGAGGGGGGCAGCGTGCCGCTCGACCCAGGCTTTCCCGCCGTCACCTGCCCCGTGCAGGCCACGCTCACGACGGGCGTGCTTCCGGCCGCCCACGGCATCGTCACCAACGGTCTTGTCGATCGGCCTGCGCACCATCTTGAAATGTGGATCAGCCCCGATCGCGTGCATCGGGCCCCGCGGATCTGGGATCAGCTGAAGGCCGCCCGGCCGGACCTACGGACTGCCGCCTGGTTTCTCCTCCAGTCGAAGCACGCCACGGCTGATCTCGTCTGCCTCCCCGCCCCGAAGCACAACGCCGATGGCACCGAGACAATGTGGTGCCACACCAATCCGGAGCCGCTCTACGCGACGCTGCGGGAGAAACTAGGCGAGTTTCCACTGCACAAGTTTTGGGGCCCAATCGCGGGCATCGAGTCATCGCGGTGGATCGCGCGGAGCTTTATCGAGGCGGCCCGGCCAGCACCGCCAGACTTCGCGGTCGTCTATCTGCCGCACCTCGACTATGCCGCCCAGCGGACCGGCCCCGACAGTCCGCCGGCGCTGGCCGCCTGCGGTGAACTCGATGCCGAGATCGCGACGCTCATCGCAGAGTACCGAGAGATCGTCGCCACTCAGGATGGGAAGGAGTTGGTCGTACTCGTGGCGGGGGAGTATCGGATTCGCCCGGTCGCCCACACGCTCTTTCCCAATCGGATGCTCCGCGAGGCCGGCCTGCTCGCGGTGGCCGAGACACCGGACGGAGAGATCCTTGACATCGCAGCGAGCACCGCCTGGGCATTGGCCGACCACCAGATCAGCCACATCTATCTTCGCGAAGCTGCGAACCGCACGCTCATCGAGCGGGTTGCAGGCCACTTTCGTGGGCGGGCGGGCGTCGCTCGCGTGCTCACGGGTGACGATATCGTCACCGCCGGTCTGGCCGCGACCGCACTGCAGGATCAAGAGAGCCGGTGCGGCGACATCGTCATCGAAAGCACCCCTGACAGTTGGCAGGCGTATTACTATTGGCTTGATGACGCGAAGGCACCCGCCTTCGCCCGCACGATCGACATCCATCGCAAGCCCGGCTACGACCCGCTCGAACTGCACGTCGACCGGTCGAAGCTTCCGGCCGTGAGCATTCCGCTCGACACGTCGCTCGTGAAGGGCTCCCACGGTGCCCGCGACCTCGCCAATCCCCACGAGACGATCTTCATCGCCTCCCGCCCCGACCTCGCCTCGCGCCCACTGGCCATGCACGAGATCGCCCGCCTGATTCTGTCGCTCTCCACGACGTGATTTTCGAGGAATCACACCGGCGTTGCCGCAGGCCCCCGGGCTCGCGCCCGGGGCTGGCTCGGGTGGTGTGAGATATACCGCCACGCTGGATTGCCCGCCTGGAGGGCGGGCTTACAAGAGCGACAGGAGGGTCGCCAAGAAACCCGAGGCCAGGATGGCGAGGGATTCGTAAAGCCAGCCGCCAGGCGCCAGCCGGCGGGATGATGCACCAACCGGCGCGAATCGGCGGAAGCTCGATGAACTCTGGGAAGTTTTCGAGCCCGGTTACACCCACTCGGGTGGTGGCTGGATGGCGTCGGTGGGCCGGGAGCCGCAGTCCTTACGACCCGTTCCGGCGAGCCGGCTGATCGCCCTCACCTCCATGTCGCCATCGCAGGCGATCTGGCAGGAGAGCCGCAGACCCGCCGTGCCAGAAAGCCCCTTGGCGACGAGTACTTCCCGCTCGGCCTTCGTCATCGTTGCGGGCTCGCCGGTAACGAACTCGACGCGGCAGGTCGTGCAGCGGGCCACACCGCCACAGGCATGAAGCTGGTCCAGGCCGCACTCATCGACGAGGGCGTTGACCAGCCGCTTGCCGGCCGGCACCTCAAACGTTCCAACTCCTGTGACAGTCAGCTTCGGCATCGAAGGCTCCTTTGTCGTATTACTTCTTGCGTGGTGGCTTGTCATCCAGATTGGCGGCCAGATCCTCGGCCGAGACGGCGGATGATACACCATTCGACGGGACGTCGAGACCGGCCGTCCACAGAAGCCCGTTGAGCATCAGCGTACGAAAGTCGGCGTTATCCCAGTTCTTGTGGAAATGGGCACCTGTGCAGCCGAAGCCGCGGCCCCCGGTCGGCCGCTCGTAGGCCCAGGCAAGCGCCTCGCGGGCTCCCTTCTCGGCGCGAACCGTCGGGTTGTTGCTGTGGGGGCCGTCAGGCCGCTCCCGCGTCGCATCGGGTGGCACGGCCGAGAGGATCATTGTCAGGCCCGTGGGCGGCTCGACGAATCGCATGTGGTAGTACCACTCGTCCTGGGTTTCGAAGGGCTTCACACCGCGGCAGATGGGGTGGCTGCTGGCCAGTTCGGTCTCTTTGAGCATCCAGTGGGGGTTCACCGACCAGTGGGGCTCGAAGTAGCCCCCCATCCAGGTCAGAAACTCAGGCCCCCCCTTTTCCTTGGGCACTTCCACGCCGTAATGGAGGCAGGCAATCCCCACGCCCCGCTTCGCGAGGGCGTCGATCTGGGCCAGCCGGTTGCTCTGGATCACGGGATGACCCTTGCCACCGTCGGCAAAAAAGAAGATGGCATCGGCGTTGTCGAAGGCCGTCGGATCGGCGGGCCAGCCATCCGTGTAGACCGCCGTGACAAGCGGGGGCAGGGCGTGGCTGGCGGCATATTCATCGAGACACTTCTCGAGCAGCATCGTGCCCGCGCGAAACTCGTGCTCACCCGGCGCGTGGCTCGGCCGGCCCGCGACCATGACGAGCTTCTTGCGGCCGTCGGCCAGTTTCATTCGCTTGAGGCGGATGTCCTTGAACTCCACCTTCATCGGTGGGCCGGCATGGAGTTGCAATGCGAGCACTCCCTCCATCGACCGCTTGTCGGCCTGCTCGTCGATCGTTTCCGACATCAGCTGGCCGTTGATGAAGTGCTGGAGTGTCGGTCCGCGGGCGACGATTCGAAATTCGTTCCACTCCCCGGGTTTGACAGCAGCCTGCAACGCAGCCGCGTCGCCGATCGGCTCACGTTTCTCTTTGGTCCCGTCGGGCTTGATCGTGGTCCGCTCGCCCCGGAGCGTGAGAATGCCCCGGCCTTTTTCCTCATAGAGAATTCCGGAATATTTCGGGCACGACTCGAAGTCACCCTGATAGCCCCCGACGACGAAATCACCCAAGTCTTTACTGCGGTATTGAATTCCGCTGTTGCCTCCGGTGAGCCGGTATTGCAGCACGAGTTCGAAGTCATCGACGAGCCCTTGCCGCCAGATGACAAACGTGTTGCCTTTGGTGGGCTTTTCCGGCGTCGTCTCGCCGACGATCACCCCGTCTTCGACCCGCCAGAATTCCGGCTTTCCTTCCCAGCCATCGAGTGAGGTGCCGTTGAAGATCGGTGTGAAACCGGCATCGTCAGCAGGGCAGGCCGCTCCCGGCCACCCGAGGACCACCATTCCAACAGCCGTGACCAGGGCATGCACGCCCACTCGTCGACCACCAGCCATCATGACAACCTCCATCGTGCGTGGTTCGCCGGTGCGTCGACACCGTCGCGGAGGGGTAGAGTATGCCACGGATGGCCGCGGTGACAGAACACTGGCGCGTCATCCCGCCGGCTTGCGCCTGGCGGCTGTGTGTTTGGAAAGAACCCACCCAGCCCCGGGCGCGAGCCCGGGGGGCCGGCATACTTGCGAGCTATCGAGCGGAGGCGGCTTCGGGGACGCGGTTTGCGTCGAGAGAATCCCGCCGCAGGCCGAGCATTTGCATGAATTCGTTGATGCCGATCACCTGCACTCCCAGGCGGCGTGCCTCACGAAGTTCACGTTCGCGGCGCTTTTCGTCTCGTTCCCGCCAGTCCTTCGGCTTTTCAAGGCCGAAGAGCTGCGGCGGGCCGGCATCGATCAGCATTGTGGTGAGCGGGGTCACGCTCGATTCCACACTGCCGCCGATGCCCTCGATCAGTTCCTGGAGACGGGCGTCGTCGCCCGCCAGATCCTGGTCGATCTGCACAAAGCCGACCATGACGGCGGTAAATTGGGCGCCGGCTTCCCAAAGACTCGTGGCCACTCCATCACCGCTTACGATTGGATCGCCGATCGAATCGCCACGAATCCGCACACGAGCAAGCGTCGGGCTCTCGAGTTCCATCACCTCCACCGTGGCTTTGCGGGCGGCCACGAGCGGCTTGGGATCGTCGGGACCGTAGACGTAGAGCACCAGCCCGGGCCGCATGCCGCGGGTTGAGTCGCAGAGCACGAGTGCCGTACGGTCGGCCTGATTGACCGCAATCACCCGGCCATCGAAGCCGTCGACCCGTTCATCGAGCGGAGCGCTGTCAGCGACAGTGCGCTGCAGTGCAGGGTCGGCCATGCGGAGTTTCGCCAAGAGCGCATTGAACCGGTTGATCGCCCGCTCCCGCTCCCGCAATTCAGTGAGGATGATGTCGACCCGATCAACCGTTGATTTCGATTTGAAGGCATCGAGGGAACGGGCCGACACGACGTCCTCAGCGCGGGCGACCGCCTGCTCGATCTCCTGCAGTTGGTTCGCCTCCTCGAGGGCCTTTTTGTAATCCTGACTGAGCTGATCCATATCCGCCTGATGCTTCTTCACGGAGCCGTCATACTCCTGCTTTCGCGCCTCGGCCTCCTGTTCGACTTTCTTCACCTGCTCGCCGAAGCTCTCTGCCCGCTTGGCCGCGTCGTCGCGGGCTTTGTTGGCCTCAGCCACGGTCCGCTCTTTCTCGATCAGCCGCTCCTGAAGCTGGCTGTCTTTCTCGCGCACGGCATCCTGCAGCCAGAGAGCGAGTTTCTCGTAGGACCGCGGGTCTTCCTTGAAATCACCAAACCGCTGGGCAAACCAATTTTCGATCGCCTTTTCCGGATTGATCCGCGTTGGATCCGCCGGATCGGTCATCGCGATCCCGATCGCGTTGACGAGCAGCTCGTTGTTCTTCCGCTGAGCAGCCAGATCGTCAGCTGTCTTCGTCGCGTTCTCGGTGGCAGCCGCTGCTTGGGCGTCGGCGTCGAACTTGCCCTTGAAGCCGAGGTAGGTTGTGACGGCGAGAATGAAGGTGAGCATCACGAAGACGATCAGCGTGATGCTCAGCGATTGAACGACGGTTCGTTGCGCAGCCATGGTTTTCGTCTCATCGTCCCGCCGCGGTCGGCAATTGAGGAACGAGCCGATTATACAGGCCGTACCGCTCGCAGGGGCTCAACGCATCCGGACGACGAACGCCGCTACGGCCTGCTCCATGGCGGCATCGGGCCGCCCAAACGCCGCCGTGAATTCCTCGATTCGCCGCTGCTCGGAATCGGCCTCACACGGGCATTTTTTCGCGAGAACCGCGAGGTAGTTAACGAAGTCCTGTTTCCTTGTCTTGATGAGGAAGGAGGTGACGGCCCAGGCCCGGGCATAGGCGTCGGTTGCCGCGTCGGGTCGGCGAAACGCCTCGTCATCACGCAGCAGCGGCTCCAGCCATCCCCGATCGGTGAGCCTGAGAAACTGGTCGCGCCGTGGCTGGTTGACCAGGCCGATCGCCCTCCAGCCGCGGCTCGAGGCGAGATCCGGCGCCTCGAAGTAGGTGGCCACACCCTCGCAGACCCACACGGGCACCGGCGCCAGTCGCTGGTGGAGCCCGCAATTGAAAGCCAGCTGGTGGGTGCCCTCGTGAATGAGGGTGGCGACCAGTCCGGCCGCCTCCGGCCGAGCCAGCAGATCGGGGCTCGGCTGCCCGCGGGTCTGCAGATCGGCCTTGACCGCATCCACACCCGTGAGATCGAACGTGGTGACCCGGTTGCTGAGCATGTTGTAGTAGCCGACGACCCGGTCGGTGGCGGCGCCGAGGTCCCGCGTCGCATGGTCTTCGTATCGGCGCCGGTCAGAAAAAATAACGACGATGAGCGGCCGATCCGGTGGCCGCACGTCGCACCCGGCGCGGGCCCAGAAATTCGTAAACGCATCGTGCAGCCGTTCGAAGAGGGAAGCCGCCCACTGCGCGTACTGGCGCGAGGTGTCGAAGCAGACGACATAGTGTTTCGTGACGAGCAGATCGAAGCCGCTTGGGAGTTCGCCAAGAACCCGGCGGCCAACATCTCGTGGCGTCTCCAATGCGGCCGGCGGCGGGATCGGGTCGCGGGCCAGGACCACACCGGGCTGAAAGAGATCGAGCCGACCGTCGCGTTGCTCCAAAAGCAGGCCACCATCAACTGCCTCGGCCCGAATGACGCCCTCTACAATTCGCGTCGCGGTTTTCGCCTCTGGTTCATTGCTCACTTCCACGCGAATCCACGCCGGTGCGGCATCACTGCCAGCCGTTCTGGCGACGCTGGCGGCGGCCAGCATCGCGGCGAATAGGGGTAGGGTCAGGGAAACTCGTGTGCGGCGCATACCTTCATGCAACCACGTTTCACGGTCGGGGGAAAGTGCAAAACAAGGGTCGAGGCCGCCGGCTGGGCGAGCCCGGGTAACCGGGGGCATCGTGCAACGCTTGCTGGCACGTCATCCCGCCGGCTTGCGCCTGGCGGCTCGCTGGGGAAAGAATCACGCAAGACGGTTTGCTGCACCCTCTCCCACCCATCCCCGGGCGCGAGCCCGGTGGCCCGGAAGCCAGTTGGTCTGGCCTGATGCGGCACCGGCCGCTATCGTTCCGCCCCGCCATGGTCAAACCTCCTGCATGCAACGGCTCGACCCTTCGACCTGGGATCCTCAGGACGGCGGTTCTGGCTGCGTTGGCGATCGCCGGTGGCTGCGCCCAGACGGCCGCCTGGAAGATGCCATGGAGCGACACGAGCCGCGATGAACGGTTCAAGGAAAAGTATGGATTGACTGCGAATCAGCGAGTGAAAGAGATCGAAGCCCAAGCCGACGCGGCAAGGAGCGAAGGGGGCAAGCGGGAGGAAGCATTCACCGCCGAACTGGTAAGGAGCATGCTGACCGAACACGACCCCCGCGTGCGGATCAAGATTCTGGATGTTGCGGGGACCTTCGAGACACCCTCGGCCCTGTCGATCTGTCGTGGCGCTCTCGAGGATCCAGACGCCAAGGTCCGCATGGCTGCCTGCAACGCCTGGGGCAAACGCACTGGAGATGAGGCCGTGAAGCTTCTCTCCCATCGATACCAGACCGATACCGACATCGATGTCAGGCTGGAGGCCGTCCGCATGCTCGGGGCGGTAGAAGACCAAACCGCGATCCCGGCCCTTGCGCGGGCGCTGGAAGACCCTGACCCGGCGGTCCAGTACCGGGCCGTGGCCTCCCTCAAGAAAGTCAGCGGTCGTGACCTGGGCGACGACGTCAATCGCTGGCGGGCCTGGGCGGCTGATCCCGCGTCGGAGCCGGACTGGTCGATGGCCGAGACGTTTCGCAAGATCTTTTAGTGGTCATGATGTCAGCCATGGCGGCTTCAGCGCGGCGGCAGCGTTGTTCGAGCCGAGAATCGCCCCGCTGAGACGGGTAAGAAATTCCGGCTGCACGGATGGGGCGGTCTACTTGAAGTTGGGGTGCGGCCGACGATGTGGCCACGTTCGGGGCGACCGTTCGGCCGATAGCAACCGCGTGCCGTCGAGTCCCCCTGCGTCCCCAGCATGACGAAATCTCCCGTGACACTTCTCGCCCGCAGGCCGCGCCGCTCGACACGAGCCCCAGGGTGCTCTGGATCCTCGGAAAGGTCATCAATGCGGCTGCGGTGGGGGCGGTTGCTCGTGTGGCCGCTCTGTGGGTGCTTGCTGGCTGCAATGGGCTCTCCCGACGCGGCAACGGCAGCGCCACCGCGACGGTTTCTCGACGTCTTCGCCCCGCGACCGGAGCCGACGCCCCGTTTCATCGCGGTGCCCCAGCCGCCCCCGGCGGCCCCCTCGGAGGCATCGTCACGATCGGAACCGAAGAAAGCGACCCCCGGTGACTCTCTATCGGCCCC